>CAVHYN010000089.1:0-33896 GCA_963640245.1 Bulleidia sp.
AAAAAGGGATCCTTTATCAAGCTGAAGGGGCTTACGGCCATGGATCGATTTGACAATGAGCTCTCGATCAGCTCTGTCGTGGGCATCAAGAAGGCTTCGGATTTTCGGACGCCAAGAGCCGATCACAGTGAGCTCAAGCGAGTCGAGCTTCATTGCCATACGAAAATGAGTGATATGGACGGCGTGTCGGATGTAAAGGATATCATCAAGCGCGCCAAGTCCTGGGGACATACGGCCATCGCCGTCAGCGACCATGGTGTCGTGCAGGCCTATCCGGATGCCAGCCATAGCCTCGAAAAGGGAGACAATTTCAAGGTAATCTACGGTGTCGAGGGTTATCTGGTGGATGATTTGAAGGAAATCGTCACAGATGCGGCCGGACAGAGCCTGGACGATACCTATGTCGTCTTCGATATCGAGACCACCGGCTTTTCAGCAGAAAATGACCGGATCATCGAGATCGGAGCCGTGCGGGTGGAAAAGGGAAAAATTACCGACAGATTCAGCAAGTTTGTAAATCCCCAGGTTCCGATACCCTTTGAGATCGAAAAGCTGACCAGCATCAACGATGAGATGGTTATGAATGAGCCGGTCATCGAGGAGATTCTCCCGCAGTTTCTCGAGTTTTGCAAGGGAGCGGTAATGGTGGCTCACAATGCGAATTTCGACATGAGCTTCATCCGAAAGAATAGCGAACGCCAGGGTCTGCCCTGCGACTTTACGGTAGTAGATACGGTGGCTTTAGCCCGGATACTTTTGCCGCAGCTCAATCGCTACAAGCTTGACAATGTGGCGAAGGCCTTGGATGTCTCTCTGGAAAATCATCACAGAGCCGTGGATGACGCAGGCTGTACCGCAGAAATATTTGTAAAATTTATCCAGATGCTGAAAGAGCGGGATGTCGATGATTTGGACAGCGTCAATCAGATGAGTACGCTCGATGAGGAGGCGATCAAAAAGCTGCGCCCCCATCATGTGATCATTCTGGCAAAAAACGAGATCGGCAGAGTAAACCTATATCGGCTTGTGTCCTGGTCGCATCTGAATTATTTTTCCCGAGTGCCCAGGATACCGAAAAGCGTGCTGCAGAAGCACCGGGAGGGTCTGATCGTGGGATCCGCCTGCGAGGCCGGAGAGCTCTATCAGGCGCTCGTGCAGTCTGCACCTGATGAGGAGATCGCAAGACTGATAAATTTCTACGATTATCTGGAGATCCAGCCCCTAGGCAATAATGAATTCATGCTGCGGGGAGAACGTCCGACCTTTGAATCAAAGGATGATTTGATTCGCCTGAATAAAAAGATTGTTTCCCTTGGCGAGCAGTTCCACAAGCCTGTGGTAGCTACCTGTGACGTACATTTTCTGGATCCGGAGGACGAGGTCTACCGCCGCATCATCATGGCCGGAAAGAAGTTTAAGGACGCAGACAATCAGGCACCGCTCTACCTTCGCACCACAGAGGAAATGCTGGCGGAATTTGACTATCTCGGAAGCGAGAAGGCAGAAGAGGTAGTCGTTACTAACACAAATAAGATCGCAGATATGATTGAAAAAATCTCCCCGGTGCGTCCGGATAAGTGTCCGCCGGTTATCGAGAATTCGGATCAGACTCTGCGTGATATCTGCTATGAAAAAGCCCATTCGATCTACGGTGAGGATCTGCCCAAGGTAGTAACGGAGCGGCTCGAGAAGGAGCTGCATTCTATCATTTCGAATGGATTTGCGGTTATGTATATCATTGCCCAGAAGCTCGTATGGAAGTCCAATGCGGACGGCTATCTGGTAGGATCGCGTGGATCGGTAGGTTCCTCCTTTGTGGCCACCATGGCCGGCATTACAGAGGTCAATCCCCTGCCGCCGCACTATTATTGCCCATCCTGTCATTATAGTGACTTTGAGTCGGAGGAAGTGCGAAAATATGCAGGAGCGGCCGGCTGTGATATGCCGGATAAAAACTGTCCGGTCTGCGGCGGTTCGCTGAAAAAAGAGGGCTTTGATATTCCGTTTGAGACCTTCCTCGGTTTCAAGGGCGACAAGGAGCCGGATATCGACCTGAACTTCTCCGGCGATTACCAGTCCAAGGCGCATAAGTATACGGAGGTCATCTTCGGTACGGGTCAGACCTTCCGGGCAGGCACGATCGGAACCCTGGCGGACAAGACGGCCTTTGGTTATGTGAAAAATTATTACGAGGAGCGGGGACAGCACAAGCGAAACTGCGAGATTGACCGGATCGTGCAGGGCTGCGTCGGCGTGCGGCGATCGACGGGACAGCATCCGGGCGGCATCGTCGTCCTGCCCCATGGGGAGGAGATCCATTCCTTTACCCCGATCCAGCATCCGGCGAATGATATGACGACAGATATCATTACCACGCATTTTGACTACCACTCCATCGACCACAACCTGCTGAAGCTGGACATCCTCGGACACGATGATCCGACGATGATTCGTATGCTGGAGGATTTGACGGGGCTGGATGCGAAGACGATTCCGCTCGACGATCCAGGGGTCATGTCCCTGTTTAAAAATACGGAGGCACTGGGTATCACACCGGAGGATATCGACGGCTGTCCCCTGGGCTGCCTTGGTATCCCGGAGTTTGGTACGGATTTCGTTATTCAGATGGTTTGCGATGCGAAACCTCAGTCGTTTTCGGACTTGATCCGTATCTCCGGATTGTCGCATGGTACCGATGTATGGCTGAACAATGCCCAGCGCTTCATCAAGGAGGGCAAGGCTACCATTTCGACAGCCATCTGTACCCGTGACGATATCATGCTCTACCTGATTCACCAGGGCGTGGAGCCCAGTCTTTCTTTTACGATTATGGAGAGTGTGCGAAAGGGTAAGGGCCTGAAGCCGGAGTGGATCGAGGCTATGAAGGCGGAGGGCGTCGAGGACTGGTATATCGAGTCCTGTAAGATGATCAAATACATGTTCCCGAAAGCGCATGCGGCGGCCTATGTTATGATGGCCTGGCGCATCGCCTATTGCAAGATCAATTATCCGCTGGCTTATTATGCGGCTTATTTCAGTATCCGTGCTTCGGCCTTCAGCTATGAGCTGATGTGCCAGGGAAAGGAGAAGCTGGCTTATTATATGAATGATTATAAGCGCCGCAGCGACTCCCTGACCAAGAAGGAGCAGGACAGTATGAAGGATATGCATATCGTTCAGGAAATGTATGCGAGGGGCTTTGAGTTCTGGCCCATGGATATCTACCGGGCGAAGGCGCATCGTTTTCAGATCATTGACGGGAAGCTGATGCCGGCTTTAAGTACGATTGAGGGTCTGGGAGACAAGGCGGCCGACCAGCTGGAGGCTGCCGCGAAGGATGGACCGTTTTTGTCGAAGGACGATTTGCGTGCGAGGAGCAAGCTCTCGAAGACAGTGGTTGACTTTATGGGGGATCTGGGACTGCTCGGGGATCTGCCGGAGTCGAACCAGTTGTCTTTGTTTGACTTTGTGTCGTAGAATTAAATAGACGTACGGAAGACAAGACGGGTGCCCTGCACCAGAGAAGCTTTGATTTCCGGCTTTTGTCCGCGCGGCTGATCCGCACCCGACCGCCAAACTCGGCCTCCGGCCTCAAACATGGCTCCTTCGGGTGCTGCCAGCGCAGACAAAATCTCGAAAATCATGCGAATCTCTGGCGCAGGGCACCCGTCTTGCCTTCCTGTGTGTCTATGGCAGAAGGCTTTTTGTGGGAAACAGGTTTTTCATCGGCAAAGCCGATTCTTATTGATTTTGAATTTCTAACCGTGGAGATACAGAACAGGTGCGAACAGGAAAGAGCGGGCATCTCCCCGTGGCTGAGTTCGAGTAATTTCCGCAGAATTTGATCCGAAGGCAGCACCCGAAGGAGCCATGTTTGAGGCCGCAGGCCGAGTTTGGCGGTCGGGTGCGGATCAGCCGTAGGAACAAATTCCGGAAATTATGAGTCTCAGACGCGGGGAGATGCCCGCTCTTTCCGTCCGTCTGATATATATATATCAGATCTTCCGCCCCCGCGCCTGCACCAGCGCCAGAAGCGAAACCTGAAAAGTCGTAATCATATACTTGATAAAGTCCTCCTCCGAAGGAACCTTTCGAAGCAGAACCTGGATAATCATCCCGGACATCCCACTGGTATAAAAAGAAGTGAGATACTCCCGGTAATCATCCTCCAGAACCAGGGAGGATTCCATCTCCGCCTTCCGGATGACAGAGCGAATCGGAGCCGAAAGATCCTCATAGAGAAAGTTCCGAAGCTCATCGTGATCCAATTCACTGATGACAGAGGTTAGAAGCTGGCGGTTCTGGTTGATATAATCCAGCGCAAAGCGAATGACCTTCTCCGGCTCGGTAGTCAGTTCCTCACTTATCAATACCGAAATCATATCCTGCTCCAGCATCCAGCGAAGCAGGGCATAGATATCTTCAAAATGATAATAAAAGGTCTTGCGGTTCACCCCGCAGTGCTCGACCAGCTCTGTGACAGTAATTTTAGAAAAGGGCTTTTTGGTCAGCAATTGTTTCAAGGAATCTGCCAATGCCTGCTTGGTGCTTTGACTTTGTATCTCATGCTTCATAGGGGAACCTCCATAGCTGCTGCTGATTTGAAAATGATGATCCTCAGCGCCTTTTCAGTGTACAGAATTTCAGAATACGGATCAAGCAGAAACGGCTAATTTATAAAAAATTCATCGTTATGAACGAAAAAGTATGCAACGATTCAGAACCACATTCAAAAACATTTCTGAGAGGCTTTACTTTTGCTCATATGATCAAAAAGTAATGGGAAAATTCACAGAATCTTGTACAAGTTAGTCATAGACAACCAAAAGGAAATAGAGTACGATGAAAAAAGTGAGGGAAAGTAACTATTCGGGTACGGAACAGTTACGAGGAAAATACCATTTATGTGGAGGAAATCGATGAGAAAAAAATCACACATCTCACTGGCCAGATATATCATGCAGGACATGCAGGTGCCGGTGATGGTACATCATAAGAAGGCCTTTTACCTGGGAAGCATCCTTCCGGACTGTAAGCCCTCTTTTCTGACCCAGAGGCATGAATTTGCCGGAACCTTTGATATGGTGAGGGAGCGAATCCGGACTCTGTCTGAGGACTGCGATCTGATGCTGGACAATGGTCGTGCCTTTATGCGGCGTCTAGGCGAGATCATTCACTATATCGCTGATTATTTTACCTTTCCGCACAATAAGATTTACAATGGAAGCCTGAAGGATCATTGCATCTATGAAAAAGAATTGAAATTCCGTCTCCGGGCATATGTGCAGAGCGGGGAAGCCTTCCGCGAGCGCATCGATGCCAGAATGTTTGCGACCTCTGAGGACATCTGCAGCTTTATCCGCAGGGCTCATGAGGAATATTTGGAAATGAAGCATGGAATCGAGGAGGACTGCGAGTATATCGTCCGCATCTGCCATCAGGTCGTGCAGGCGATCCTGAATCTCGTCAATCTAGCAGCTGCCCGCGAGCTGGAGCGCCGCCTCTGCCCGGCTTAGAATAGATACTGAACAGTTATCAAAAAAGAAGTCTGCGCAGCAGACTTCTTTTTTGATCCTTTTAATTCACCTTTTGAATCCCGGAGATATCGGAATCGATGACCAGGGAGTAGTTGGTATAATAGACCACGAAGCCGGGCTTTCCGCCATTTGGTTTCTTGACCTGCTTCTTCTGAACGTAGTCGATTTCTACCTTGTCACCGCCCCGGTTTTTGGAATAGTAGGCGGCGAGGCGTCCGGCCTCCTCAAAGGTTCGATCCGGCAGCTCCTGCCCATTTGTCTTGACGATGACGTGGGATCCGGGAACGCCCTTTGCGTGAAACCACCAGTCCGATCCGGAGGCGAACTGGAAGGTCAGTTCATCATTTTGAAAATTGTTCTTGCCGACATAGATATCGAAGCCGTCACCGGAGCGGTAATGATAGGGCTTCGAGGTAATCTTAACCTTTTTGCTGCCGCCCTTTCTGCGCACGTAGCCGGCCTCGATGAGCTCCTCCTTGATTTGCACGAGATCCTCCTCAGAGAGGGCGATATCGAGGGCGGTCTGAATCGAGTCGAGATGTGTGACTTCCGCCTGGGTTTGCGTAAGAAGTCCCGTGACCGCCTCATAGGTACGCTTCAGCTTTCCATATTTGTCAAAATATTTTTTTGCATTCTCCTGTGCAGAAAGAGTCGGATCGAGAGGGATGGTAATCTCTTCGTTTGTATAATAATTCAGCGCCTGCATGGAGCGGGCACCCTCCGGGACACCGTAGCCGTAGGTATGAAGAAGCTCTCCCCAGAGCTTGTATTTTTCCCGTTTCTCGGTATCGGCAAGCTGGCGGCTTTGCAGCTCATATTTCTTCCGGCTTCGCTCCAGAGCTGTCTGCACGATTCGTCGAAGATCCGAGGACTTCTGTCGAATCCGGGTCAGCGTATTTTTGGAAGCATAGTAGGTCTCAAGAACAGCGGAGATGGAAGGATTTTCCTCTGCTATCAGGTCATCATAGACAGTGAGGGGCAGGGCAGAAAACTCGATGGGCTCCTTCTTTTCATTATAATAAATCCGTGGCGAAAAATCGCCTGCCTGAATCTGCTCCAGAAGCCGCAAAAGCTGGTGCTCCAGCATCTCCTGCTCCCGGGAATCGAGTACGTTGGCAGGACGCGCCGACTCGAGAAGGCAGCGGTGACAGAGCTCCTCGGCCAGAACCGGAGAAAAGCCGGTCAGGGTCGTGTAGATAGCCTTCGAGAGTGCCACGGGTTTTGTACAGATGGCTGCAATCATTTCGGACAGAGCGGCAGTCAAGGGATCCAGCTTGTCCTGGGTATGGGGAATGAAGTAGCTGCGACCCGGCAAAACCTCCCGCACGGAGCTGACAGCCAGGGAGACATGCTTGATGCTGTCCAGAATCATCCCATCCTCCTTGCAGAAGATCAGGTTGCTGTGCTTACCCATCAGCTCGACGATCAGAACCTTCCGGCAGAGATCGCCCATTTCGTCGAGATGCTCGATCTCAAAATGCAGGATGCGCTCCAGGGAAGGCTGGGTGACCGAGAGGATGCGGCCGCCGCCGATGTGCTTGCGAAGCAGCATACAAAAGCCGGGAGCTGTCATCGGAGCCGGTTTATTCTGGGTAGTCAGATAGACGAGGGGAAGACTGGCTGAGGCAGAGAGCAAGAGCCGGTATTGTTCCCCCTTATTTTTTATCGTAAGCAGGAGCTCATCGGCTTCGGACTGGACAATTTTTGTGATGCGTCCGCCACTCAGCTTTTCCGAGAGCTCCTTTCGCAGACAGGATACGGTAATTCCGTCAAATGCCATGATGAAATAGCCTCCTTATTACAGTATTTTAAAAATAAGTATACTTGACATGAACTTTAAATTCAACTAGAATAAAATCCAAATGAGCAGTGCAAAGGTACGGAAAAATCTGCGCTGCAGAGTGGAGCGAACTACCATGGTAAAGAGTATGACAGGCTTTGGCCGGTGCGAGATATCCGAAGGAGAACGGAAGATGACAGTGGAGATCAAGGCTGTCAATCACAGATACCTGGATCTCTCCGTCAAGATGCCGAAGAAATTGAATTGTTTTGAAGCAGCACTTCGAAACCTGCTGAAGAGCTATATCCAGCGGGGAAAGGTAGATGTTTACGTTACCTATGAGGACTTCTCGGAGGGTCAGGTTTCCCTTCATTATAACCGGGAGCTTGCGAAGGAGTATCTGAAGTATCTGAATCAGATGGCGGAAGACTTCGGACTTGAGCAGGATGTGAAGGCAGGCGCCCTGTCCCGCTATCCGGAGGTTCTGGTCATGGGAGAACCGGAGGATGACGAGACAGAGCTTTGGAAGCTTCTGGAAGAAGCCCTGCGGGGAGCCTGTGAGCAGTTTGTGGCTGCGAGAACGACAGAGGGTGAGAATCTGAAGAAGGATCTCGTGGCGAAGCTTGATGAGCTTCTGGAGCACGTAGATTATGTGGAGGAGCGCTCACCGGAGATTATCGCGGAGTACAGGGAAAAACTGGAAAATCGCGTAAAGGAATTCCTGGCAGATTCCCAGATCGAGGAAAGTCGGATTGCCGCAGAGGTGACGGTCTTCGCAGACAAGATCTGTGTAGACGAAGAGATCGTAAGACTCAGAAGCCATATCGAGCATACAAAGGCTACCCTCGAGGAGACAGAGAGCGTAGGCCGGAAGCTTGATTTCCTGGCGCAGGAGATGAACCGGGAGGCGAATACGATTCTCTCCAAGGCAAATGACCTAAAGACCTCGAACCATGCCATCGAGCTGAAGACCGGCATCGAAAAGGTTCGTGAGCAGATCCAGAATATCGAATAGGGAGAAAGAGATGGACAAGAAAGGAATCTTACTGGTTGTGTCCGGCTTCTCCGGAGCAGGAAAAGGAACTCTGATGAAGGAGCTGGTAGGGCGCTATGATAATTATGCCCTTTCGATCTCAGCGACTACCCGAAGCCCAAGGGAAGGGGAGCAGGACGGAAGAGAGTATTTTTTCCATACAAAACAAGAATTTGAACAGATGATTGCAGAGGATGCCCTGATCGAGCATGCTTGTTATGTAGACAATTATTACGGAACCCCGAGAGCCTATGTGGAGGATCAGATGGCGCTTGGAAAAGACGTGATTCTCGAGATTGAGATTCAGGGAGCGCTGCAAATCAAGAAGCGTTTTCCGGATGCCCTGCTTCTCTTTGTGGCACCGCCGGATGCCGATACTTTGAAAGAACGGCTGATTGGAAGGGGCACCGAAGCTTTGGATGTCGTCGAAAAACGTCTTTCCAGAGCCAGCGAGGAAGCAAAGGGCATCGAGAACTACGATTATTTCATCATCAATGATGATTTAGATACCTGTGTTACACAGGTGCATCAGATTATACAAGGCGAACACAGCCGTGTTTCCCGCAATCTGGAGCTTATTAACACGATCAAAAAAGATATCAGCAAATTTCAGAAAGGTTAAGGTGAAAACATGTTACATCCGTCATATTCCGATTTAATGAAAGTCGTAAACAGCGAGGTTGAGGAGGGAGAAACCCCGGTAGTCAACAGCCGTTATTCCATCGTACTTGCTACATCCAAGCGTGCCCGCCAGCTTATCGCAGGCGAGGAGCCCTTCGTAGACGGCAAGGGGAAGAAGCCGCTGTCCATCGCGATCCAGGAGCTCGAGCAGGGTCTGATCAAGATTATGCCCGAGGAGGATGACGATTCGGATGAGAAAGAGGTAGAGCAGGCGATTCTTCATGCAGAGCATTACAATGAAGAGATGGCGGCAGAGCGCACAGCAGAAGCAGCCGCTGAAGAGTAAAAATCCCACTCATTCACAGGGAAAGTGACACAAAAACACAAATAAGTTGCACAAATCGGTAATCCCGTTGACACCTGAAATGCCCGTCGCTAAAATGAAATCATCGTCGGTACCGCAGGGAGAGTGGCACCGAATCCAGAGGAAAAAGTAACCTTCAGGAGGGAAAGAGAATGAATATCATTACCGTAAAGAATTATGAAGAACTGAGCAGCATGGCAGCACATATCCTGGCAGCCCAAGTAATCTCGAAGCCGGACAGTGTATTGGGACTGGCTACCGGTTCTACCCCGATTGGCATCTATGACTGCCTGGCAAAGTGGTGCGCAAACGGAGAGGTAGACTTCTCCAAGGCAGCTACCGTAAACCTGGATGAGTACAGAGGCCTTGATCATGACAATGATCAGAGCTACTATTATTTCATGAACAAGCATCTCTTCAGCCGTATCAACATCGACCCGAGCCGTACCAACGTACCGGACGGAACCGAGCCGGATCCGGAGAAGGAGAGCAAGCGCTATGAGGCTCTGATTAAGGAGCTTGGCGGCATCGACATCCAGCTTCTGGGTATCGGTCATGACGGTCATATCGGCTTCAATGAGCCGAACAGCTTCTTCGATAAAGAGACACATTGCGTAGACCTGACAGAGATGACCATCGAGGCAAACAAGCGCTTCTTCGAGTCCATCGACGACGTACCGCGTCAGGCTTATACCATGGGTATCGGAACCATCATGTCTGCAAAGAAGATTCTGATGGTAGTTACAGGTGCTGATAAGGCAGATATCGTGGCAAAAGCTTTCTACGGCGAGGTGACACCGGAGGTTCCGGCCTCCATCATCCAGTTCCATCCGGATGTAACCGTTATCTGCGACGAGGCAGCGATGTCTAAGGTACAGAAATAAAAAAGTAATGATTCAGAACAGCTACGAAAGTAAAAAAAGGATCCTGCATGATGCAGGATCCTTTTTTTCTTAAACGAATCGATTCGTGTCCGGGTCATAGGTATAATCGACATCGGCAAGCACCGCCTCCAGGGAAGCTCTTTCCAGGTTTTCACTGCTGCAAAGCTCTTCCAGGGAAGCATATTGGTCGCGAAGTCTCGTGTTGACCCAGCTTAAAAGTATCATGGGATCTTTTGGAATCATAGCATCTTCCGCCTTATACGGCCTCGGGTTCCGGATAATCTACACCGAAGGTATCGACAGTGACAGTCTTCATGACCTGAGGAGTCATGGGACGATCCCGGAAATCCGTTCTGGTGGTAGCGATCTTGTCTACGATATCGAGGCCGGATGTAACCTTGCCGAAGGCAGCGTAGGATCCGTCGAGATGCGGACTGGTCTTGTGCATGATGAAGAACTGGGAGCCTGCGGAATCCGGATGCATGGCTCTTGCCATGGAGAGGACACCGGGAGTATGTGCCAGATCATTTTTTACACCATTCTGGGAAAACTCACCCTTGATGGAGTAGCCCGGTCCGCCGGTGCCGATGCCGTCCGGGCAGCCGCCCTGGATCATAAAGCCGTTGATGACGCGGTGAAAGATCAGGCCGTTATAGAAACCTTTTTTTACGAGGCTGATGAAGTTATTGACGGTATTCGGCGCGATCTCCGGATAAAGCTCTGCCTGGATGATGTCGCCGTTTTCCATTTCAAAGGTAACGATTGGATTCTGTGCCATAGTAAGTACTCCTTTTGTGATTTATTTATCTGCGGATGCAGTCCCGGGTGATTTCATCAAGGGATGCGACGCCGCACATGGCCATAGTGTCCCGAAGCTCGGAGCCGATTTTGTTGATATAGGCTTCGACGCCTGCCTCACCGTCTCCGTAGATAGCAGTGACGAAGGGTCTTGCGATCAGGACGGCATCTGCACCGAGAGCCAGAGCCTTGAAGACATCCGTACCGGAGCGAATACCGCCGTCTACGAGAATCTTCATGGAACCGCCGACTGCCTGGACGATCTCCTCGAGCACCTCGGCAGTAGCAGGACACTGGTCGAGAACACGACCGCCGTGGTTTGAAACGACGATAGCCTGTGCACCGGCTTCTTTAGCCTTCAGGGCGCCCTTGACAGTCATGATACCCTTGACGATAAAGGGCACGCCGGCAGCCTCGCGAATGTCGGACAGCTCCTTTACAGACTTGCTTCCGGCAGGAGGATTGAGATTCTGCAGGAAGGGAAGCCCGGCAGCGTCGATATCCATGGCGACAGCAAAGGGATTCGCGTCATGGACGAGAGCCATCTTCTCACGGATTGTCTCGAGATTCCAGGGCTTGACCGTAGGAATGCCGAAGCCGTCTGCATTTTTGATCGCTTTGGTGGCAGCCACCATGACACCGGCATCGGTTCCGTCACCGGTGAAGGCAGCGATGCCATACTTGGCACAGGCGGAAACCAGAATGTCATTGTAGCTTACGTCATTTAAGGAATCGCCGTAGTGAAGATTGACCGCACCGACGGGACCTGCAAAGAAGGGGTATTGGAAAGTTTTTCCAAATAAGGTCAGGCTTGTGTCAATGGGACGCTTCTCTACCAGGGTATCCATGTTTACACGGATTTCCTTCCATTTGTCATAGTTGCGGATGGCGGTATCGCCGATGCCCTTTGAGCCGGGGCCGGGCATCTGATTTTTGCATGCACGGCCGTTGCACTCGGGACAGGCCTTACAGACCTTTCCGACCTTGCCGCGGGCATGCTCGATGCATTCGTTGTAATTCATATTTTTCCCTCATTTTCTTCTGTTATAGGTTATCATTCAGAAGCTCATTCGCAGAAAACTGCTTTGCATGGATCCGAATAGTTACCATTATAGTATATCTGGCGTGGATTTACAAGGAAAGCCCGCGGACGGCTTTTTCTACATTTTCTTGTGGGGAGTTTGCGTATGTTACAGAATTTTAATTGTTTTCTCACACTTTGAACACATTTCCCTGTTACACTACTGAAAAATGAAGTGGGGAAGGAGTGCATATTCATGTACGACGAAGAAAAGAATCCGTCTGAAGAGTCTGCCGGAGAGATGAGCGGCGGAGCGGACGAAAGAAATACAGAAACCGTAGAGACGACAGTAGAAGCAACGGCAGAGACTGCAGCGACCGGCAGTACCGAGCCTGAACATAGCAGCAGCCAGTACCGCTACAGCGGTCCATTTTATCAGGACAGCGACTATCAGCGGGCTGAGAGAAGTTATCAGGATCCGGGCAGCGAAAAGAAGGCTTCAAAAAAGAAAAAGAAGAAGGGCTTTGGCCGCGTTATTGCGAAGGCAGTATGCGTCGCCCTGGTCTTCGGCGTGGTAGCGGGAGCAGCCTTTTGCGGAACAAATCTGGCAGGACAGAAGCTATTTGGCAGTCAGGTGACGACATCCGGAAGTGAGAGTACAAAGGAAACGACAAAGAGCGACAAGACAGCAGACAGCGGAAGCGCAAAGACAGAGAGCGGAAGCAGCACAAGCGCCGATACTTCCTCTTCCGTAGCCGGCATCGTCAAGGAATGCATGCCGTCCCTGGTAGCGATTACCAATGTCAGCGTCAAGGAAGTCGAGAATTACTGGGGCTTTGGCTGGTATTCACAGCCGCAGCAGCAGGAGGAAACATCTACAGGAACCGGTATCATCATCGGTGAGAACGACAGCGAGCTTTTGATCGTAACGAACAACCATGTGACCACCGGCGCGACAAACCTTTCGGTCGTTTTCAGCGTCGATGAAGGCACTGAGAATGCGACTCCGGTGGAGGCGAAGATCAAGGGCAGCGATGCGACCAAGGATATCAGCGTCATTGCCGTACAGCTTTCGGACATCCCGGAGGAGACCCTGTCCCAGATTAAGACAGCGACGATCGGAGATTCCTCCGAGGTACAGGTCGGTGATGAGGTCATCGCCATCGGCAATGCCTTAGGTTACGGACAGTCTGTCACAAGAGGTATCGTCAGCGCCCTGAATCGTGAGGTTTCCCTGCAAAGTGACGACGGCACCACCATCAGCAACAAACTGATTCAGACCGATGCAGCCATCAATCCGGGCAACAGCGGCGGAGCGCTTCTGAATATGAAGGGTGAGGTCATCGGCATCAATGAGGCGAAGCTTTCCTCCAACTATGTAGAAGGCATGGGCTATGCCATCCCGATTTCCGATGTCGAGAGCATCATCGGGGATTTGCAGAATCTGAAGACACGCTCTGAGGTAGACAGCGAGAAGATGGGTTATCTCGGCATCACCTGCCAGGATGTAACCAGCGATGTGGCAAAGCAGTACGATATGCCGGAGGGCATTTATATCAAATCTATCGTACCGGGCTGCGCAGCAGACCAGGCAGGCTTGCAAAAGGGTGATATTCTGACCAAGTTCGATGGTGTGAGCGTTACCAGCTATGATGCTTTAAGGGAGCGCCTGAAGTATTATGAGGCAGGCGAGACCGTGGAGGTGACGGTACAGACACCGGAAAACGGAAGCTATGTCGAAAAGACCGTAAGTATAAACCTGAGTACAAAGGATGAGGTAGAGGCAGCAAACCAGTAAGAGAAATAAAAGAGGGATCCGATTGCGTGAAATGATGTAACCGGATCCCTTTTCTTTTTTCAACTCAAGACTTTTTTTTGATGGAAAATATGCTATACTGAGTGAAAAGGAGAGCAAAGTTTATGCAGGATAAAGACCAAAAGGAACAGGAAACAGAATACGAACGCTTCTGCTTCCTTTGCCGCAGGCCGGAGAGCCAGGCAGGCAAGCTGATTACATTGACAGACGGAATCAATGTCTGTGCAGACTGTATGCAAAAGACGATGGATACGATCCAAAATGGCAATATCGACTTTTCCAGGCTGCCGAATATTCAGATGATGAATTTCACAGATTTGCAAAACAGGATGCCAAAGGATCAGCAGATCAAGAAGAAAAAGCCGAAGGAGGAAGAAGAACAGCCAGCCCCCTTCGATATTCACAGCATTCCGGCACCCCATAAGCTGAAGGAAAGTCTTGACGAATTTGTCATCGGACAGGATCACGCGAAGAAGGTCATTTCCGTAGCTGTATACAATCATTACAAGCGGGTAGCTACCGGGACGCAGGATGAAATCGAGATTGAAAAGTCGAATATCCTGCTGATCGGTCCTACCGGAAGCGGAAAGACCTATCTGGTAAAGACGCTGTCGAAGCTTCTGGATGTGCCTCTGGCTATCGCGGACGCTACGTCTCTTACGGAGGCCGGCTATATCGGCGATGACATCGAGAGCGTCATCTCGAAGCTTCTGGCCGAGGCAGACAATGATGTGGAGAAGGCGGAGCGCGGTATCGTCTTCATCGATGAAATCGATAAGATCGCAAAGAAAAAGGATACCCATCACCGGGACGTCAGCGGGGAATCTGTACAGCAGGGACTTTTAAAGCTTTTGGAAGGTGCAAATGTGGAAGTACCGGTCGGCGCCAGCAGTAAAAATGCGATGGTACCGCTGACCACGGTCAATACCCGCAATATTCTATTTATTTGCGGTGGTGCCTTCCCGGAGCTGGAAAATGTCATCAAGGAGCGGCTGAATCAGAAGTCCTCGATGGGCTTTCAGGCGGATTTGAAGGATAAGTACGACAAGGAGCCGAATCTTCTCTCTAAGGTCACTGTCGAGGACCTGAGAAATTTCGGCATGATTCCGGAGTTCCTGGGACGACTTCCCATTATCTGCACGATGCAGGAGCTGGGACAGGATATGCTGGTACGGATCCTAAAGGAGCCAAAGAATGCGATCCTGAAGCAGTACCAGAAGCTCCTGGCTTTGGATGAGGTCGATTTGCAATTCAGCGACGAGGCTCTCGAGGCGATTGCCGAGGAGGCGAGAAAGCGGGATACCGGAGCCCGGGCGCTTCGCGCAATCATCGAAGAATTTATGCTGGATATCATGTATGAGGTGCCAAAGGATGACAACATCGGCTGCGTAACCATTACCCGGGAATATATCGAGCACCGGGGCGGCCCGGTCATTGCCATGCGGGGTGTCCTGGCATTGGAACAGCAGGAAGAAAGAAAGGAGTAAAGACGATGGATAATAACATTTTTGACAACATTGGAAGAACTGTGACAGGTGCGGTAGATACCGTGGGAAGAAAGGCAAGCGAGGTGGCCGGCATCGCAAAACTGAAAAATCAGATTTACAGTCTGGAGCGTGACCGGAGACGGGACTATGAAGCCATCGGCAAGATCGTATACGATCGCTTTGCGGCAGCAGGAAGCCTGGAGGATGAACCCCTGCAGCAGCTCTGCGAGGAGATTGCCCGCAAGGAGATCCTGATCGACGAGTATCAGGGCGAGATTGACGAGAAAAAGAACGCACGATAAAAATGCAGGAACATGGGAGGAAATGCGATGGGTGAATTACTGGATGTACTGAAGGAAGACGGAAGTAAAACAGGCGAGATCAAGGAGCGCACCCTGGTGCACCGGGACGGCGATCTCCATGCCACCTCCCATGTCTGGCTGATCCGATATCGGGAGGATAAGGGGTCAGCGGATATCCTGCTGCAAAAAAGGAGTGCCATCAAGGATTCCTATCCTGGCTGCTACGATATTTCCTCCGCAGGCCATATCCCGGCAGGACAGGATTATATTACATCGGCACTTCGTGAGCTGGATGAGGAGCTTGGACTTACGGCAAAGCCCGAGGATCTCCACGAGGTCTTTACACACAAAGGCTATATGGAGGGAAACTTTTACGGAGAGCTCTTTAAAAACTATGAATATAGTAAGATCTATCTTCTGGAGTATAATGGCAGGATCGAAGATCTGAAGCTGCAGGAAGAGGAAGTGGAGAGTGTACTCTGGATGGACTACCGTGCCTGTCTGGACGGCATCCGCCATGCGACCCTGAAGCATTGTATTTTCGAGGATGAATTCGAGCGTCTGGTCGTCTGCATCGAGGACTATTTTGCCAAGACCGGCCGGCCTCTGGCCTGTGCGGCAAAGACCGAGACCTGGGCGGAGGATGCCCAGAATGATTTGCAGGACTGGATCGAAGAGCAGGGAATTTATCTGCGCCAGTAGAACCCAAAAAGCCCCCGGCAGCTGCCGGGGGCTTTTTCTAGGTTACTAGAGTAACTTATGAGTGAACAGCTGCCAGGGTTGTGCGGCAGGCCTCCGTAACCTTCTCCCAATCCTTCGCTTTGACGGCATCGGAAGGAGTCATAAAGCTTCCGCCAACAGCAGCGACATTTGAAAGAGCGAGATATTCATTCATATTTCCGAGGCTGATGCCGCCGGTGGGCATGAATTGAATATCTGCATAGGGGCCTTTCAGAGCCTTCAGGGTCTTTGTACCTCCATAAGCCTCTGCCGGGAAAAATTTACAGATAGTAAGACCGAAGGCCATGGCCTGCTCGATATCGCTGGGTACGGCAGTGCCGGGAACGATATCGACCTGATGCTCTACACACCAGCGAACCACATCCGGCTGAAAGCCCGGTGTCACGATGAATTTTGCGCCTGCTTCTACAGCGGCCTGTGCCTGCGCTACCGTGTGGACGGTACCGGCACCCACGAGAATCTCCGGCACTTCGCTTGCCATGGCGCGGATAACCTCTGCGGCAGCAGCGGTCCGGAAGGTTACCTCGGCTACCGGGATACCGCCTGCAACCAGGGCTTTGGCCATAGGTACCGCGTCGGCAGCGTCATCCAGAACTACGAGTGGAACCAGCTTTAACTCTAAGATTTTCTGCATATTTTCGCTTATCATAATCATTCCTTCTTTCGTAACTGGTCAGGTATCGACCAATTATCTTTTTCATGTAATAGGAAATTCCGAAGGAATCCCCTATTACATAAAAAACATTATCGCAATTATGCGAACTATTTGTTTGCAATCGTTACCAGTCCGTTTGCACCATCCTCTACATAATAATACTCAGCATCTCCAAAAAGGATGAAGTCTCTGCCCGGTGCAAGCTGTTCTGCATCATCCGGAAGAGCATCCCACTCCAGTGTATCATCGACAGCTTCCTGGGAAACGATGTTGGAAGCATCGATGGTTACGGTTCCTCCGTCATAGGTCTCAAACTCATAGGTCTGATATTCGCTGCCGACAGTCTTTGTTGTCAGTGTAAAGGTTCCCAGAACCGTTTCAAATGCACCGCTGATCTTGTATGCATTCTCTTCATCTGTCTCCACCGTATTATAGCTCTCAACCAGAATTACATCGGAATCTGCCGGAATAGCTGTGCATGCAACGCTGATCTGCAGGTCACTGCCCTCGGAAGCTTCAAAGTTCTTAACAAAGCCATAGCCTGTTACTCCTTCCGCTCCGAAATAAGTCTCTGTCGTCTCTGCATCCTCTGCACCATAGGATTCCTTGCTATCCTTCAGAACTGTCTCATAGTCGGTATCTGTTTTCTTACTGATCATCACATAATTGGTGCCGGCCGGAGTGAACTCATCGGAATAGTAGGAAAATGTAACGGTTCCGTCATCCGCTGCATTTGCAGTAATTACGCTGGAATCATACTGTAAAGACCATCCGTCTCCGTCATAGCCTTCCAGTGTAGAGCCTTCCGTAGCGGTCGTATCTTCTTCCTGCGTATCCTCAGCTTCCGTAGTCTGTTCGGTATCTGTCGTTGTCTCCGTAGCCGTCTCCTTGGAACCGCAGCCTCCGAGCATAGAAACAGTCATGGCAAGTACCAATCCGGCAATCATCTTGTTTTTCATTTTCAATCCTCCACTTTTCATGTTGATTTCTCTTCTTTTTTACATTCTCTCCGGTGCCTCAAAGCCCAGCATATCGATGCAGGTTTCCAGCACTCTCTTCGTCAATTGCAATAAAGCAACCAGTCCTGCGCGTTTATTTTCATCCTCCTCTCCCAGAATCTTTGTTTCGTGGTAAAATTTGTTAAACGCGTTGGCCAGTTCATATATATAAGCGCAGACCTTGTGGGGCGCCAATTCTTCAAAGGCATTTTCCAGCACACCGTTAAAGCGCGCCAGCACCAGTTCCAGTGTCTTCTGGCTCTCATTTTCTGCAGCCGGGATGACACCCTTAGCACAGTTGCCTCCCTGGGTCTGATACTTATTCAGGATAGATTTGATACGTACAATCGTATAAAGGATATAAGGACCGGTATTTCCCTCAAAGGAGGTAAAGCGGTCGATATCAAAAACATAGTCCTTGGAAGCCTGATTTGACAGGTCTCCGTATTTGATCGCGGACAAACCAATCTTTCTTGCTGTCTCTCTGGCCTCTTCCTCTGAGATCTCCTTATTTTCCGCAATCTTCTGATACATCTTTTCATTGATATCGGAGATCAGATATTCCAGCCGCATCACGCCGCCCTCACGGGTCTTAAAGGGCTTGCCGTCCTTGCCGTTCATGGTGCCGAAGCCTAAGAATTCTAAATCCGTCTCCGGTTTTACCAGGCCGGTCTTCTTCGCACAGCGGAAGACCTGGATAAAGTGCATCTCCTGGCGCTTATCTACGACATAGATGACTGCATCCGGATCGAAAAGCTTCCGGCGCTCCACGAGGGTCGCGAGGTCCGTCGTCGTATAAAGGGATGCTCCGTCAGACTTCAGAATCATGCAGGGCGGAACCTCTTTGGTGTCTGTATCTTCCTTGACATCTACCACAAGAGCTCCTTCACTCTCATAGGCATAGCCTTCTTTTTTCAGCTTTTCTACCATATCCGGAATATAAGGCTGAGCATCAGACTCTCCCTTCCAGAGGTCAAATTCTACATTCAGATTCGCATAGTTGCGCTTCAGGTCAGTCACCGATACATTTAAAATATGCTGTAAAATCGCCTGATAGCCCCTGTGTCCATGCTGCACGAGATAGGTCGCATGCATCGCCTCTTCCTTGTAGGCCTCATCTTCCTTGGATCTCGCGCTGGCTGCCGGATAGATTTCCTCCAGCTCGGAGATCGTAAAGGGTGCTTCCGTCGGATATTCGCCGGTATAGCTCTCATCAAAATATACCAGTTCCGGCTTGCGTTCCCGAAGCTCGGTGATAATCAGTCCCATCTGCAGACCCCAGTCGCCCAGATGGATATCTCCGATGACCTTATGACCTGCAAAGCGTCCCAGACGCTTGACGCTTTCTCCGATGATAGCGGAACGCAGATGACCTACATGAAGGGGCTTCGCCACATTCGGTCCGCCGTAATCAATGACGATGGTTTTAGGCTCTGCTACCTTCTCACAGCCCAGACGCTCATCCTTTGCCATATTCTGCAGATATTCCTGCACATAGGCCGGTTCCAGCTTCAGATTCAAAAAGCCCGGCTTTACAGCCTGCACGTCCGAAAACAGAGGCTGTTCCTTCAGGCACTCTGCTACTTTATCTGCAATCTGAATCGGTGCACAGTGATACTTTTTGGCACCTGCCATCGCACCATTACACTGATATTCACAGAGATCCGGACGATTGGAAAGAGTAACCTTTCCATATTCCGCCTCATAGCCGCAGCTTACAAACGCTTCTGATACCGCTGCGCTGATCTGATCCAGTAATTTCTCCATATCTCTATTCTCCTCGTTCTACATCTGGTAACTGTTCCGTACCTGAGCGGATACTACCGGTTACCACTTCTTTACTTTCTCCTAACAACCCCTTATAATGGAGTTTGCAATTTGTTTCCATTATAAAAAAAATACACGAAAAGGTCAAACCTTTTCTTCAAGGAGGATGCTATGAAACTGATTTCCTGGAACGTCAACGGCCTTCGAGCCTGTGTCGGGAAAAATTTTCTCGAAGATTTTAAGAAACTGGATGCCGATATCTTCTGTCTGCAGGAGACCAAGCTTCAGGAGGGTCAGATCGACCTTGATCTCCCCGACTATCATCAATATTGGAATTATGCCGAAAAGAAAGGCTACAGCGGAACAGCTGTCTTTACAAAGGAGCAGCCCTTATCCGTCTCCTACGGCATCGGCATCGAAGAGCACGATCAGGAGGGACGCGTCATTACTCTGGAATTCCCATCCTTTTACCTGGTAACCGTCTATACACCAAACTCCCAGGACGGCCTGCGCCGCCTCGAATACCGGATGCGCTGGGAGGATGATTTTTTATCCTATATTAAGGCACTGGATGAGAAAAAGCCGGTCATCTACTGTGGCGATCTGAATGTAGCCCATCAGGAGATCGACTTAAAAAATCCGAAAACCAACCGAAAGAATCCCGGGTTCACCGACGAGGAGCGCAGCAAAATGACTACGGTTCTAAGCTCCGGCTTTCTCGATTCCTTCCGCTATTTCTATCCGGACACGGAAGACGTCTATTCCTGGTGGTCCTACCGGTTCCATGCCCGCGATAAGAACGTCGGCTGGCGTATCGACTACTTTGTCGTATCGGAAAAGTTGAAAGAACAGATGGCGGATGCGTCGATCCATACGGAGATTTTCGGATCGGACCATTGTCCGGTGGAGCTGGATTTGAAATAATGGCAACTATCAAAAAGGAGCTCTGAGATATATTCTCAGAGCTCCTTTTTGTATTCTTCAATATGAAAAGCTGGAAAAGGGACTTGAACCCTCGACCCCTTCATTACGAGTGAAGTGCTCTACCGACTGAGCTATTCCAGCCTGCTGTGTCAGCAAATGATATTATACAGGATTTCTCCTTGTTTGTAAATACCAATTTTTATCTTTTTATTATCATCGTTTATATATTTTTTAGAATTTCCCAATTCTTTATTAAGAGTGCGGACACACCTTAGACACAACCATCCGGTATGATAAGACTATCAAATGAAGCAAAGCAAAAACATGCGAATGCTACTCATAGAGATGGGGCTGCCGGTGCTGCTTCGGTGCCGACCAGTCCCGACAAAAAACAATGGGCAATCCCCTTTATCATAGATATGTGTTACTCTCCTTCTTCAATTGTATAAAGTGAAAAACGCCTGCAGGCCAAAGGCCTGACAGGCGTTTTTCCTTATTTAAAACATCACCTTTCCATCTTCAAATGCTTTGATGCTGGCCTGCGCATAGACCGGAATTCCCTGGCTCTCCAGCTTCTCCCGTCCAGGCTGGAACGCTTTCTCAATCAATACACCAAGCCCGGCTACTGTTCCGTGAGCCTTTCGAATCAGACGGACTGCACCGGTAGCCGCCTCACCATTTGCCAGGAAATCGTCGACGATCAGCACATGATCTGCATCTGATATATAATCCTTCGCGAGTGTCAGCCGATAAGAAGTGTCCTTTGCATAGGCCACGACCTCTGTCTGCCATACTGCCGTCTTCAGTGCATCCTCGGACTGCTGCTTCTTCAGGATCACCAGGGGAACTCCCAGTTCCTTTGCCGTAAACAAGGCCGGTGCGATTCCGGAGGATTCGATGGTAATGACCTTCGTAATTCCCTGTCCCTTAAAATGCTCCGCCATATCTTTTCCGATTTCTTCCATCAATGAAACATCTACCTGATGGTTTAGAAAGCCATCCACCTTCAGGATATCCCCGTCCAGAACGATGCCTTCTGCTTTGATCTTCTCTTCCAACGCTTTCATATTTCTGTCATCCTTTCTCTGTCTTTACGCTGTATACAGCGGCTACATTCCTTCTATGATTTTCGGAAGTGCACTCTTTACTTCCTCCCGAAGGACAATATCTGCCTTCGTATCCGTAAAATGCTCCGTTGCATGAATTATAATCAGATTTTTTCCTTTAAAGTACTGCACATAACCATCACAAAGACCGGAGGTGATGGACGTTCCAAGCAAAAGCAGAACCTCCGCCTTTGAGATCTCGTCAACCGCTTTCGTCATCATGCCATTGTCGACCTGTTCTCCAAATAAAAGAACCTTTGGGCGAATCACCGACATACAGTCCTCGCATAAGGGAACCCGCTCACAGTCCCTTATATATTCCACGGAATACTTTTTCCCGCAATGCGGACATTCATTCTCGTAGATCGTACCATGAAGATTCAGCACATGCTTACAGCCGGCTCGTCCGGGCAGATTGTGGACATTATTTGCGATCGTACACTGAAGCTTCCCCCTACGCTCCAGCTCGGCCAGGGCATAGAATCCTGCACTGGGCTCCAGGGTCGGTTTCAGCATCCATTCCCGATAATACTTAAAAAACGTCTGCGGCCGGTTGACGAAAAAGACAGAAGTATAAATCTCTTCCGGCGAATATCCAAACTCTGTCTCTACCTGATAAGCAATCTCCGGTGCACGTAGGCTTGGCATCCCTGATTCCTTCATCATATCCGTTCCACACATCGCTACCGTATACTTGCTTTTCTCCAGAATGCTGCGGATCATTTCATAATCATTCATAGAAAAACCTCCCGTTCACACCTTTTATTCATTGTGCCACTTTTTGTTATATTTGTCAATATAAACGGGGTTGTTTTCTGATTTTTTGGTAATAATTGCACAAATTCCAGACTTACTTGCGAAGTCCCTTCGGATAATGATTTTTCAAAGTCCCACCGGTCATTTTTCCCCAGCCGAGAGAGAATCCATCGGCCTCAAGCAATGTCCACCCCTTCTCTCCATCAGCCTCCAAACTTTCTCCCGAAAGCCAGGCTCTGATCTCCTTCGAATCAGCCGGATAGGACAGGGCACGCTTTGCATCCTCTCCTCGAAGAGAAAGCGCCAGGGCATGTGCCGGTTCAAAACGGTTCTTTTTCACTGTTCCGAGATGCAGTCCCGGGCGCAAAACCTTTAAACCGGTGAAATCTATCTCCTCCGGCAGAAGATAAAGCTGATCTCCAAAGAGAAGCATAAAGCCCTCCAGCTTCTTAGAAAGGCTCTCCCTGGCAAAGCTTTCGTAAAGCTCCTGCGCTTCCTTTAATCCTCCGGCTTTTCCACTTCTCTTTGCATCAATAGTCTTTTTCTTTGGCTTTCGTCCTTCCTCAAGCCTTTCACCGGTATCTGCTTTTTCCAAGACTGCGGCATAATGTCCTTCACCGGCAAGCCTGTGTGGCCAAAGGCGAAAGGTATTCTTTAGTGAAAGACAGATTTTTTCAAAGCCTTCTGCTTCTAACGACTCCACCCACTCCGGCCTGCCTGGAGCGAAGCCCGGATAAGCTTCTACTTTCTTTATTGAAAATTCCGGATGGGAAAGCAAAAAGCGGGCTACGCTTTCTTCATCCTCCTCCGGGGCAAAGGTGCAGGTAGAATAGACTAACACCCCTCCGGGGCGCAGCATCTTTGCTGCCTCTATAAGGATCTCCTGCTGCCTGGCTGCACAAAGCCTTACATTCTCCTCGCTCCACTGGTTCGAAGCCTGCTCTTCCTTTCGGAACATTCCCTCACCGGAACAGGGCGCATCCACTACAATCCGGTCGAAAAAGGCCGGAAAACGCTCTGCCAGCCTTGCCGGAGTCTCGTTCGTAACCACTGCATTCGGGATTCCCATCCGTTCCACATTGCCGGAGAGGATCTTCGCCCGTGCCGGATGAATTTCATTCGAGACCAGAAGTCCCTTCCCCCGCATAGCCGCTGCCAGCTGGGTTGTCTTTCCGCCGGGTGCTGCGCAAAGGTCGAGAATACGTTCACCGGGTCTTGCATCCGCCAGCTCTGCTACCGCCATGGCGCTTGGCTCCTGGATATAATAGACCCCCGCCTCATGCCAGGGATGTCTGCCCGGCCGGTCTTCCGCCCCGTAATAAAATCCATTCTTTGCCCAGGGTACTGCATGAAGAGAAAACGGCGCGAGGCGTTCAAACGCCTCCGCCGTTATTTTAGACGGATTGACCCGTAAAGCCTGATGCCGCTCTCCCTCATAAGTTTTCAGAAATTCCTCGTATTCTGCTCCGAGGAGCTTTTTCATCCGATTTTCAAATAATTCCGGCAGCTGCATCTTTACTTTTCCTCACAAACCTGAAAGATATAGAATTTTAAATAATAAGATTCATCCGCCGCCCAGAGAATCGGATGATCCGGTGCCTGGGTACGGTATTCTACCTGACGGATTCTTTTATGCACACTTCTCGCCGCCTGGGCGATGGTTTGGGTGAAGAGCTCGTAGCTCATAAAATGCGAGCAGGAGCAGGTAGCGAGATATCCACCGTCCTTCACCAGCTTCAGGCCACGCATATTGATCTCCCGGTATCCCTTGGTGGCATTCTTGATGGAATTGCGGGACTTGGTAAAGGCAGGCGGATCCAGAATCACCACATCAAACTTTTCACCCCTCTTCTCCAGATCCGGAAGTAGATCAAAGACGTCCGCACACTCAAAGCGTACCGTATTTTCCAGGCCATTCAGTCTGGCATTTACTTCTGCCTGATGGACGCCCAGCTCTGAGGCATCTACACCGATCACTTCTTTCGCCCCGGCCAGTCCGGCATTCAGGGCAAAGGAACCGGTATGGGTAAAGCAGTCCAGTACTCTTGCATCCTTGCAAAGCTTCTGAATCGCCAGCCGGTTGTATTTCTGATCCAGAAAGAAACCGGTCTTCTGCCCATCCTTTACATCCACCTGGTAGCGGACACCATTTTCCACGATTTCCACATTCGTATCAAAGGGCTCCCCAAGGAATCCCTTGATACGCTCCATACCTTCTTTTTCCCGCTCCTTCGCATCGCTTCGCTCATAGATTCCGCGAATGACAATTCCATCCTCTAAAAGAATCTTTTTTAATTCCTCGAGAATCATCTCCTTCATTCGGTCGATTCCGAGAGCCAGCGCCTGCACGACCAGCACATCCGAAAATTTATCGACTACCATTCCCGGAATCCAGTCTGCCTCACCGAAAATCACGCGGCAGCATGTTGTATCCACCGTTTTCTTTCGATATTCCCAGGCTGCTTTGACGCGCGCATGTAAAAACTCTCTGTCGATCTCCTGCTCCGGATTGCGCGTCATCATTCGAATCCGGATTTTGGAATGGCGGTTGATAAAGCCTTTTCCGAGGCCATAGCCGTCAAAATCCCGGACGATGACCAGATCCCCGTCCTCAAAATGTCCCAGAACGGACTCGATCTCATTGTCATAAATCCAGGCTCCGCCCGCCTTCAGGGCTCTGCCCTCTCCCTTCTTCAGGGTGGCAATTGCATATTCCATTACTCCATACTCCTACACTACATTTTTCTTACAAATATCCGCAAGGCAGCACCGGTCGCAATAGGGCTTTGTGCGAGCCGTGCAAACCTCTCTTCCATGATAGACCAGCCGGTGGCAGAAATCGCTGCCTTCCTCCGGCGGAATCAGCGTCCAGAGAGCCATCTCAACCTTTTTCGGATCCTTGATGCCGTCTACCAGCCCCATCCGGTTTACCAGGCGGATACAATGCGTATCCGTGACGATGGCCGGCTTTCCAAAGACATCCCCCATGATCAGGTTCGCGCTTTTTCGTCCCACACCGGGCAAGGCGAGCAGCTCATCGAAGGTCGTCGGCACGTGGCCATCATACTTCTCCATAAGAATCCTCATGCAGGCACTGATATCCCTGGCCTTGCTGTGCCCGAGGCCGCAGGGCTTCACCAGGGCTTCGATCTCCGCCACGTCAGCCTCCGCCAGAGCCTTGACATCCGGAAATCTCTCATAAAGCTTTTCCACCACCACATTGACCCGGGCATCGGTACATTGGGCTGCCAGCCGGACGCTGACCAGAAGCTTCCATGCTTCATCGTAGTCCAGTGTGCAGCCTGCATCCGGATATTCTTTTTTCAATCTGTCAATTATTTCCAGTGCAAGTTCCTGCTTTGTCATCTCTTAGCTTTTCCTTTAAATTTCGTCGATAAATTTTAATTCTTCTTCTGTAAAATTCGTATTCTCCAAGGCCTTGATGTTGTCCAGGATCTGCTCCGGTCTGGAGGCTCCTATCAGAACGCTGGTAACGATTCCATCCTTTAAAATCCATGCCAAAGCCATCTCAGCCAGGGTCTGTCCTCTCTGCCCGGCCAGATCATTCAGCTTCCGAATCTGAACCAGTCTCTCCTCCGTCAGCGCATTCTCCTTCAGATAGCGTCCATCCTTTCGAATCCGACTGTCAGCGGGGATTCCGTTTAGATAGCGATCCGTCAGCATTCCCTGTGCCAGCGGACTAAAGGCAATGATGCCCTTTTGCAGTCTGGCCGCTGTCTCCTTCAGGCCATTTTTCTCAATTGTCCGGTCAAAGATAGAATAACGATTCTGATTGATGATAAACGGGCAATGAAGCTCTCGCAGAATCGCTTCTGCCTTCGCCATCGTCTCACCGTCATAATTCGACAATCCCACATAGAGAGCTTTTCCGCTTCTCACGATCTGTGCCAACGCCTCCATCGTTTCTTCGAGTGGAGTCTCCGGATCCATCCTGTGATGATAGAAGATATCGACGTAATCCAGTCCCAGCCGCTTCAGGCTCTGGTCAAGACTCGCAATCAGATACTTGCGGCTGCCCCAATTGCCGTAAGGCCCCGGCCACATATCGTAACCCGCCTTGCTGCTGATGATCAATTCATCCCGGTATGGCTTCAAATCATCCTTCAGAATCAGTCCAAGATGCTTTTCCGCACTTCCGTACTCCGGCCCGTAGTTGTTCGCCAGATCAAAGTGGGTAATACCGTGATCAAAGGCCGTAAAACAAAGCTTCTTCATATTTTCATAGGGAGCCGTATCTCCAAAATTGTGCCAGAAGCCCAAGGAAACTGCCGGCAATAAAAGACCGCTCCGTCCGCAGCGGTGATAAGGAATCGTCTCATAACGATTTTCATTTGCCTGATACATATCGATACCCTCCTTTTTTGGTACTTAATTGTTTCCAGTATACATGATATTCCTTTAAATTTCCAGTGCTAAAAAGGCTGCCCGGAGGTGTCCCGGGCAGCCCTGCCTTTATTCTATGTTTTCTTCTTTTTCGCTTTTTTCTTCGCTTTCCGGCTGCTGCTTCTCATCTGCCGGATTGCCAAGCCTTTTCCAGCTGCTGTATAAGCCCCAGCCTGCCAGACCGGCGCCGACAATCACAAAAAAGATGATAAATCCGATCATCAGCGGCTTATCGGAACCCGCCTCCGCGAGCCCGCCATACATCTGCCATGCCAGATATAAAAGATAAAAGCCTGCCAATGCATAAACTGCAATTCTTGCCTTGTCACGATTCATTCTGGTCACTCCTTTTTGTCTATATGTACTCTCGGAGAGTACATCTATTCGTCCGGAATCCAACGGGCGGTCAGTATATGCTCTCCGGTCATGGTTACCACGGTATCTGCTCCGATCACAGCTCCGCTGTATATCCAGCCATCAAAGAGAAAGCCTTCCTTTTCCGGTACCGGAAGCTGTCCATAGGTCTCCCCGTAGGTCACCGTCTGATCCGCAGCATAGCTTTTTCCTTCTACACTGCCGCCGTCCAAATCGAACTTGACAGTCACGTTTGCCGGTGTCCAGACCGCATAGAGAGTCAGATCGTCCTTCACCTGGTCTTCAGAAAAATTCCATTCCTTTGCCAGGCTTTCATCCTCCGAGGTTACCCAGCCCTGAAAAGTGTATCCGGCCTTCAAGGGCACCTCCGGCTCCTGAATCTTTTCTCCGTGTTTTAAGGTCTGGGCTTCGATCTCCGAGCCGCCGCCGGTATCAAAGCTAACCCGATAGCCGCCGTGGGTCGCAAACCAGAATACTAAAATCACAACAAAGGCAATTGCGCCAATGATAAATCCGTCTAAAATGCGGATGGGGACATCCTTGCTTCCGTAGATGCCCCTTCCGAACCATTTCTTCTCTTCTGCCATAGTTATTATGTCAAGTTTTTCCTTGTATATTATTTACGTACCAGATACTTTCTCATATCGATGGAGCAGGCAATCAGGATGATCAGACCCTTGATGATATACTGCAGGTTCTGGTTGATAGACAAGAACTGCAGTGCCACGAAGATAATACGCAAAAGGAATACACCCATAACTACGCCGCTGATCTTACCGGTACCGCCTACAAAGGAGACACCGCCGATAACGCAGGCTGCGATCGCATCGCACTCATAGTTCAGACCGGTACCTGCCTGGTTGGAACCGATACGTGCCGACTCGATGAAGCCGGTAATACCGTACATACAGCCTGCCAGCGTATGCACAAGAATTGTGGTAGTTCTAACATTGACACCGGATACATTTGCTGCCTCCGGGCTGGAACCTACCGCAAACATATTCTTGCCGAAGGTGGTCTTGTTCCACATGAACCACATGAAGATAACCACGATAATGGCATAAAAGACGTAATTGGGAATCGGTACACCCGCTACGGACAGATGGCTTCCGGTTACAAAATCCTTGAAGGACTGATCGAGACCGGACAGTGGCTGACCATTATTTCCATTGATCATAATATACATCAAAAGGCAGCCATATACAATCAGCTGTGTTGCCAAAGTTACGATAAACGGATGCAGGGAGAACTTTGCAACGAAGAAACCATTGACCCAGCCTACCAGACCGCCGACTGCAATCGCAATCAGGATAACCAACGGAATCGGCATAACCGGAAGATTCGGGAACATCTTTGTCGCATAAGTCACTGACTGCAGCAATGATGCTGAGATACAAGCTGTCAGACCTACGACACGGCCGGCCGACAGGTCAGTACCGGTCAGTACGATACAGCCCGCAATACCGCAGGCGATCGGAATATTTGCCGCCGACAGTGAGATAATATTCACGATAGAATCCGGCTTCAGGAAATAACTGTTCTTCGCCTGAGTATAGATGATAGCTACCAGAATCAGGATATACATGGCATTGTTGATGAGCCCCTCCTTCCAGAAGGTTTTCTTATCCTGGCTGTCCAATGCCTGATAGCTGGAAATTTTTGCGCTCCAGCTGGATTTGATATTGGAAAAAATATTCATAAGGCGCTGCCCCCTTTATACGTATTTCGCAGCATGAGCCATAATCTCTTCCTGCGTCGTCTCACTTGCACTGACTTCTCCCGCCAGACGTCCGCCCGACATAACCAGAATCCGGTCACAAATACCGAGAAGCTCCGGCATCTCGGAGGATACCATCAATACACTCTTGCCTTTGTTTGCCAGGTCGATGATGAGCTGATAGATCTCATACTTTGCTCCTACATCGATACCTCTGGTCGGTTCATCCAGAAGAAGCACATCCGGCTCGGTCAAAAGCCAGCGACCCAGGATAACCTTCTGCTGATTTCCTCCTGACAGAGAACGAATCTTTGTCTCCTGGGTAGGAGTCTTGGTATGCATCGCATCGATCGACCACTGGGTATCCTTCTTCATCGACTTTTCATCCAGCCAGAAGCCCATCCGCAGGTGCTTCTTCAGGCTTGAGATTACCGTATTCTCGCGAATATTTAAGATTCCGAAGATACCGGTGGCACGTCGTTCCTCGGTCAGCATCGCAAAGCCGTTTCTGATGGATTCTCTGGCATTGCGGTTTTTTACTTCCTTACCGTTCAGCTTGATCGTACCGCAGTGCCTCGTGGCGATACCGAAGATATTCTCCAGCGTCTCGGTTCTGCCGCTTCCGTCCAGGCCGGCCAGTCCTACGATCTCTCCCTTCCTTACGTTAAAGGATACGTCATTTAAAAGGGAATACTGAGCCGTCAGGTGCTCCACCTCCAGGGCAATCTCTCCCGGTGTATTTGTTTTTGGCGGGAATTGATTGGTCAGCTCGCGGCCTACCATCAGCCGGATGATCTCATCCGTCGTCAGCTCACTCGCCGGTCTGGTCGCCACATACTGGCCGTCACGCATGATGGTAACCTCATCGGAAATCCGCAAGATCTCAGCCATCTTGTGTGAAATATAGATAATGCCGCAGCCTTTGTCACGCAGCATATTTATAATCTTGAACAAATGTTCTACTTCCTGCTCCGTCAGCGAGGAGGTAGGCTCGTCAAATACGATAACCTTGGAATTATAGGAAACTGCCTTCGCGATCTCCACCATCTGTCTCTGGGAAACCGGCATCGTACTCATGATCCGCTTTGGATCGACATCGATGCCCAGCTCCTTAAATACAGCCTTCGTATCATCGTATATCTTTTTTTCATTTACCATCACGCCTGCGACCTTCGGATATCGTCCCAGCCACAGGTTGTCCATGACATTGCGCTTCAGAGCCTGGTTTAGCTCCTGATGCACCATGGCTACACCATTTTCCAGTGCTTCCTTTGAACTTTTAAAATTGATTTCTTTGCCTTCCAGAAAGATCTGTCCGCTATTCTTGGCATACATGCCAAACAAACATTTCATCAGGGTGGATTTTCCTGCGCCGTTTTCGCCCATCAACGCATGGACGGTTCCCCTCTTCACTGTCAAAGAAACATGATCCAGCGCCTTTACACCGGGGAATTCTTTACAGATGTCTGTCATTTGTAAGAGAACATCATGCTCCATAGTTTTCCTCCCGTCTTCTTCACAGAAAGGCGGACGCTTGCACGACCGCCTTTGATTTTTATTTCTTTATCTTATTTTTGCTCTTCGATTTACTCTCCGGTATAGGTTGCATAGGGGATGTAAATCTTGTTTGTGATATCCGGATCTGCATTGTATGTATCGGTTCCGTCTGTCAGAGCTGCTCCGGAAGCTGCATTCTGAGCCATGATGGAGATACAGTCAGCCATACCTTCTGCATCCTGCTTGATGGTACCAACCATCTTGCCGTCTGCGATCAGCTGCTTTGCAGCATCGGTTGCGTCTACACCGAATACCGGAATCAGAGTAGAATCATCGGTTCCCAGATTGTAGCCCTTGTCATTCAGAGCGGAAACAACACCCTCAGCCATTCCGTCGTTATTGCAGATAACCAGCTCGATCATGTTGCCGTTGGTCTCGTTGTACTGGGACAGGTTGGTGGTCATGTAGTTGTTTGCTGCGGTTGCGCTCCATGCACCATCCTGGTCTACCTGATACTTATCGGTATTTGTTGCATCGAAGTACTCAAGCTCCGGCTTTCCTGCTGCTGTCAGGACTGCATTTGCATCCTCTACTGCATACTGGGTACGATAGATAGCCTCTGCATTGCCCAGCTGACCCATCATCATAGCGTAGGAAATCTTGCCGTCGCCATTTAAGTCTACCTTGTCAAAGTTCTCAACCAGGTACTCGCCGATCATCTGACCCTGCATATGACCTGCTTCCGGAGCATCGGTTCCGACGAATGCACACTTGTCATAAGAACCGAGAACCTGACCAGCTGTAGTATCATCTTCTACTGCACGGTTAAAGAAGATCAGGTCTACACCCTTTGCAGATGCCTTATCTACAACTGCCTGAGAAGCGTCTACGGAACCAGATGTTACGATGTTGACAATCAGGATATTTGCACCCTGTGCAAGAGCGGTATCGATCTGCTCATTCTGTGTGGTCTGGTTGTTGTTTGCATCATAGTTCTGATACTTTACTCCCAGGCTGTCCAGCTTTGCATCCAATGCGGTACGAACAGAAGAAATATAGGTATCGGAATAGGTATAATAGAATACTGCGATATTTGCATCGGAGAGATCTCCTGTCTCTGCTGCAGCATCTGCCACATCTCCTGCTTCCTCTTCTGCGGCTGTGTCTGTCGTCGTGCCTGTGCTTGAGCTTGAGCTTCCGCAGCCTGCCAGCATCGAAACTGCCATAGCGCCGCACAATACAACTGCTAAAAGTTTGTTTTTCATAGTATAAACCTCCCTGTTTATAGTTGCAGTCTCTGACTACGAGAACATTATAACAAGAATCCAACAAATTCCAATGCATTATTTTCCTTTTTTAGGGTAAAATCTTTCACTTTTATTCTTTGTTTTTCGTTTGGTTTCTATGGATTGACACAGAATTCAAAATCATTTACTATGAAATCAAAATTATGTGAAGGAGAAGTTTGCTATGAAAACTACGGGGGAAATCAAAACATTACTGCAGGAAAAAGGTCTCGATGCCACCCTGCTGGACATCTATCTCGACGAAAGCCGTCTTGACTATCAGCGGCAGCGTTATCTGAATGCTCTGGAAAAATATGTGGAGCTCTTCGGTGCCGGTTCTGTCTCCATCTTCAGTGCACCGGGGCGCAGCGAGATCGGCGGCAACCATACCGACCATCAGCATGGCGAGGTACTGGCTGCTTCGATCAATCTCGATGCCATCGCCATCGTCGCAGCTGTAGAAGAGCCCATCGTCCGGGTGGTATCTGACGGTTACGAGATGATTACCGTATCCTTAGACGACCTGACGGTAAATGATGCACTGAAAGGAACTACGGATTCCCTGATCCGCGGTGTGCTGGAAGGTATCCAAAACCATGGTGGTCAGATCGGTGGCTTTCAGGCATATATCACCAGTGACGTGCTCATTGGCGCAGGCCTCTCCTCTTCCGCCGCTTTTGAGACCATCATCGGAACGATTCTTTCCGGCCTTTATAATGAAATGAAGCTCTCTCCGGTGGATATCGCCATCATCGGCCAGTATGCGGAGAACGTTCACTTCGGCAAGCCCTCCGGCCTGATGGATCAGATGGCCAGCTCTGTCGGAAACCTGGTACATATCGATTTTGCGGACGTGTCGCATCCGGTTATCGAAAATGTAAGCTGTGATCTGACCAAATATGGCTACAGCCTGTGTATCACGGATACCAAGGGCTCTCACGCAGACCTGACACCGGACTATGCCGCAGTTCCCGCGGAGATGCGCGCCGTAGCCGGCGTACTCGGGCAGGAGCTTCTCCACGGCATTACCTTAGAGCAGCTTCTCTCCCACGCTTCTGAGATTCGCGAAAAGACCGGCGACCGGGCTTACCTGCGTGCCATCCATTTCGTGGCAGAAAATGTGCGGGTACAAAAGGAAGTAGCCGCTCTGAAGGCTGAGGATTTCGGTGCTTTCCTTTCCAATGTAAAAGCCTCCGGAGATTCCTCCTTCAAATATCTTCAGAATGTGTACACGAATCACGACATCACCCACCAGAACGTGTCTGTGGCTCTGGCAGTCAGCGATGCGGTTCTTGGAGAGAACGGTGTCAGCCGTGTTCACGGCGGCGGCTTTGCCGGAACGATTCAGGCCTTTGTTAAAACTGAAGCGGTAGCAGATTACAAGGCCGTGCTGGACGGCGTATTCGGAGAAGGTGCCTGCGCTGTGCTGATGATTCGGAAATATGGCGGTATGAAGGTACTGTAATGCCAGATTTCAAAAAGACCGATGGACTTTATTTTTAATGTCCATCGGTCTTTCTGTTTTTATCCATTCTTCCGGCTTCCAGATACTGTGCAAGCTCCTCCCGGCTTCTTGTAATATATTCATAGGTCACGTACAGCGGATCGATCCGCTCTACCAGACCTTTGACCCCCTCGCCCGTAAAAGGCTCATGCCGGTCTATCTGAAAGATATGCTCATAAACCTTGCAGAAACGCTCTGCCGGATCTGTCGGAAGCTCATGTGGCATAGCAAGCCATTCCTTCACATAGTCTCCTGTCAATGACTGCTGTAAATGAATCCCCTTGATATAGGAAATCATATCCTCCTGCTCATCCAGCATCCGATGCAGGGCAGCCACCGCTTCTTCCTGGGTTCGAAGCTCCAAATCCGTATGGAGATAATGTCCGGTATCCAGCATAAAGCCCTTTTTCTCATAATGTACCTGTTCCATCAGTGCCCGGGTATCATCCGAATCCAGGAAGGTCAGACCCTCCCGGCTTCTTGTAATATATTCATAGGTCACGTACAGCGGATCGATCCGCTC
>CAVHYN010000090.1:0-10940 GCA_963640245.1 Bulleidia sp.
CGAAGCGACTTGACTATCTTATCACATTCATTCTTGCTTGTCAAGAACTTTTTAACTTTTTTTGAAGAAGTTTTTCAAGTTCGTAGCTTCGCTTTGAAGTGAAGTGCTGTCCCTCGCGACAGCTTCTATACTTTATCACGGGTGCAAGGGAATGTCAACACCTTTTTTCAAATTTTTTAAACTTTTTCTACAATTGGTGAAATTCATGATTGCGAATGGGCTTCTGAATAGTTACCGTACATCCTATAATTGCATCAATTGCAGAAGCAGGTTTTCCCGATATAGCCAGGACAAAATCGTGCTGTCGGCTGTCATCCTCAAGAGCTGGCCTCCGACCTGTGTCGATGCACATATGGTAATCACTACAAAGAAGATCCATACCAGCACTACGCCTTCCGCGCCACCGAGGAGCAGACCTGCCGTCTTATTCAGCCCCCGAAGGATGGGCAGATGCGATACGATGCCCAGGGAATAGATCACGCCCCGTATCAGAACGCCTGCCAGAAGGAAGGCAATCATAGCTCCGACCCAATGTAGGATCTGATCTGCCAGATAACCGCTTACCGCATTTTCCAGTCCCAGGATGCGCAAGGTATCCAGAAGCTCTACGTCGCTTTTCTCGATACCACTTTGAATCAGCTGACAGAGCTGTGTACTTTCTTTCAGATAATGATAAAGGTATGGGGAGACCACTGAGGTCACAAATAATGTGAGCACCAAACTTAGGGCTCCTATGATTTTACGGATAAAGCCCTTGCGATGCCCATCCCAGGCGCACAATATAATAAATAATGCCACTGCAGGCACTAACCAGTTCATACTATTTCCTCATTCTGTGTAACTATTCAGAGCCATGCAAAATTTCATAAATCAGACGTGAAATGCTTGCATTTCTAAGACTGATTTTGAAATTTTATATGGTGAAGTTACCACATGAGCAAACAGAAAGCCTCGCAGAGGCGCTTTTGCTCATGTGGTTCTGAATAGTTACATCCTATCTAGATTTGTGTATTTATCTCAGACGAATCGTCTCCGTTCGATCGGAAAATACGAGGACGAATTTATTCCTGCCATTCCCTTTATAAAGGTCGGCGATCACACTATCGAAGGTTCCGCTATATTTCAAGACACCCTTCTCGCTGTAAATCTCACATTCGTTTTCATTATAGAGGATCAGGTACTTTCCGGACAGCTTAATCTTACTGTATTCCAGATCGGTCTTTTGCGACAGCACCTGCTTGCCGGAGGTATCGTAGATGTTTATCTGGTATCGACTGCTTTCTTCCCCGCCTTCTCCGGTCTCGTCGTTTCCTTCCGTCACGATTCCGATGCGACCGTCGCTCCAGAAGACACTCTTGATCTCAGCATCCAACGTCACCGTATTCTTTTCTTCCGGGATCTCCGCTCCTTCATAATAGATGATTCCCTCATTTGAAATCGCAGCGCAGACTGATTTGCTGACATAGCGGACACGGGGAATTACTGTATCTGCATAGACCTTCGAGGATACAATTTTGTCTACAAAATTACTGCCTACCGACCCAAAATTATAAAATACGATGCAGCTCGCCGCGGTTCCTTCCTGCACCTGCAAATAGGAAACCGCCAGCATCGATCCATCCGGGGAAATCCCGATCGAGATCGGCTGTCCCGTCTCATCCAGGCTGCATCTGGATTCTGCCAGCTTGTTGCCTTCTTTATCATAAAGATAAATCCAGGATACCGTACTGTCTGTAAGAAGAATCGCTGTCACGCCCTGAGAGGATACACTGAGCTGCTGAACTGGAAGCAGAGTGCTGATCTCGGTCATCGAGCCTGCCGCATCAAAAACGTAGACGCTGTTCCCCTGCTGATCGGCTACCGCTACGGCGCCCTGGCAGATTTCCACCATCGGATTCTGCATATTATAGGTCTGGCTCCAGATTGCCTCATTTTTTGAGTTAATGCAGGAAATGCCATCCTTACTGTACTTCAAAAGCTTCCCATTGTATTCTGTATACATGGTATTGACGGTGCTGCTGTGTTCTGTGGTGGATACCGTCTCATAGGTGGTATAGGTTCTCGCCTGCGACAGGAGATTGTGTGCAAGGCATACACAGAGTACAACGACTGCATAGAGCAGATATCTGGCACCCCGTCCGGCACGATGCCGGAAGAGCTTCTTCTTATAATCTTTCATCCCGCTATCCGGTTCCTGGTAGGGCGGGGTATCATATAGCTTTGTAATCTTTGCCATAGGCCTGTTTCCTTTGTAATCATAGGCGGTTCACGGGAATTCCCAGCCGCCAAGCTTTTTATGCTATGATAGCACAGATCCTATATAGAAGCAAAAGATTTTAGGGGCAAAAAACGGGTGCCCATTCGGGCACCCGCCTCACTTTTACTGTCTGTTTTATTTCAGCCAGTCTTTGATCTGCTCATATACACCAGCGCCATCCAGCTTGTACTTCTCCAGCAGCTTCACTGCCGGGCCGGACTCACCGAATACGTCGTATACACCAATCTTCTTCACCGGTGTCGGAAGCTTCTCGCTAAGTACATCGCAAACTGCGCTGCCGAGGCCGCCGATAACGGAATGCTCCTCAGCGGTAACGACCTTGCCGGTCTTCTTTGCGGACTTCAGGATAATCTCCTCGTCCAGCGGCTTGATGGTATGAATATTGATAACCTCTGCGGATACTCCCTCTGCTGCCAGCTTCTCAGCTGCTTCCAGAGCGCTGTTTACACAAAGACCTGTAGCTACGATCGTAAGATCCGTACCCTCTCTTAAAAGGATACCCTTACCAAGCTCAAACTTATAATTTGCCTCATCATTGAATACTGGAACTGCCAGTCTGCCGAAACGCAGGTAAACCGGTCCCTCATACTCAGCTGCTGCCTTAACGGCTGCTCTTGCCTCTACGTCATCTGCCGGATTGATAACTACCATGCCCGGGATAGTGCGCATCAGAGCCAGATCCTCGTTGCACTGATGAGTTGCTCCGTCCTCACCTACAGAGATACCTGCGTGGGTAGCTGCGATCTTTACGTTCAGATGCGGATAGCCTACGGAGTTGCGAACCTGCTCGAAGGCACGTCCTGCCGCAAACATCGCGAAGGTACTGCAGAACGGGATCTTGCCTGTAGTGGCAAGGCCTGCAGCGATACCTACCATATTACTCTCTGCGATACCGCAGTCGAAGAAACGATCCGGGTATGCTTTCTTAAATACGCCTGTCTTAGTAGCACCGGCCAGGTCAGCATCCAGTACCAGAACGTTCGGATTCTCAGCGCCAAGCTCCTTCAGCGCGTTGCCATAGCTCTCTCTTGTTGCGATCTTCTTTACTTCTGACATAATGCTTCACCTACCTTCTCCAAGTCTGCCATTGCGATTGCATACTGCTCATCGTTCGGAGCAGAACCATGCCATCCTGCGTTATTCTCCATGAAGGAAACGCCCTTGCCCTTTACTGTCTTCATAATAATGGCTGTAGGCTGACCCTTGATGGTCTTTGCTTCGTTCAGAGCCATGCGGATCTCATCGAAGTTGTGGCCATCGATGTTGATGACATGGAAATTGAATGCTTTGAATTTATCGTCGATGGGATACGGAGAGTTTACCTCGCCGATCGGTCCGTCGATCTGAAGGTTGTTATTATCTACGATGACGCACAGGTTGTCCAGGTGCTTTGCTCCTGCGAACATGGAAGCCTCCCAAACCTGACCCTCCTGGATCTCACCGTCGCCAAGCAGTGTATATACACGATAGCTGTCGCCGGATACCTTTGCGGAAAGTGCCATGCCGACTGCTGCGGAGATTCCCTGTCCCAGAGATCCGCTGGACATGTCAAGACCCGGTGTGTGCTGCATACAGGGATGTCCCTGAAGATGTGAGCCTACGTGTCTTAAGGTAACCAGATCCTCCTTCGGGAAGAAGCCTCTCTCAGCCAGAGTAGAGTACAAACCCGGTGCTGTATGACCCTTGGAAAGTACGAAACGGTCTCTGTCCGGTTTCTTCGGATCCTTCGGATCGATGTTCATCTCTTCAAAATACAGATATGTAAACATGTCTGCTGCTGACAGAGATCCGCCCGGATGACCGGACTTTGCGCTGTGAACGGCGGTAACGATATCCTTGCGGACTTCATTGGCCGTCTTCTGGAGTTCTAAATTCGTCATGATTGTCCCACCTTTAATTGTTTTTATTTAAGTGCAGTTCTTCTTACAGTATACCGAGACTTGCGAATTCGGTCAAGCTGTTCTTTGTTTTTCTTTTTCCATTTATTTACAATTCAACGCGTCCCTCAAGGGCTCTTAGAAGGGTTACCTCATCGATATATTCCAGGTCGCCGCCCACCGGCACACCGCTGGCGATTCGTGTCACCCGAACACCGGTAGGTTTGATGAGCTTGCTGATATACATCGCCGTCGTCTCGCCCTCCAGGCTGGAATTCGTGGCGATAATAACCTCTTCCACATCCTTTTGCAGGCGCGTCATCAGCTCCTTCAGCTTGATATCCGCCGGACCGATGCCAAGCATCGGCGAAATCGCGCCGTGAAGCACATGGTAGACACCCTCGTACTTTCCGGTCTTTTCATAGGCCGCCAGATCCCGCGTATTCTCCACCACCATAATCACCTTGTGATTTCGCTTGGGATTCGCACAGATGGGACAGAGTTCCTGATCCGTCATCGTAAAGCACTCCTTGCAATAACGGACATTTTTCCGGGCACCGATGATGGAATCTGACAAGGCCTGTACCTTTTCTACCGGCATATTGACAATATGAAAGGCCAGGCGCTGGGCAGTCTTGCCGCCGATACCGGGTAGCGATGAGAGCTGCTCGATCAGTTTGCTGATTTGACTGCTGTAATAATCCATTAGAACGGAAAGCCTCCGCCAAGACCGCCGGTCAGGCCGGACATCATCGATGCGGAATCCTGTTCCTGCTGCCGCAATACCTGATTGACTGCAATCTGGATCATTTCCTCAAGTGTCTCTACATCCTCCGGATCGATGGCATCCGGATCGATGGTTACCTTTGTAATCTCCTTCTTGCCGGTCATATGAACCTCTACGGCTCCGCCGCCTGCTGCCGCAGTGTATTCTTTCTCATCCAGAGCCTTCTGGCTCTCCTCCATCTGGCGCTGCATCTTCTGTGCCTGCTTCATCAAATTGTTCATGTTGCCGGGCATGCCCATGCCTCCCGGAAATCCACCTCTTTTTGCCATTTTTTTACTCCTCTTCCATTTCTATTTCTGTATGAATGACCTGCTCGATGTCAATCGCTCCCACTTCTGTATGGGGGTCATTCTCCATACAGGCTACCAGAATTTCCATATCCTTTCCGGTATCCTGCAGAATCACATTTTTCATCTCCTGAAGGTGTCTCGTCTCCTTCAGAAAGGCTTCGCCGGTGGGCGTCGCCGCAATAATGCCTAGTTTTCCGCCTTCCAGCGCCTTCAGTCTTGCCCCCTTCAGATAAGTTCGAAGAAGGGGATGCAGACGGTTCAGGATTTTATGCCAGTTCTCCACTACATTTCTGACGTCCTCCGGCAGGGATTTCGGTGCCGGTGCCTCAGGTGCCGGTTTTTTCGGCTCTGCCTGCTCATTCTGTACGGCCGCATTACCCGGCTGGCCGCCTCCATAGGAAATGACCCCGGAGGAAAGCTCCGCCATCTTTGTTTCAAATTCCTGCTCCAACACCCGAATACGGTCAAGAATAACATCCTGATTGGTCTCCATGGCAGGACGGCAAAGCTTGATAAAGGCCACCTCCACCAGCACCTGTTTCTGGGAGGCATACCGAATCTGTCCGCCAAGCTCCGAAAAAATCCGGATAAAGCGCATCAGGGTATCATCCTCAATCTGCAATGCCTCTTCCTTCAGGCGGGCAAGGTTTTCCGTGGAGACATCCAGGATATCTTCCATATTATCATTGCTTTTTAATAGAAGCAGATTCCTCAGATACCAGGTAAAATCCGTGACGAACTGACCGAGCTCACGCCCCTGAATCACCAGCTCCTCGATACCCTCCATGACACCAGGCAGATCCCGGTTCAGGGTTTGGCGCAGAAGCTTGCTGTAAACCTCTGTATCGACAGCCCCCAGAACATCCAGAACATGGTCATAGGTCAGCTTCTGATTCAGATAAAAGGCAATGCACTGGTCAAGAAGACTTAGGGCATCTCGCATGGATCCGTCTGCCGCCTTCGCGATATAGCGCAGGGCCTTCTCCTCAGTCTCCACACCCTCCTGTTCTGTCAGCTCCCGAAGTCTCTCCGTGATGGTATCCGCTGTGATGCGCCGGAAATCGTACCGCTGGCACCGGGATAGAATCGTCACCGGAATCTTATGCGCCTCGGTAGTAGCCAGAATGAAGATGACATAGGCCGGCGGCTCCTCCAAGGTTTTTAGCAGCGCATTGAAGGCTCCGATGGAGAGCATATGCACCTCGTCGATGATGTAGACCTTGTAGCGCCCTTCCGTGGGCGAGTAGGCTACCTCGTCGCGGATTTCACGGATGTTGTCCACGCCATTGTTGGAGGCAGCATCGATCTCGATCACATTCATGGAAGTGCCTGCCGCTATAGAGCGGCAGGCCGCACAGGTTCCACAGGGATTGCCATCCACCGGGTGCTCACAGTTCACCGCCCGGGCGAAGATCTTCGCCACCGTTGTCTTACCGGTACCTCTGGTACCGCAAAACAGATAGGCATGGCCGATTCTGTCTGCATTTATTTGATTTTTCAGTGTAGTTACTATGTGATCCTGTCCCCGGACATCGCCAAATTCTGTCGGGCGAAACTTCCGGTAAAGGGCCATATATGACATGTAATTCTTACCCCTTTAGTTATTTAATCTCCGAAGCTGATGCCGATCATCTTTGCCTCGGATATAATGGAGGAGTTCGGATCCACAAACTTCAGCTTTCCTGCGGACTCCTCCAGCGGAATGCGCTGGCATTCTCCATTGACGATACCAATCATGTAGCCGTAAGCATCCTCCACGATAGCCTGAGCTGCCGCTGCACCCAGTCTGGTAGACAGAACGCGGTCATAGGGGCAGGGGCTTCCGCCGCGCTGGGTATGACCCGGAACAGTGACACGCACTTCGGTGCCGAGCCGCTTTGTCAGCTGATCCGCGATCTCGTAGGATACGGCCGGATACGGATAGGTTTCCATGAATTTCTTCAGCTCTTTCTTGCTCATTTCCGCACGCTCTTTCGGAATCGCGCCCTCGGCTACAGCCAGTATTGTGAAGCCCTTCTTCTGCTTGTTGCGGACTTCGATCGCCTTGCAGATGCTGTCGATGCTGTAGGGAATCTCCGGAATCAGGATGATATCTGCGCCTCCGGCAATGCCTGCATGCAGGGTCAGCTGGCCTACCTTGTGACCCATGACTTCCACGATAAAGACGCGGCCGTGGGAGGCTGCTGTGGTATGGATGCAGTCGATACACTGGGTAGCAATGTCTACGGCGCTCTGGAAGCCGAAGGTCATATCGGTGCCGTAGATATCATTGTCGATGGTCTTCGGCATATGGATGATGTTCAGGCCTTCCTCCCGCAGAAGATTCGCGGTCTTCTGGGTACCATTGCCGCCCAGGATCACCAGGCAGTCCAGGCGCAGCTTATGGTAGGTGTGCTTCATGGCCTCTACCTTGTCCAGGCCGTTCTCGTCCGGCACCCGCATCATCTTGAAGGGTTGTCTGGAGCTGCCAAGAATGGTGCCGCCCTTGGTCAGAATTCCCGAGAAATCCTTCGGCGTCAGCATCCGGTAATTGCCGTAAATCAGGCCTTTATAGCCTTCCTCGAAACCATAGAGTTCTACCTCGTCCAGGGCATTGCATACACCCTTTACGATTCCCCGCATCGTAGCATTCAGTGCCTGACAGTCTCCGCCGCTGGTCAACATTCCGATTCTTTTCATCTTGCACGCCTCCATGTATTTGATTTTTGCGCCATGTATTCCTTCCTGTAGTTTAGCATAAATCAGAGATTCTCACAAGAGGTGAGGGCAGATCGGCCGGTCGGATTTTTACCCCATTTTTCACGGAATTGTGTTATAATGGAAGCATCTTCTTGAGAAAGGGTGCTACTTATGATCGAACTGCTTTCATTCTATAAAAATCTGAAACGTGCGGTAAAACGGAATCTGATTCTGTATTTTGTAACAATTGTCGTGCTCATGGCGCTTTTAAGTGTATTTCTGGGACCGCCATTCTCGAAGACGGTGACCGTTGCCGGATTTCTTACCTATCAGGTCGACGGATGGTTTTGGGAGAAAAACTGGCTTATGTACCTGATTATTCTGGTTGCCTTGATGGCATCTGTCGTCTCAGGCGGTCTCTCAGGCTTCAAAAATGTGAAGAAGCTTCAAAATATTCTCTATGTGGACTGTGACGCAGAGCGTCTGCTTCGTATCGCGGACGAGGGGATCCGGTACGAGCCCCATGCAGTATGGAAGAATCAGAAGCAGGCCAGGAATGTGGCCAAACGACAGCGACGCTCCTTTGAACAACTGTACGTGGAGTCGCTGCAGGCCTGTGGTCAAGTGGAAGGGGCTCGTCTTTACCTGGAAAGCGGATGGCAGACCAAGAAGAACACACTGATTTACCGGCAGCTATCTCTGGGTATACAGGCGCATTTCGCTTATCTTGATCAGGATGCCTCGCGCTACCGCAGCATCCTCGAACAAAGTGGGCGGATATTGAAGCGAAGCGCGATTCACCAGGCTCGATTGGACTGGCTGGAAGGGCGTCGGGAACAGGCTGCCCGGCGACTGAAAAATACCTCGCCGCGGGTGCCTTATGAGCAGGTGATGTTCGCCGCTTTGCTCAGCACTTATCTGCGGGAGATGGGGCAGGTCGAGGAAGCAAGAAAATATGCGGATTACGTCATGGAACATGGTGGAACGCTGGCATTGCGGGAGGCTGTCAGAGAAGAATGGGACGGCTCTGCCGAATCCGCTGTCGGAAATACTTGAAATAGCTGGAAAAATATATTATACTATCAGATATTGGTTGCCGATACCACCGGTAACCATAGGGAGGAGTACCCAAGTGGCTGAAGGGTCTGGCTTCGAACACCAGTAGGTCGGTAGCACCGGCGCGAGGGTTCAAATCCCTCCTCCTCCGCTAACAAGAAAAGGTCAACAAGTTACGTCATGTAAACTTGTTGACCTTTTCTTGTTAGCAACTATTCCTTATAGACACTCTCGATAGCACTTCTCAGATGCTCATAGCACTTCTGCAGATCGCTCTTTCCCTGCTCGTCCAGGGGCAGTTCGAGCACCCGGTCGATGCCGTTCTTAGAAATGACACAGGGCAGGCTCATGGCCGCTCCGGTGAGACCATACTGGCCTGACAGAACCGTGGAAACCGGCACGACGGATTTCTCATTGCGGACGATGCTGCCGATCAGGCGGCAGGCGCTTAGAGCCACACCGGAGCTGGTATAACCTTTCAATTCTACGATATCCAGGCCGATGACCTTCGTGTCATGAAGCAGCTTCTCTTTGTCAAGTTTTTCCTTTAATTCAAACTGTTTCTCAAATTCCGAAAATGGTACGCCTACAATATTTACGGTATTCCACGGAATGAAAGAGGTGGAGCCGTGCTCTCCCAGCACGAAACCGGTTACGTTCTTGGCATCCACACCGCAGAGATCGCCCAGCATTTTATTAAACCGGGCAGTATCCAACAGGGTACCGGTGCCAAAAATCCGGTTGGCCGGGTAGTTGAATTTCTTCTGGGCGATATAGGTCAGGATATCAAGCGGGTTGGATACTACAATGATGATAGCCTCCCGCGTGTAGCGGGTAATCTGCTCCATGATATCATTCATGACACTGACATTTTTCTCAAGCAAGACCATACGATCGCGGGAATTGCCCGGCTGGATGCTGGGGCCGGCGGTTACCACAATGATCTGAGCATCCGCGCACTCCTCGTAGCCGCCCACATGAATATTCGCATTGGCACTGTAGGCGAAAGCGGTCGTATGGCTGGCGTCCAGCACCTCACCCAGCGCTTTTTTCTGATTGCGGTTGACAACCACGATCTCATCCAAAATATTCATCCGCAGTACGGAATTTAAAATCGCGCTTCCAACATTTCCCGCGCCAATAATTACCATTTTCCCATATGAAATTGCCATAACTGCTTCCTCCTTTGTCTTTTTAAGACTTTCTTGCTTTTTAAGATCCTATATGGTACAATTTCTCTGAACTTAATACATTTAGTAAGGCAGCCTGCAGGGCGGCTATACCCCGGTCTGAGTTTTCAAAGGGGGAATGCTTATGAACACGTACGAAACAGTAATGGTTCTGCTTACCGTGATCGAACTTGTAATTTCCATTCTGAATCTGATACATAAGTAAAGCCGCCCTCACTCTCTGGAAAAGACGGGCAGCTTACTTAAACAACATACCAGGCCGGGAAGTTTTATCCTTCCTGCGGGCTGTCTTATTAAATGCATTATAACATATTTTCCTATTTTGACAAGGGGGGATTTCTCATGAAAATGGCAGAACGCATCCGAAAACGCAGGAAAGAAATGGGATTTACTCAAGAAGAACTGGCGCTGGCGCTAGGTCTTCAAAAAGCGGCTGTAGCCAAGTATGAAAGTGGTCGCGTGGAGAATATCAAACAAGCCATTCTACTGAAAATGGCAGAGCTTCTGGACTGTACGCCTGCCTATCTAATGGGATGGAGCAATGTACCCAGAGAAGCTGATTCCATGCAGCCGGATATCTCCTTCCAGATACTGAATGACGAACAACGACTTATGCTAGAACTCTTCTCTTTCATGAGCCGAGATAACCGGGAACGGGTGATGGAATATTGCAGGAGGTTGCGAAAGGTGCAGGAGATGGAAGACGAGGTGTAATTGGACATCAAAAAAGCGGGTGATGGGAATCGAACCCACGTATCCAGCTTGGAAGGCTGGTGTTCTACC
>CAVHYN010000091.1:0-6188 GCA_963640245.1 Bulleidia sp.
AAAGCCCCGCGAAAACCCGAATTGAGGAAGGATTGTGGGAGTGCGTAGCACGGAACAATCCGTGTAACCAAAGGTTTGGGTGTTTTGACACCCAAACCAATTTTAAAGATTAATCTTCACCAGACGCGGGCGGAAGCCTGCCTCATCCAGCTTCTTGACGATGCGATTCTTGTGCTCCGTACCGAAAGCCTCGATGGTGATGCGAAGCTCCACGCCCTCGCTGCGGTTTGTGCCGATAAACTGGTTGTGATCCAGCTTTACGATATTGCCACTTTCGTCTGCAATGACCTGGGAAATCTTGACCATCTCGCCCGGCTTGTCCGGCAGAATCGTGGATACGGTAAAGATTCGGTCTCTCTGAATCAGGCCGAACTGTACCATAGAGGACATGGTAATGATATCCATATTGCCGCCGCTTAAGATGGATACAATCTTTTTACCCTTGACATTCAGGTGATTCAGGGCTGCGACCGTCAAAAGTCCGGAATTCTCCACCACCATTTTGTGATTTTCCACGATATCAAGGAAGGCACCGATGAGCTCATCATCGGTAACAGTGATGATGTCGTCCAGGTTTTTCTGAATATACGGGAAAATCTTGCTTCCCGGGGTCTTTACGGCTGTACCGTCTGCGATGGTACTTACCGTCGGAAGGGTCGTTACCTTTTTATTTTTCAGGGATACCTGCATACAGTTTGCGCCTGCGGGCTCCACACCGATAACCTTGATATTCGGGTTCAAGAGCTTTACCAGAGTAGAAACACCGGTAGAAAGTCCACCGCCCCCGATGGGAACCAGGATATAATCCACGAGTGGAAGCTCCTTTATAATCTCCATGGCAATGGTTCCCTGTCCGGTAGCTACAGCCAAATCATCGAAGGGATGGATGAAGGTATAACCATGCTCCTCGGCAAGCTTGTATGCATGCTCGCAGGCTTCGTCATAGACATCGCCGTGCAGGACAACCTCTGCCCCATAGCTCTTGGTGCGCTCTACCTTCATCAGCGGTGTCGTCGTCGGCATAACGATAACTGCTTTTACTCCATAGGCCTTTGCAGCATAAGCCACTCCCTGGGCATGGTTTCCTGCCGAAGCAGTAATCAATCCCTTTGAGCGCTCTTCATCGCTCAAGGTACTGATCTTATAGTATGCACCGCGGATCTTATAGGCTCCGGTTACCTGCATATTCTCCGGTTTCAGATAAACCTTATTGCCGGTTCTCTCGCTGAAATAGGTGCTGTATAACAGCTTTGTCTCTATTGCAACCTTCTTCACTACCTCTGCGGCTTCCTCAAACTTTTCTAATGTAAGCATGTCATTCTCCTCTTTTCCTGTCACTCATTCTGTTCCTGATGAAATAATGCATTTACAAATTCGTCCGCATCAAACTTCTGCAGATCTTCGATGCTCTCTCCCACTCCGATATACTTGACCGGAATGCCAAGCTCTGCCTGAATAGCCACGGCAATGCCGCCCTTGGCTGTGCCGTCGAGCTTCGTCAGGATAATGCCTGTGATATCGCAGACTTCCTTGAACTGACGCGCCTGCTCCAGCGCATTCTGTCCGGTGGTGCCATCCAGAACCACCAGAGTCTCCCGGAAAGCGTCCGGGTACTCCCGATCGATGATCCGGTTGATTTTCCGAAGCTCCTCCATCAGGTTCTTCTTATTGTGTAGACGGCCTGCCGTATCGCAAAGCAGCACATCCGCATGTCTCGCCTTTGCTGCACATACGGCATCATAAACTATGGAAGCCGGATCTGCGCCCTCGCTGCCGCCGATAATCTCCACACCAGCCCGGTTTGCCCATTCGGTCAGCTGCTCTCCTGCTGCCGCCCGGAAGGTATCCGCCGCTGCCAGAATCACCTTTCTTCCCTGATCCTTCAGCTTGCCGGCCAGCTTACCTACTGAGGTCGTCTTGCCTACCCCATTGACACCGATGACCAGAACTACCGACTTCTCCTCTTCAAAGCGGTAAGCGATATCTCCGACCTGCATCTGTTCCTTGATGCTGTCGATCAAAAGCTGCTTACACTGCGAAGGCTCCTTGATATGCTGCTCCTTCACCTTCTGCTTCAGATCCTCCAGGATCTTATTTGTAGCATTGATACCGATATCCCCCATAATCAGGATCTCTTCAATTTCCTCATAGAAATCATCATCAATCGCAGAATATCCGCTGAAAATATTGTCAATACCGGCCGCAATATTGGCTCTGGTTTTGGCAAGACCAGAAACAAGCCGGCTAAAAAACCCTTTTTTTTCTTCCGACATCTTCACTCCTCCGGAACCTTTATTCGTCCAGTTCCTCTTCAATCAGATTTACAGAAACCAGGGTTGAGACACCCTTCTCCTGCATCGTGATACCATACAGTCTGTCTGCCGACTCCATGGTTCCTTTTCTATGTGTAATAATAATAAACTGCGTATTTTTTGTCAACTTATGAAGATATTTTGCAAAGCGGTTTACATTCGAGTCGTCCAGGGCTGCCTCGATCTCATCCAGAAGGCAGAACGGAGACGGCTTCAGATTCTGAATGGCAAATAAGAGCGAAATCGCCGTCAAAGCCTTTTCTCCACCGGAAAGCTGCATCATATTCTGCAATTTTTTTCCGGGCGGCTGGGCAATGATTCGTACACCTGCCTCCAGTATATCCGCCTCCTGATCAAGCTCCAGGGTTCCCTTTCCGCCACCGAACAATTCCTTAAATGCCTTGTCGAATTCTACGCGGATTCTGGCAAACTGCTCTTCAAACTGACGGCGCATCCCACTGTCAAGCTCGCTGATGATACCCTTCAGGGTCTCCTCCGCCTTTACCAGATCGTTTCTCTGGGTATTCATAAATTCATATCGTTCGGATATGTTTTTATAATCCTCGATGGCATTGACATTGACATCACCCAGTTTCCGAATTTCTTCCTTCAGGATGCCTGTCTGCTTTTTCAGCTCTGCCAGATCCCGATATTCCTCCTGCTTCATAGGAAGTGCCATATTGTAGGTAAGCTCGTACTCCTCCCACATATAATCGGTCAGAGAATCCGCAGTTTCTTCAAGCTTCTCCTTCTGGGTATTCATACGGAATATTTCCTTATCCAGACGGTTTTTCTCGTCCGCCATCTCTTCCCGCTTTGTAAAGAAGTCTTTCTGTCCGGTAAGCAAGGCCTCCCGCCTGCTTGCAAGATCTTCCATCTCGCCTTTCAGCTGTTCGCCTCTTGCAAGAAGCTCCTCAATCTGCACCTGCAGGGCGGTGATTCCTTCTTCCTTCGCCCGGATGTCAGATCCGCCTTTTTTCATTCCTTCCCGGAGCTCCTGCTCCTCTTTCTGGAGTCTTTCCAGTTCCCGGGATACTCGGTCTGCATTTTCTTCCAAAAAGCCATCCTTCTGCGTCAAGGCCGCCAGCTCAAGATGCGCTTTTTCCGTCTCTGCGATGCCAACTGTTTCCTTTTCCTTCCACTCAAGAAGGGCTGTCCCGGCTGCCTCTATGCGAGCCTCATTCTCTTTTTCCTGCTCCTCGGATTCCCGAATTTCGCGATAAATCGCTTCCCGGTTGTCATGAATATCCGCAAATTGCTTTTCTAGCTCAGAGAGCTCCTTGTCAAGGTCGGTATGACCTGCACGCATTTCCTCCAGCTTTTTTAAAGCCTCATCCGAATGAATCTTTGCTGTATTTTGTGCAAGGTATTCCGTCTGCAGGCTGGCAGTCAGTTCCTGCACTTCCCCCTGTCGTTTCCGACGCTCTTCCCGAAGACTTTCTATCTGAAGTCTCGATTCTCCAAGCTCTGTCTTCAGCTTTTCTACCTTTTTTTCGAGATCCGTCAATTCTCTTTTTCGTCCTAAAAGATTGCTGGAATTTCGAAAGGCTCCGCCGGTCATCGAACCGCCGGGACTTAGTGACTCTCCCTCCAGTGTCACGATAAAGATGGAGTGCTGGTATTTGCGGGCAATGCGGATCGCATCATCGATCCCTTCTGCCACCAATACGCGCCCGAGCAAATGCTGAATCACCCCGGCATACTTTGCCTCCGCATGAACCAGGGTACTGGCCAGTCCGATAGCTCCCTTTTCCTTTAAAGCCTCCGGTTTTGAAAAACCGCCTCTTCCGCCTACGGCGGTCAGCGGAAGAAAGGTTGCCCGGCCGAACCGGTTTTGTTTCAGATAGGCAATCAATTTCTTAGCTGTCTCTTCATCCTCCGTGACGATATTCTGAATACTGCCGCCCAGAGCAGTCTCAATGGCTGTTTCATAGCGTTTGTCAACCTTGATGAGATCCGCCACGACGCCTTCGATTCCCGGTAGCTTATCCTTTTGCTCCATCACCTTTCGGATGCTGTTGCCGTATCCATCGTATCGTTCTGCCATGTTTCGCAGGGATTCCAGACGGGAGGACTCCCGGTGAAAGGCGCTCTGCCCCTTCTCGAGCTCCTCATTCTTTTTTAAGAGCTCGAGTCGAAGCTTCTCTGTTTCCGCTTCCTTCTCGCGTTTAGCTTCTGCCAGGAAAGTAATTCGATCGGAAATTTCTTCCAGTTTTTTCCTTTCCTCTTCGCACCGAATTCTTTGTTCTTCTTCTGAGCTCTTTGCAAGAAGCAGCTTTTGATTTAACTCGGTTCGGCGAATCTGTGCCTGCTCCTGCATCGCATCATAGCGCTGCAGCCGTCCCTTTGTGGATGCCCGCTCATTTAACAGACGGATAATCGTACTCTTTCCGATCTCTGATGCCTGATTTTCCGCCTCGATCGCCGCTCGAATTTCCTTAAGATAGGCATCCTTTTCTTCGGAAATTGCTGTGGCAGCTGCTATCTGTTCTCTTAATTCTGCCTGTTCGCTTTCCAGCTTTTTCTTATTCTCTACGCGATCCCGGATATCTGTCTCGATGCCGACCAGACGGCTTTTCAGCTGCTCCTCGCCCTGCTGAACCGATCGAATCTGTTCCTTCAAAACCTCGATCTGTCCTTCGAACTGCTGACGCCCAAGTTCTGCCTTGGAGCTCTCCTCTTTTGTCTCATCCAGACGCTGATTCAGCTCCTCCAGTTCTTCTTCCGTACGGGCATGCTCTTTTTTGATATCCTCATACTGCTTTGTCGTTTCCTGAAGATCCCTGTCTGTATCCTGAATTTTGGTTTCAAGCTCCGCCAAAGCTTTCTGTACCCGCTCTGTCTCCAGAAGAAACATCTGGACATCATAAAGCTTCAGGGTTTCTTTTTTCTTCAAATATTCTCTGGCTACTGCGGACTGCTTTTCCAGAGGTCCAAGCTGCTTTTCCAGCTCTGCCAGAATATCCTGGATCCGGACAAGATTCTGCTTTTCATCCTCCAGCTTTTTCTCAGCCGTATTCTTCCGGCGTTTGAATTTCACGATACCTGTCGCCTCGTCGAAAAGCTCTCTCGACTCCTCCGGCTTGCTGCTCAGGATTCGATCGATCTGACCCTGACCGATGATGGAATAGCCCTCTTTGCCGATACCGGTATCATAGAAAAGCTCATTGATGTCCTTTAGGCGGCAGGCTGCTCCATTGATCAGATACTCACTCTCTCCGGATCGGTAAAGCCGCCTCGATACGGTCACTTCCTCGTAATCGATAGGCAGCTGGTGGTCGGAATTGTCCAGGGTAATGGCCACATAGGCATAGCTTAAGGGTCTGCGATTCTCCGTTCCGGCAAAGATGACATCCTGCATCGTGCCTCCTCGAAGCTGCTTTACCCGCTGTTCGCCCAAAACCCAGCGTACCGCATCTGCTACATTGCTCTTGCCGCTGCCGTTCGGACCTACAATACCGGTAATGCCATTATGGAAATCAAATACTATTTTATTGGCAAAGGACTTAAAGCCCTGTACCTCTATGCTCTTTAAATACATTCCTTACCCCTTGGGATTTTTTCTTTTCAGCAAGGCACGGTAGGCTGCTTCCTGCTCTGCCGCTTTTTTTGTCCGACCGGTGCCGCTGCCCAGCACTTTTCCGTTCCATACCACATCTACAGTAAATCTCTTATTGTGATCCGGTCCTTCTTCCTTGACCAGTTCATAGTGGATCGGTTCCTCTGTCTCGCTTTGAATCTGCTCCTGAAGGATAGTCTTGCTATCATAAAAGAGTTTTTTGTGCTCAATATCATTTAAGATAAAATGGTGTACAAAATCTTTTGCATTAGCAAAACCACCGTCCAGATAAATCGCTCCAAGCAGTGCCTCCATCG
>CAVHYN010000091.1:6198-9507 GCA_963640245.1 Bulleidia sp.
TCGCATCTGAGGTGATGGAATCCCGATCTCGTCCGCCTGTCAGCTCCTCGCCCTTTCCGAGGCGCAGCCATTCTCCAAGTCCCAGTTCCCGAGCGCAGAGTGCCAAAGTCTGCTCGCAGACAATGCTCGCCCTTGTTCTCGTAGCTTCTCCCTCCGGCATCGTCGGATATTTCTGATACAGGTATTCACTGGTTATAAGCTCCAGTACCGCGTCTCCCAAAAACTCAAGGCGCTCATTGTTCTCGAGGCGGCTCCAATGGCGTTCATTGGCATAAGAGCTGTGACACAGGGCATGCTCCAATAGCTTTTGATCCTGAAAATGATATCCTAACTTCCGTTCCAATTCTTCCAGCTTCATGTATTCTCCTCAAAAAAATGTCTCAGAAAAGCCACAACCCTTCTGAGACAAAATATGTAACCTCTTAGTCCTTCTTCAGACTGCGAATTGCTTCCACTGCATCCCCGACGGATACAATTTTTTCTGCTTCTTCCTGGGCGATCTCGATATCATATTCTTCCTCAATCCCCATAATAATCTGGAACACATCCAGGGAATCCGCTCCAAGGTCATCTACAAAGGTGGTATCCATCGTAATCTCATTCTCATCTACATTCAGAACGTCTGCAATAATTCCCTTCAACTTTTCAAATTCCATCGTATTACTCTTCCTCTCTCACAATATTTTCTTTGATCCGCTCATTTATCCGCTGTTCCTTAAATGTCACACACTGGATGATGGAGTTCTTCACTTCTTTTGCCTTAGAGCTTCCATGAGTCTTAACCACCAGACCCCGGAGTCCCAGAAGCGGTGCTCCGCCGTACTCCGTCGCATCAAAGGATTTTAACGTCTCTTTGAGTGCCGGCTTTACCAAAAGTGCGCCCACCTTGCTTTGAAGGCTGCTCATCATGCCTTCCTTGATCTTGCTGACCAACACAGCTCCCACGCCTTCGTACAGCTTCAGGATCACATTTCCTACAAAGGCTTCACAGACAATGACATCCACCTCGCCGTAAGGAATGTCTCTGGCCTCGATATTGCCCACAAAGTTTAAATCCTTGCATTCCTTCAAAAGTGGATATGTCTCTTTCACCAGGGCATTGCCCTTCTCTTCCTCCGCTCCGATATTGACAATCGCGACACGGGGATTCTTCACACCCATCACATGCTCCATGTAGATGGAACCCATCTTTGCGAACTGTACCAGATGGGAGGATCTGGCATCCACATTTGCTCCGCAGTCAATCAAAAGGGAGACACCCTTCTTCGTAGGAATAAGCGGTGCAAGCGGAGGTCTCTCCACGCCCTTGATGCGTCCAACCAGCAGCTGTCCGCCCGCCAATACGGCTCCTGAACTGCCTGCAGAAACAAAGGCATCTGCTTTTCCATCTTTTACCAGCTTCAGTCCAACTACAATGGACGAATCCTTCTTCGTTCGAATCGCCGCAACCGGAGGTTCTGCCGTCTCGATCACCTCTGTCGCATTTACAATCTCCAACTGTCCTTCTCTATAGGAATAGCCTTTCAGCTTCTCCCGAATCAGCTCTTCCTTTCCTACGAGCAGAACCTGTATGTCCTCCCGCAGTGCTGCGGCCTCCACGGCACCCTTGATCATCTCGTCCGGTGCGTTGTCACCGCCCATTGCGTCCACCGCAACTCTGATTCTTTCCTGCATCAATCATTCCTCCTGATCTCTTGATCTTCCGTATGCAGATCCTTTACCATAATACTAAATCTCTATTGAGAAATCAATAACTTATTTTAGCCCAATTCGAAAGAACTGTCCGGTTTGCTTTTTTCTTTCGTCCATGTATAATTACTTGTAACGATTCAGAGCCATGCAAAGCTGCGTTCTGCGAATGGGAGTTCTGAATCGTTGCAATTACTTCTGGGATTCGAGGTTTTTATATGAAGAAAAAATTTTTAGGAAATACAGGAATCAAGGTTTCCATCGCAGGCTTCGGGGTTCTCCCTATGGGTCCAAGTCAGCTGGCGCTTCCTGTAGAACAGGGAGCTGCGGTGATCCGCTATGCACTGGAGCATGGCTTTAATTTCTTGGATACAGCACAATATTACCGGACTTATCCCTATATCAGAAAAGCTCTGGAGGGCGGGAATTTTGACGATGTGGTCATTTCTTCCAAGTCTCTCTGCACGGATTACAACGGCATGATGGATGCGATACTGGAGGCGCGTGAGGAACTGGGGCGCGCTGTCATCGATATTTTTCGCATGCATGAGGTACGCTCGGGGCAATTGGAAGAACGCTTTTCTGCCTGGGAGGCCTTAAAGGATGCCAGAAAAAAAGGTCTTGTGCGGGCTATCGGACTTTCTACGCATCATATCGATATTACGAAGGCTGCCGCTTCCATGCCGGAGCTCGACGTGGTCTTTCCGCTGTTCAATTATGCAGGGCTTGGAATTCGAAAAGGGGATTCCTTCGGCTCGAAAGAGGAGATGCTAGAAGCCATCCGCTGCTGCCACCAGGCAGGCAAGGGTGTCTTTTCCATGAAGGCCTTCGGCGGCGGAAGCCTGACTGCCCATTACCAGGAAGCTCTGGATTATGTTTTTTCGAAAAATGAAATCGATTCCGTTATGATTGGCTTTGGGAAAAATGCGGAAGTAGACGATCTGCTGACCTACTTAGATGGCACCATGCCGAAGACTTACAACCCGGATATTTCCAAAAAGAAGGTCTATATCAATCAGGAGGACTGCGAGGGCTGCGGCTCCTGCAAAGCCGCCTGTCCGGCCGACGCTATCTTTTACAACGACACCGGTCTCGCCGAGGTCAATCACGACAAATGCCTGACCTGCGGGTACTGCAGCCCTGTCTGTCCGGTGCGGGCGGTGATTATGTATTAGCGCAAAGGAAAAAGAGGATGCAGACCAATCTACATCCTCTATCGTAAGAATAAATCCGATCACGAAAAAGAAAGTGTTCGGATTTGCACAATTAAGTGGACCTGAGGGGAATCGAACCCCTGTCCGAAAGCCTGTTCCCTGTTCTTCTACTATCGTAGTCAGTTCTTTGACATTCCCTCCATCAGCCGGGAACTAACACCCTGCGGACTTTAGTAGCTTCATGATACGCCCATGCGCGCAAAGCTTAACGCATGTCGTTTCCCACATAGTCGATGCCGGATTCTTAAAGTGTGGGTGCTCTAAGGCCGACAGCTGCCATTAGGCAGCGTATGCTAAATTATCTTCAGCGTTTATTTTTTATTTTGCGATTTGACGCATCGCCTGCGGATAGCTTCACCAGCTGCGAGACCCCCGTCGAAACCAGTACAAGCCCTGGTTTAAGCCG
>CAVHYN010000092.1:0-7399 GCA_963640245.1 Bulleidia sp.
CAGTGCGATAATGTTTTTTATGTAATAGGGGATTCCTTCGGAATTTCCTATTACACAAAAAGGGAAGTCCCGCATGGGACTCCCCTTTTGCAGACTTTCCCTTTCCGGAACGCCATTGTTCTGTAAAAAATATAACAGCTGCAATTTTTTTTGTCAATGATTATTTCTGCGCCAAAAGCTGCGCTTGTAAGCGCCTGCAAGCACCATCTACGAATTAAAAAACCCGGAATTGAATTTCTCAATTCCGGGTTAAAATCGGAGTAACAGGATTTGAACCTGCGACCTCTCGGCCCCCAGCCGAGCGCGCTACCAAACTACGCCATACTCCGTCAAACGCATCTACTATCTTATAATATGCGTTTGTATTTGTCAAGCTTTTTCTGAACTGATTTGGCCAGAAATATTGTCCATCCGATGCAAATATTCCTTTAAAAGGAAGGTACAAAAGTAAGGAAATGTATAAATTCCATTGTCACAACCGATATTTCCGCCGGTAAACTTAATGCCGCATTGGATATCCGGATATCGTTCACTTTGGATCAGGGTTCGGAGTGATTTCGCTGTCCCACGTTTTGCCTTAACCTCTACTGGAATCAGCTGTTCCCTTGTTCTTACAAAAAAATCCTCCTCCAGTGAGGAATCCTCTCTTTTATAGTAATACAGATCGTATCCGCATTTTTTCAGAGCTTCTCCTACAATATTTTCATATAATGCGCCTTTATAGACACCCAGATTCTTATTGGCTCGCAAATCATCCTGTGCTTCTTCGTCCAGCATAGCTACAAATAACCCTGTATCACAAAAATAAATTTTATACTTCGAATCATCATAATTTCCCTTTAGCGGTAGTTCAGGATAATTCAGGCAATAGCAAATATGAATCATACCGGCATCCCGCAGCCATTCTATGCATCCCCGATAGTCTTTAAAACGTGCACCTTTTGCAACTTTTGAAATCTGGAATTTCTTATTGTCTTTTGCCAGCTGGATAGGAATCTGCTCAAATACATTCAAAATTCTTGTCTGATCCACTCCATCCGCATATTTACGAATATCTTCTTTGTAGTCTTCCAGCAGTTGTCTTTGAATATCCAGAGTTCCCTCAAATGTGTCATTTTGAATGTATTCCCTGACTACTGCAGGCATACCGCCAAGGATACAATAATCCAAAAACAAATCATTGTATAATTTCAGCATGCTTTCCGGAAAAGCCAGTCCCTGCTCCATATAGTGCAGCAATTCCTCCGCAAAGCAACGCTCATAACCCTTCGCCCATAAAAATTCCTCAAAATCCATAGAGTACATGTTGTAATCTGTCTTATAACCCACACTATTGCTTTCGATCCGTTTATAGGAAATTCCAAGCAAGGAACCGCTGCAAATTACATCAAATCGTCCATCGATCTTAAAAAACTTTAATGCTGTTGCAATCTCCGGATATTCCTGCAATTCATCAAAAAACAGTAGCGTATTTCCAGCCTCGAAATGTTTGAAAGGATCCATCCTGGAAATATTGCGGATAATATCCTCCGTTTTGTATCCATTTTCCGTGATCTGCTTGTATTTTGGTTCTTCCACAAAATTGATATAAATTACATTTTGATAATTTTCTTCTGCAAAGCGTCGAATAGACTCCGTTTTTCCAATCTGTCTGGCTCCTTTTACAATCAAGGGTTTACGCTTTCTGTCACTTTTCCATGCAGCAAGATATTCATCAATTTTCCGTTTTAAATAGATTTCACCCATCTGCTCCACCTCGTTTTTTCTAGTATAGCAAAAAATGAGCGAGTTTTTCAAGCGGAACACAAAAAAATGAGCGAGTTTTCTGTCCCTGGTTTATTGATACAGCTCATACAAATCATGGTATCCACATAAGAACCACATAAATTTTATTCGGTCGCTACCGAGTCAGCCGCAACCGAATAAAAATTCACCCCTTGTCTCAGCGGATATACTCTACGACATTTTCCTTCTTTTTGAGGCCTGCACCGTCACTGACCGGATATCCGAGGGCAACCGAGGCCCAGACGGTATGGCCGGCCGGGATATGATAGGCATCGAGGAGCGAGCGAACCGGCTCTACCTCGCGTAAGCTTCGCAGATGATTCAGCCAGACGGCTCCGAGGCCATAGGAATGGGCTGCGAGCAGCATATTTTCGACCGCACAGGTAGCATCCTGACAGCCATTTGCATTGCGGTTGTCATTTGATACCAGAATCAGAACCTTCGGATTCTCCCATCCATAGACCGGGATCTTCTGTTCCTTTGCCGCTTGCAGGGCTGCTTCCTTCAGACGGTCGATATCCTCTTTTCTGGTCAGAACCGTAAACCTCCAGGTCTGCATATTGTGGCCGCTCGGCGCATGATAACCGCATTTTAAGATCGTCTCCAGGAGAACATCCGGGATTTCCGCATCCGTAAATTTCCGAATGCTGCGTCTGGTGAGAATCGACTCGATGATCGGATTCATCGGTTCTTCTTTTCCCATATTTTCCCAAATTTTCTTCAGTGCTTTTCGATCGAGCTTCTGCATGCGGTTTCTCGGGAGCTCCGTCAGTGTCACATAGCGCGCCGGAAGCTTGTACCGCTCCATCTTCGAAGCAAGGAATTTATGCAGCTCCTCCTCCGAATACCCTGCCTTTGTCACGACAAAGAGCACCGGCACCTGCCCCAGGAGCTCTTCCGGATCCGGTACGCCGATGCAGGCGCATTCCTTGAGTGCCTCGTACTGGCAGGCCACGTTTTCAACATCCAAAGGAGAAACCTTCTCTCCGCCGACATTGATGATATCGTCTGCACGTCCCAGCATATAGACATCCCCGTCCGAATCCAGATAGGCGAGGTCACCGGTCAGAAGCCAGCCATCCACCAGGGTCGCTGCTGTCGTCGCAGGATCGTTCCAGTAGCCGCTCATCACCATCTCACCCCGGAGTGCCATGCGTCCCGGATGCTCTCGATCGGAGTCTATCCTTTTCCCGTCCGGGTTCAAAATCCGGACTTCCACCTTCCCGGAAAGCGGTCTTCCGAGGGAACCGATCTTATCTGCATCCTTGACTGCCTTTGTCACATCGCAGAAGATGGCTCCGCCGGATTCGGAGCTTCCCCAGGTATTGTAGACCTGCAGCTGCGGCAAAAGCTCCGTGAGCTCCCGTCTCTGGCGGATCGTTAAGGATCCGGCACCAAATTCGATAAACGAAAGTTCACCCAGTATCTTCCCAAGCTGCTCCTGCATCTGGGTTTTCATGACCTCATAGGAAGTCGGTACGCAGGCCATACCGGTACAATGATAGGTTCGGATGTTATTCTCCACTTCCTTCGCAAAGGTAAAGCCATTTTGCAAAACAACGGTGCCGCCGCTTATCAGGACTGCCCGAAGCACGCGGAGTGCGAACGAGTGATTCAAAGGCAGGGGCAGAAGCAGAACCGTATCTGCATCGATATGAATTCCCTCGACGGTATTCTTTGCGATATGGTACACCGCCTTATGAGAAAGCATGACTCCTTTGGGTTTGCCTGTGGTTCCGGTCGTAAATAGGATCTCCGATAAGATATCTCCCTCCGGAAGCTCATAAGAAGCGCTTACCGGATCTACATCCTTTGCTACCTCATCTGCAGCCTCGTAAAGCTCACGAAGTGAGGAAATCCGGCAGGTTTCCCCGGCTTCCTCTTCTTTTATCTTCTTATTCGTAAGCAAAAGCTTTTCATCTGCCTCTTTGTAGACCAAGAGCATATTTTCGGCCGTACTGTTCTTGTCCAGGAATACCGTTACGCCGCCGCACAGGGAGATTCCCAGATAGGCTGCCACGGCCTCCGGCTTCGAGATAGCTGAGTAGCAGACGCGATCTCCCGGACGAATCCCTTCCTTTTTCAAAATTTCAGAGATTCCGATGGCTTTTCTGGCTAACTCCAGGTAGGTCAGTTTTTCTTTTTTGAATATCACTGCAGCCTTGTCCGGTGTCTCCGCCGCCAGCTGCAGGATTCGATTGACCAGTGTATTCATCTCTTATGCCTGAAGCCTTTCTACCATGGCAGCCAGGCCATGGATGGAATTGAAATTCTCTTCGATGATCTCCTCGTAGGGAATCTGGATGCCGAATTCCATCGTCAGATTTGCGATGATGCCGGTGATGGTCAGGGAATCGAGGATGCCGTCATCTACCAGCGCATCTGAGGATTCAAAATCGATCTCCGGATATTCCTCGTTCAATAATGCTAAAATTTTTTCTTCCATTTTCTATTTCTCCTTTTTTAGTATTGCATATATACAAAGGCGCTGGCCTCGAAGCCGCTGCCATAGCGTCCCAGAATCAGAACTCCAAAGAAAAGTCCGTAATAGCAAGCCCAGCGAACCGGGAGCGGCAAGGCTTCGATGCTTTCCCGAATCCGGACGCCCTGCTCCTGCTTTCGACTGATATACCAGAGGAAAGCAAGCCCTGCTATCCCAACCCAGAAATCCTGCCTTTTCAGTCCCAGTCCGTATAAAGACTCATCGAACCAGATCCAGATATTAAACCTCGTAAAGATGCTTTGCAGCATCCGGATACTGACCTTCAAATCTCCGGGGGCGGTCAAAAGCCTGCCTCCGCAGAAGATCAGAAAGGTTCGAACCATCTGAATCCGTTTCCACCAGATCGAATTCGTATTGATCCGGAGTCTTTCATTTACCTTTTTCAGCTCCGGAGCGAAAACCGTGCTGACGATGATAATCAGTCCCCAGTAGCAGCCCCAGACCAGATAATCCGCACCGGTTCCATGCCAGAGTCCCGTCAGCAGCCAGACAGCAGCCAGAGGGATCACGCTCATCAGGCTTTTTCCAAATCGGCTGCCGAACCGATCTCTTGCCCTTTTGCTCAGACGAATCAGCCCCGGATGAATCACCAGTGGCATATAGACATAGTCCTTGAACCACGTACCAAGTGTGATATGCCATCTGCGCCAGAATTCGGAAGCTGTTTTTGCATAGAAAGGCCTCTGAAAGTTCTCATCCAGCGTGATCCCGAAGCACTCCGAGACACCGAGGGCGATATCCATACAGCCGGAGAAATCCGTATAGAGCTGAATTGCACTGGCTAGGATCGCGAGGACGAAATACTGACCTTCGTATTTCATCGAATCACCTAGAATCGTCTGCGCGATGACAGCGAAACGGTCTGCGATCACCAGCTTCTTAAAGAAGCCCCAGGTCACTCGCTGAATGCCAAAGCAGATGCCCCGCACATCCATCGGATGCCCCTCGGCAAGCTGGGCCGCTAGCTTTTTATGTCTCGGGATAGGACCCTGTAGGATATGCGGAAAGTAAATCATGTAAAGAAGAAGCTTCAGCGGATTTTTTTCTGCCCGCTCCTTTCTCCAGTAGACATCCGCCAGATATCCCACGACACCGAAGGTATAATAAGAAATCCCAAGCGGCACGATCAAATGCTCCAGCTTCAAAAAATTACTGGAAATTTTTGTAAATACCAGGAAACCCAGGATGAGAACAAGTCCCAGAAGCAACCACGGCTTTGCCTTTTTCTTCTTCTCAGCAGGCTTTAATTCTGCATTATTTTCCGATTGATAGATCGCATCCATCCGAAGGGCGACCGCATAGGTAATAAGGGCTGTCCCCAGGACATAGAGAAGCTTCTCCCATCCGGCAAAGAGGTAGAAAACGATGCTTCCGACCAGAAGAACCACCCATCTTCCCTTCTGCGGGATCACATAATAGAGAAGCAGACAGATGGCGAGAAAGAGGATAAAATTCAGTGACGTATAGATCATTTCAGCATTTCCTCCCAATAATCCTGCAGCATTTTCAGATTGTCCCCGGAGCTTACCGGATGGAACTCGCTCTGAAAGGTATCGATGCACTTGCTCATCACGACACAGGAGGTCTCCTTGTCGATCAGGACGATGTTGATTCCCCTTCCATGCAGGGAATAATCGGTGCCGTCAATCTCGATCTTCGAATCCGGATACGTCAGATAGCCGGAGCTCATCAGCTCAATCTTCAGATCTGTGCCGTTTTCAGAAGCTCCCGGGATGCTGCAGCTTCCGTAAATTCTGCGGTTCGACAGCTTCTCTGTCACCAGCTCTTTTCCGTCCAGAACGGCCAGATAGCTGTCCCGATATCCAAGCGTTCCCTCATAGTCTGCCCGAAGCCCCAGCGCATGGAGAGCATCGATCTCTTCCTCCCCAAGCCCTGCGCTCATATCATCCTGGGCAGCGATACAGATGACATAATCCTCCTGATTTTCCACCAGATAGTCGAGAATCTCCCCGCAGTCTGAGGAAAGCTGAATCGAGGCAAGCTTAGCCAGCTTATCATAGATCACGCGGTTTTCCTCATAAGGCTCATAGGTACTGCCCTGCAGGCCATATTCTTCCTGCAGGTAGGAACTTAAGAAAAGGGAATTCTTCTTTGCGCCGAGATAATTGCAATGTCCGCCGCCATCCCAGAAATCCGTTGCAGGATCAAAGCCATAGTCTGCGTCGTAAACGAGATCCAGAAAGTCAAGCCCCATCTCATCCGCCAACTCCTGCATCACGCCTGCACGCTCCTTTGTCCAAGCGGAGCTATAGTAGATCGGATTCTGGATCGACGGATACTTGATCAGCAAAAGAGTCGCGCCATGCTCCTCGCACAGCTCCTTCATCCTGCTCAGATACCTGCGTTTTCGCTCCGTCACAGTCGCGGTATAAAGGCTGCTGTTCTCATCGACCGCAGGATCGTCTCCCTCTTCATAGGTGTAGGTATAGGCAGGGGGCGCCTCCTTTAGGGTTTCTGTGATCTCATTCATCTCGTCTATCGTGAGGCTTCCGTTGATGTGCGTAAGCATGGAATAACCAGCCATCACATAAGGATTTTTGACCCATACATCTTTAAAATCCACCGCCTTGAGTTCCGACCACCTGGTATGATATTGAAACATCGGGATCAGAGCATTCAGAAAATCTGTTTCACAGGAAAGATCAAAAGTATCTGTATTGTGCTTCAGTTTTGCATATTCACGAGCCAGCGCAATTTTGCTGCGGCCAAAGGGCATCTCATCCAGGAGATAGCGCCATGCAAGCTCCGAAACATCATCCTGAAAAAAGACACTGGAAGCATCCAGTACGACCACCTTCGGGGACTGCTTTTCTAAGGCAGACTCCAAAAGGTAATAGCTCACTTCGATCGGCTGCGTGCTCGTAGCCAAGCCGTAGCTGACAATTCCTGAATCCTCATAAATCTCCATCGGAGAAATTCCGCACTCAGAATGACTGGTTCCAAGGAAAAGAACCTGATCGACATCTTCTTCCTGGGAATAAAAATAGGACAGGCTCGCTGTAAAATTACCAGTAATGTTCGGCCTGTCCCAAACCTGTTTTAAAATATGCTGAAAAAAAAGAAAAAGCATCCCACCCAATAATACAAAGA
>CAVHYN010000092.1:7409-10539 GCA_963640245.1 Bulleidia sp.
GGAAAAGCGGGGGGGGGGGCAACCGGAATGGGGAAATTTCTTAAATTTTTCTTAACTCGCGAAGCGAGTTTTTTGATCTCGTCTCAAAGTAATGAGTGTTTTTTCCTCATAGTTTTTCTGTTTCTCTTTATTTTCGAATACATTCACCTTATTTTATAAAGTCTAAAATTAATTAAATCAATATATTTTTGATAATACATTACAAAAAGAGCAAATAGTCTTACAATATTGAATTTTAAAAATCCCCGTGCTAAGATTGTACATATTTCAGAACACTGCAGGTTCGGGAAATCACGATCAAGGAGGATCATTTCTATTTTATATGGAAGATCCTTCTTTTTTTATTTTTAAGGAGGTACCTATTATGCAGCTATCGCAAAATGCTCTCTCCATCGAACATTCCGCGATACGGAAGATGTTCAACAAATCCCTGGAGTATGAGCATGTCATCAGCTTCACCCTCGGAGAGCCGGATTTTACCGCATCCGAAAATGTGGTCGAAGCCGGATGCAAGGCCATTCGGGAAGGCCATACCAAGTATTCCGCCAACGCCGGAATCCCGGAGCTTCGAAAAGCCATTTCTGAGAGCCTTCAAAAGGACACCGGAAATCTTTATGACCCTGCTTCGGAAATCTGTGTCACCACCGGCGGCATGGGGGCTCTGTATCTGACCTTAAAATCTCTCCTGAATCCCGGAGATGAGGTCATCATCTGCGAGCCCTACTGGACCAACTATGTTCAGCAGGTTCAGATGAACGGTGGTATACCGGTTCTGGTTGTCTGCAGGGAAGAAAATGATTTCATGCTGGATGTACAGGATCTGGAAAATGCCATCACAGCCAAGACTAAAGTCCTGATCCTGAATTCCCCGTCGAATCCCACCGGTGGTGTACTCGACCATGCAACCTTGGAAGGCATCGCTGCCCTGGCCAAAAAGTATGACCTGACCGTCATCACCGACGAAGTGTACAAGACCATTGTCTTTGACGGATTCCAGTATGAAAGCATCTCATCCTTTGAAGGCATGAAGGAGCGCACGATCGTCATAAACAGCTTTTCTAAGGGCTATGCGATGACCGGCTGGAGAGTCGGCTATGCTGCCGGTCCCGCTCCCCTTATCGACTGCGTGACCAAGCTGCAGGAGGATGTCGCTGCCTGCGCTGCCATGCCCTGTCAGTACGCAGCTCTGGAAGCTCTCACCGGACCGCAGGATTTCAACCACTATATGGTAGAGCAATACCGCATCCGCCGAGACGCACTGGTAGAGCGCATCAATAAAATTCCTGGCTTAAGCTGCAAAGCACCGAAGGGAACCTTCTATTCCTTTGTAAATATCAAAGGAACCCACAAAACCTCGGATGAATTTGCCTATGACCTTTTAGACAAAAAGCAGGTAGTCGTAGTACCCGGAACTGCCTTTGGCCCAGGCGGGGAGGGGTATGTGCGTATCTCCTACGCCACCTCCCTGGAGCAGATTCAAAAGGGAATGGATCTCATCGAGGAATATGTAAAAGAGTATTGTAACTAAAGACTATACGAAGGAGAAATTGGTTATGAAAGATGTATTGAAAAAACTTTTCAAAAACTTTGCAGTGTTATTGCTGATTTCTGCAATTCTTGGTATCATTGTAGGTATCGTGGCCGGTGAAAAAGCCTCTGTTCTTTCACCGTTCGGAACCATCTTTACAAGGCTTCTGGGAATGGTCGTTCCTGTACTGGTTTTCTTCTCCATTTCCTCATCCTTTGCCAATATCGGCGATGCGAAAAAGCTGACCCGCTGGGCTGGAAAGGTTATCGGCTTCTTCCTGCTGACTACCTTTATCGGAACCCTCATCGGTATCGCCTGCGGACTGATCTTTAAGCCCGGACAGGGACTGACGATTCCGGACGCTGAGTACGAGGTTACGACCATTACCGCTCAGATGTTCATCGACTGGCTGCCTTCCAATGCTGTCGGCTGCCTGGCTGAGGGCAATACCATTCAGATCGTATTTCTTTCCATCTTTGTCGGCCTTGCAACCGTATTTATGCCGGATGGAAAGTCCAAGGAGACTCTGGTAAATCTGCTGAATGCAGGCCAGGATCTCTGCCTCCAGATCATCAAGGGCATCATGTACTACGCACCGATCGGTATCTTTGCACTTATGGCTGCTTCCATTTCCAGCCTTCAGGGTTCCTTCCTGGGCGAGATGGCAAACTTCCTGCTGGCTGTTACCATCGGATTTGCCGTACACATTGTCCTCTGCTACTTCGGCATGATCAAGTTTATCGCAAAGCTGAACCCGATTCGGTTTACAAAGAAGCTCTTCCCGGCTCTGATTACCGCATTTTCCACAACCAGCAGTGCCGGTACCATGCCTGTAACCCTGCAGTGTACGAAGGATATCGGTGTCGATGACGAGGTCGCTGACTTCGGTATCCCCCTCGGTGTTACCTTCAACATGGACTCGATGGCTGTTGAGATTCCGCTCTATATCATGCTTGGCATGTATGCAGTCGGTACTGCTCCCAATGTCGGCCAGTTGGTTCTGTTCGCCCTGATGGGTGTGGCCTTCTCCATCGGCTGCGCAGGTGTTCCGGGCGGCGGACTTGCCATCGCCGTCATCCTGGTCAATGCGTTCGGTCTCCCGGTCGAGGTCGTAGGCTGGATTGCAGCTGTCTTCTTCTATCTGGATGTAACCGGAACGACGATGAATATCTGGGGCGACGCTGTATGCACCACTATCGTTGCCAAATCAGAAGGCTTGTTTGACGAAAACAAATTTAATGCATAATCCTAAGGAAGGAGAATAGAGAATATGAGTGCGCTCCTGGACAAAATTGACGCGGAGCTTATCAAAATCTTGCAAAATAATGCGCGTATTTCCATCAAGGAGATTGCAAAGCAAATCTTTCTCTCTTCTCCTGCCTCTTCTGCCCGCATCTCGCGGCTGGAAAAGGCCGGTTATATCAAGGGCTATACGATACGGGAGGACGAACGTCTTCTCGGCTATCCCATCAAGGCCTTCATCAGTGTGGAGGCTGACCGCAAGGGACGCGACGAGATCTATGAGGCTATCAGGGATTGTCCCAATGTGGTGGAATGCAATTTCGTAAGCGGTGATTTCTGCATGGTTCTGACCGTATTTTT
>CAVHYN010000093.1:0-12658 GCA_963640245.1 Bulleidia sp.
TACACTGACGATCCTGCTGGAAGCAGTTGCAGCCTGATAGAAATAATGGGAAGACAGAGAAAGAATTGTTCTTAAAAACGCCGTTTTGATAAACAACAAAAACAATATAGACACAATTATTTAAAATTAAATAAATTTACAAATAATCTGACAATATCAATAAAATTCTTTCTTTACATCTGATAAAAAAAGAGGTATAGTAGCGAAAAAGGAAATATGTTACAACGAAAGTTACACAAAATCTGGAGGAATACCTATGAGCCAACGGACCAGCGGATTGTATGACCCAAGATTTGAGCACGATAACTGTGGTATCGGAGCTGTGGTCAACATCAAAGGAGTAAAAAGTCACGAGACCGTGGCAAATGCATTGAAAATTGTAGAAAACCTGGAACACAGGGCCGGCAAAGACGCCGAAGGCAAGACAGGAGACGGAGTAGGAATCTTACTGCAGATATCGCATAAGTTCTTCTCGGAAGCTGTCAAGCCTCTCGGCGTTTTTTTGGGTGAGGAAAGAGATTACGGTATCGGAATGTTTTTCTTCCCGCAGGATGAGCTGAAGCGCAACCAGGCCAGGAAAATGTTTGAGATCATTGTAGAGAAAGAGGGCATGGAGTTCCTTGGCTGGAGAGAGGTGCCGACGGTTCCTTCTGTCCTTGGAACAAAGGCGTTGGAGAAGATGCCGTGCATCATGCAGGGCTTTGTGAAGCGTCCGACGAACGTAGAGAAGGGTCTGGACTTTGATCGAAAACTCTATGTGGCAAGACGTACCTTCGAGCAGTCCAATGATGATACCTATGTAGTATCCCTTTCCAGCAGAACGATTGTATACAAGGGTATGTTCCTCGTACATCAGCTGCGCTCCTTCTTCCAGGATCTGCAAGATCTGAACTACGAGTCTGCGATTGCTATCGTACATTCCCGTTTCAGTACGAATACGAACCCCAGCTGGGAACGTGCGCATCCCAACCGTTTTATCGTACACAATGGTGAGATCAATACTATCCAGGGTAATGCGGATAAGATGCTGGCAAGAGAAGAGACTATGGAGTCCAGCCACTTGGCGAAGGATCTGAATAAGGTACTTCCGGTAGTCAATGCCTCCGGTTCTGACTCTGCGATGCTTGACAATACTCTGGAATTCCTGGTAATGAGCGGCATGGATCTTCCGCTGGCTGTCATGATTACGATTCCGGAGCCCTGGGACAATAATAAGGCAATGTCTCAGAAGAAGCGCGATTTCTATCAGTATTATGCAACCATGATGGAGCCGTGGGACGGCCCGGCCTCCATTCTGTTCAGCGATGGTGACGTGATGGGAGCTGTCCTTGACCGCAATGGTCTGAGACCTTCCCGCTACTATATCACCACCGATGACAACCTGATTCTTTCTTCCGAGGTAGGTGTCCTGGATATCGATCCGACAAAGATCGTGGTAAAGGAGAGACTGCATCCGGGCAAGATGCTTCTGGTGGATACCGTCAAGGGTGAGGTCATCGATGATGAGCATCTGAAGGAGAAGTATGCATCGGCACAGCCTTACGGCGAATGGCTCGACAGCAATCTGGTATGGCTCAAGGATCTGAAGATTCCGAATGAGAGAGTGCCGGAGTTCTCCGATGATGAGCGCAGAAGACTGCAGAAGTCCTTTGGCTATAACTTCGAGGAATATCGTACCTCAATCCTGCAGATGGCACAGAATGGTGCCGAGGGAATCGGTGCAATGGGTATCGATACGCCGCTGGCTGCTTTGTCCGAGAAGCATCCGCCCCTGTTTAATTATTTCAAGCAGCGTTTCGCCCAGGTTACCAACCCGCCTATCGATGCGATCCGTGAGGAGATCGTCACATCTACGACGGTCTATGTAGGAAAGGAAGGAAATGTCCTGGAGGAGACACCGCAGAATTGTCGTCTGCTTCGTATCAACAATCCGATCCTGACCAATACGGATATTCTGAAAATCAAGAGCATGAAGGTAGAGGGCTTTAAGGTAGAAGTCCTTCCGATTACCTATTATAAGAATACAAGCCTGAGAAAAGCGATGGAGCGTCTCTATGTGGATGCAGACCGGGCTTACCGTGATGGAGCCAATATCCTGATTATTTCCGATCGGGGCGTGGATGAAAATCACGTGGCGATTCCGTCTCTTTTGGCAGTTTCCGGCCTGAACCAGCATCTGGTAACGACAAAGAAGCGTACCGGTGTTGCCCTGATTCTCGAGAGCGGAGAGCCCAGAGAGGTTCATCATTTTGCAGCCCTCTTAGGTTATGGTGCCTGTGCAATCAATCCGTATCTCGCGCAGGAGACCATTCGCGAGCTGGTGGCATGTCGTCTGCTGAATAAGGATTATCATGCAGCCGTGGACGATTACAACAGTGCTGTTTTGCATGGCATTGTCAAGATCGCATCGAAGATGGGTATTTCCACGATCCAGTCCTATCAGGGATCGAAGATCTTCGAAGCCATCGGTATCGACAAGGATGTCGTTGATGAGTACTTTACAGATACGGTCAGCCGTGTAGGCGGCATCACCCTGGAGGATATCGCAAAGCAGGCCGATGAGCTTCATTCGGCAGCCTTTGATCCGCTGGGATTGAATGTAGACCTGACACTCGAGAGCGTAGGACGCCATAAGAGCCGCAGCGGCGGAGAGAAGCATCTTTACAATCCGCAGACCATTCACCTTCTGCAGGAGGCTACGAGACGCGGAGACTACAACCTTTTCAAGGAATATACAGAGCATATCAACGGAGAAGAGAACCGCGGATATTTGAGAAGACTGATGGACTTCAATTATCCGAAGAAGGGGATTCCCATCGAGGAGGTAGAAAGCGTCGATTCGATCGTGACCCGCTTTAAGACCGGTGCGATGTCCTATGGTTCCATTTCCCAGGAGGCACATGAATGTCTGGCGATTGCCATGAATACCCTGCATGGAAAGTCCAATTCCGGTGAGGGTGGTGAGAGCCTGGAGCGTCTGGAAATCGGACCAGACGGGCTGAACAGATGTTCTGCTATCAAGCAGGTCGCTTCCGGACGTTTCGGTGTGACATCCCGGTATCTGGTCAGCGCCAAGGAGCTGCAGATCAAGATGGCACAGGGTGCGAAGCCCGGAGAGGGCGGACATCTGCCGGGAGGTAAGGTTTATCCCTGGATCGCAAAGACCAGACACTCGACACCCGGTGTAAGCCTGATTTCTCCGCCGCCTCATCATGATATCTATTCCATCGAGGATTTGGCGCAGCTGATCTACGACTTGAAGAACTCCAACCGGGATGCCCGGATTTCTGTCAAGCTGGTTTCTGAGGCCGGCGTCGGAACCGTCGCAGCCGGTGTAGCAAAGGCCGGAGCTCAGGTTATTCTGATTTCCGGATATGACGGAGGTACCGGAGCAGCGCCCAGAAGCTCCATTCACAATGCAGGACTTCCCTGGGAGCTCGGACTGGCCGAGACGCATCAGACCCTGATTATGAATGGCCTTCGAAGTCGTGTCCGCATCGAGACCGACGGTAAGCTCATGACCGGTGAGGACGTGGCTATCGCAGCGATGCTCGGAGCAGAGGAATTCGGCTTTGCGACCGCGCCGCTCGTAACCATGGGCTGCGTCATGATGCGTGTCTGCAACCTGGATACCTGCCCGGTAGGTGTGGCTACCCAGAATCCGGAGCTTCGGAAACGCTTCCGCGGCAAGCCGGAATATGTCATCAACTTTATGCGCTTCATTGCCCAGGATCTGCGGGAATATATGGCGAAGCTTGGTGTACGCAGCGTCGACGAGCTGGTAGGACGTTCTGATCTTCTGAAGGTACGGGATGGTCTGACAGGCCGTCAGGCAGAGATTGACTTAAGCAATATCCTGAACAACCCGTTTGCAGGTAAGGGACAGAAGGTTATCTTCGATCCGAAGCAGGTTTATAACTTTGAACTGGAGAAAACCCTGGATCAGAAGGTGCTGTTCAAGCAGCTGCTTCCGGCTCTGGAAAACGGTTCCAAGCGCAGCATCGAAGTAGATGTGAAGAATACAGACCGTGCCTTTGGTACGATGTTTGGCTCTGAGATTACCAAGCGTTATCCGGAGGGGCTTGACGAGGATACCTTTACCGTAAAATGTAAGGGTGCAGGCGGACAGAGCTTCGGCGCCTTTATTCCGAAGGGGCTGACCCTGGAACTGGAGGGCGACAGCAACGATTACTTCGGTAAGGGACTTTCCGGCGGTAAGCTGGTTGTCTATCCGCCCAGAGGCGTACATTACAAGCAGGATGAAAATATCATCATCGGCAACGTAGCCCTGTATGGTGCTACCAGCGGAAAAGCCTATATCAACGGTGTGGCAGGCGAACGTTTCTGCGTCCGCAATTCAGGAGCCATCGCTGTGGTAGAAGGCGTGGGCGACCACGGCTGTGAATACATGACCGGAGGCCGTGTCGCTGTCATCGGTAAGACAGGAAAGAACTTTGCTGCAGGTATGAGCGGCGGTATTGCCTATGTGCTGGATGAGGATCGGGATCTGTATACAAAGCTCAACAAGGATATGGTTCTGATTCAGGAAGTGACCGATAAATACGACGTGCTCGAGCTGAAGGCCATGATCGAGGATCATGTAGCTTATACGAACTCCGTCAAGGGAAAAGAAATTCTGAACAATTTCGGTGAGTATCTGCCGAAGTTCAAGAAGATTATCCCGCGCGATTATCAGCGGATGCTGATGACCATCGTTCAGATGGAAGAGAAGGGCTTAAGCAGCGAGCAGGCACAGATTGAAGCATTTTACGCAAACCAGAAGAGATAAGGAGGGGAGAATCATGGGAAAACCGACAGGATTTATAGAGTATGACCGGGTAAATCCAAAAGCCCAGTCTCCGAAAGAAAGAATCAAGCATTTTAATGAATTCCATACCCCTCTTTCCAAAGAGGAGCAGGAAAAACAGGGAGCACGCTGCATGGCATGCGGCGTCCCCTTTTGCCAGGCGGGTATGATGATCGGCGGTATGGCCTCCGGCTGCCCGCTGCACAATCTGATCCCGGAGTGGAATGATTTGCTCTATATGGGCAATTGGGAACAGGCCTACAAGCGTCTGAAGCGCACCAGCAGCTTCCCGGAGTTCACGGGACGTGTTTGCCCGGCACTCTGTGAGAAGGCCTGTACCTGCAATCTGAACGGTGATGCCGTATCGACAAAGAGCAATGAGCTGGCCATCATCGAGAATGCTTACAAAGAAGGCTATGCGGTACCGACTCCGCCGAAGAACCGTACCGGAAAGAAGATTGCGATCATCGGCAGCGGTCCTTCCGGACTTGCGGCAGCGGATCAGCTGAACCACAGAGGACATTCCGTGACTGTTTTTGAACGGTTTGATCGCGTGGGCGGCCTCCTTCGCTATGGTATTCCGAATATGAAGCTCGAGAAGCATATCATCGACCGGAAGATCGAGATGATGAAGGCAGAGGGCGTCGAATTCGTAGTCAATACAGATGTAGGAAAGGACAAAAAGGCAGAGGAGATTTTGAAGGAATTTGACCGCGTCATCCTGGCCTGCGGAGCATCCAATCCGCGTGATATCAAGGTACCGGGAAGAGAGCTGAAGGGAATCTATTTTGCGGTAGATTTCCTGCGGGCGACGACAAAGAGTCTCTTGGATTCGAATTTTGCAGATAAGAAATTCATTTCCACCAAGGGAAAGAATGTCATGGTTATCGGCGGCGGTGACACTGGCAATGACTGCGTGGGAACATCCATCCGTCTGGGTGCGAAATCGGTCGTTCAGCTGGAGATGATGCCGAAAGCCCCGGATACGAGAACAGAGAATAACCCATGGCCGGAATGGCCGAAGGTCTGCAAGACCGATTACGGTCAGGAGGAGGCTATCGCGATGTTCGGCTCCGATCCGCGTATCTATACCACGACGGTAAAGGAGTTTATCGGCGATAAGGCAGGCAACCTAAAGAAGGCTGTTTGCTGCAAGCTGGAAAGCAAGAAGGATGAGAAAACCGGCCGTATGATGATGGTTCCGATCGAGGGCAGTGAATTTACCCTGGATGTGGATGTAGTACTGATTGCAGCAGGCTTCTTGGGGAGCCAGGAGTATGTGACCAAGGCCTTTGGCGTCGAAGTCAATGCCAGAACCAATGTCAACACCGCTCCGGGCCAGTATAAGACAAACGTCGATCGGGTATTTACGGCAGGCGATATGCATCGTGGACAGTCCTTAGTTGTCTGGGCGATCCGTGAGGGGCGTGAAGCAGCCAGCGCAGTAGATCTGGATCTGATGGGCTATACAAGCCTGCAGGTACAGTAAGTACTTGCAAATATAGAGTTACTTTTAATCAAAATAGTGAATTGACAATGAAAAAGTCGCGCTATATAGTAAAGGGAATAGGGCAGCTTTGTCCCAAAGAACAAATGGAGGTAGTACAATGAAAAAAGTTATCGCTACAACAAATGCACCTGCAGCCATCGGCCCCTATTCCCAGGCTATCGAGTACAATGGCATGGTATATGCATCCGGCCAGATTCCGGTAAATCCGGCTACCGGCGAGGTAGAGTCTGACAACATCGAGGGTCAGGCAGACCAGTCTCTGAAGAATGTAGGAGCTATCCTGAAGGAGGCAGGCCTCGACTACAGCAATGTAATCAAAACCACCTGTTTCCTGGCAGATATCGCAGATTTTGCCAAGTTCAACGAGGTGTACAGCCGCTACTTTAAGGAAGAGGCACCGGCCAGATCCTGCGTGGCAGTAAAGGATCTGCCCAAGGGAGTGCTGTGCGAGGTAGAGGTTATCGCCGGAAAATAAAAAATATCGGTTGAAAAAGGGAGCGCTTGGAGGTGCTTCCTTTTTTAATGACTAACTAAAACTTCCCACATGAAAATATGCTCACATTTTTTTCATAATTTTCCCATATTCTAAACACAAATTCAGGCTATGATAGACCTATCGATAACAAAGAAAGAGATACCGGAGGTGAAAACTTCCGGGTTGTAAATGGAGGTATAAAGTTATGAAATATGCGAAATTGTTGGCGATGGGTTGTGCGGTTGTTCTGGCTACAGCAGGTCTTGCAGGCTGCACGAAGACGTCAAGTACATCGACAGAGTCTTCCGAGGCGGCAGAGAGTGAAAGCATTACGGTGCAGGTAACGGCAGTGGATGGAAATACAGTGACGGCAGATCAGGGCGAAATGGCCGAGATGCAGGCACCGGGCGATGGAGAGGCACCGAAAGAGCAGAGTTCGGACAATGAAAGCTCGGATAGTTCTGATTCAGATAATCAGAATTCCGATAGTAAGAAGCCGGACGGCCAGGCACCGGAGAAACCGGATGGAGAGGCACCTGGCGGAGAGGCTCCGAGTGGAGAAGCTCCAGAAAAACCGGACGGAGACAGCTCTGACAGTTCGGACGGAGAAGCTCCCGAGAAGCCAGACGGAGAAGCTCCCAGTGGGGAGAAGCCGGACGGCCAGGCACCTTCCGATAACGGAAATGGAGGCGGTGGAGCCCCAGATGGCCAGGGTCAGGCACCTTCCATGTTTACGGCTTCAGGGGAATCCATCACGTTTACACTGACAGATGATACACAGATTACCGTAGAGCAGGGCGGCGAGACGACAGAGGGAAGCACAGATGACATCAAAGAGGGCAGCATTCTGGAGGTAACCCTGGATACGGACAATCAGGCATTGACCATCGTGGTGAAAAATGCGGGTGGTCCCGGAGAGAGTGGTAACGGCGGCCCCGGCCAGAGCAGCGATACATCCAACGGCACGGCGGCTACGACGATAGACTCAGATACCACCGCAGATGGTGAGACCTACAGCTCGACCGGGGATGATGAAAATGCCCTGCGTGTGGACAATGCGACTGCAACCCTGACGAATATCACAGTCAATAAGACAGAAGGTTCCTCCTCCAGCACCGACAATGGTGACTTCTATGGAATGAATGCAGGTCTGCTGGCACAGAACGGAGCAACCGTTACGATCAAAAATGCCACGGTAAATACCAGCGTAAAGAATGGCAATGGCGTATTCAGCTACGGTACCGGAACTACGGTAAATATTTCGGATTCGACGATTCGTACCACGGGTGATTGCTCCGGCGGCATCCAGACCACCGGTGGTGGAACCACGAATGCCTCAAATCTGGATGTGGAGACACAGGGCAACTCCTCTGCAGCGATTCGAAGTGACCGCGGCGGCGGAATCGTAAATGTAAAGGGTGGCAGCTATGTGACAAACGGTACAGGAAGCCCCTCTGTCTACTGTACGGCAGATGTCAGTGTATCGGAAGCCACGCTGACTGCGAATAACAGTGAGGCTGTCGTAGTAGAAGGAAAGAATTCCGTGACGCTGACAGATTGTACCATTACCGGAAATATGACCGGAACTTATCAGGATGACAGCGAGAACATTCACAATATCATGATTTATCAGAGTATGTCCGGAGACGCCGAGGTAGGCGAGGCAAATTTCACCGCAGAGGGCGGCAGTATCACAGCGAAGAGCGGCGATATGTTCTATATCACAAACACAGACTGCACCATATCACTGAAAAATGTAGCTTTTCAGCTGGCAAATGAGGTATTTTTAAGAGTAGAGGGAAATTCTTCCAGCAGAGGCTGGGGACAGGAAGGCTCGAACGGCGGAGATGTAGTTCTGAATGCAGAAATTCAGAAGATAGAGGGTCAGATTCTGGTCGATGAGATCTCGAGCCTCAAGCTTAGCCTGACAGACGGCAGCAGCTTTAAGGGCTGCATCAATCCGGACGGTGCAGAAGGCACGGTAGATGTGACCTTAAGCGAGGATTCCACCTGGACACTGACCGGCGACACTTACGTAAGCAGCTTCACCGGCAGCACCGACAATATTACCGCAAATGGATACCATCTCTATGTCGACGGCGAGCAGGTACTGTGAACCCGTTCAATATGCATGGCGAGATAGCCGATCTCCATCTCGTCAAAGGTAAGACCGGTAGAAATGGCCAGATGGTCGCAGACGGAGGTGGCAAGAGCGTAGGAACGGGGGAATTTGGTGGCCATATAGTCGTTCATATTGACCTTTAAATCCTCACCGGTGACACCCCGGGCAACCATATATTTGATATGATTCATCAGACGATTGTAGGACAGGGAGAGTACGTCGATGTGCTCCCCTGTTTCCTTTTCCAGCATGTCGATGCATTCCCGGACAGCCCGGGCGGTCTGCATGGACACGGAGATGGTTTCATCCTCGATGGCAGAATGAACGTGGAGGGCGACATAGCCTACCTCATGATCATCGATGGCGAGCCCTAGGCGCTCAAGAAATAGTTTTTTTATGATCGAAGCGGTCTTAAATTCACTATGAAACAGGGTACGGATATCATCGGTCAGGGGATTGCTGATCTGTTCCCCGCTTTGAATCCGGGAGGCTGCGAAGGAGAGGTGGTCGGCCAGGGGCAGCATGACCCGGCGATCCACAGTTCCGAAACGGTTCTCTGCCTCCTTCATAACTGCGTCGGCGATCTCGATAAATTCCGGATCTACGTTCGCTGCCAGCGCTTTGGCAGAACCGCGTTCGGTATCATCTGCAAGCCGGTACATCGACACTTCTTCCGGCTTCTCAAACCGCTCAGCGACCTTTTTTCCAAAGCCCAGTCCCTTTCCAAGCAATACATATTCTTGATTCTCTTCCATATCAATGGCGATAACGCCGTTGTTGTTCAATACTCTGCTTACCCGATACATTTTACAAATCTCTCCCATAGGCATTCATAGAAGTATGGTATCAAATGGAAAGAAAAATGTAAAGGGGAGAGAAAAAATACTTGACTTTCACGAAAAGCCTGTTGTATACTCTCTTTGCATTGAGTGTGTAACTGTTCGGCAGGCATTAACTTGGCATAGATATTACAAATTGTTTCACAAGTATTTTTGTATGTTTATGTAAGGTTATTGTCTTTTTTTGTGCCTAAAAATAATACCTTCATAAACGTCAAAAAAATTTCATTTCAAGGAGAGAGAACAATGAAAGACAAGATTTTTGGCGTATTGCAGCGCGTGGGAAGATCCTTTATGCTTCCTATCGCCATCCTCCCGGTAGCGGGTCTCTTACTGGGTATCGGTAGTTCCTTTACCAACGAAACCACCATTGCCACCTATGGCCTGACCGCCATCTTAGGCAAGGGTACCATCTTAAATTCCCTTTTAATTATCATGAATCAGGTAGGAAGCGCCGTCTTCAATAACCTGCCGCTGATTTTCGCAGTGGGTGTAGCCATCGGTATGGCGCATAAGGAGAAAGAAGTATCTGCTCTTTCCGCGCTGATTGCCTTTTTCGTTATGAATACAGCCATCAATGCCATGCTGCAGATAAGCGGTGAGATTCTCACAGACGGAAGCATTTCCCCGAATGTGCTGGAAGGAACCATTACTTCTGTATGCGGGATCCAGTCCCTGCAGATGGGAGTCTTCGGCGGTATCATCGTCGGCCTTGGTGTAGCGGCCTTGCACAATCGCTTCCATATGATTGAGCTTCCGAGCGCCTTATCCTTCTTTGGAGGCTCCCGTTTCGTTCCGATTATTTCGACGGTAGTATATATGTTCGTCGGTATCGCCATGTACTTCGTATGGCCGGTGGTACAGAGCGGCATCTATGCTCTGGGTGGTCTGGTGACCGGCAGCGGCTACATCGGAACCCTGATTTTCGGCATCATCAAGCGTGCGCTGATTCCGTTCGGTCTGCATCACGTATTTTATATGCCTTTCTGGCAGACCGCAGTGGGCGGAACGATGGAAGTAGGCGGTCAGCTGGTACAGGGCGGCCAGAATATTTTCTTCGCCCAGCTTGCGGATTCCGCCAATGTGGCACACTTCAGCGCAGATGCAACCCGTTACTTCTCAGGTGAGTTCATTTTCATGATCTTCGGTCTGCCAGGTGCAGCCCTGGCGATGTACCGTTGCGCGAAGCCGGAAAAGAAGAAGCAGGCAGGCGGCCTTCTCTTATCTGCAGCCCTGGCCTGCATGTTTACCGGAATCACAGAGCCTCTGGAATTTTCCTTCCTATTTGTAGCACCGGCTCTGTTTGCTGTACAGGTTATCCTGGCCGGTTCTGCCTACATGATTGCCCATATCCTGAATGTGGCCGTGGGTCTGACCTTTTCCGGTGGCTTTCTGGATCTGTTTTTGTTTGGAATCCTGCAGGGAAATGAGAAGACAAGCTGGCTTCGTATCATTCCGGTAGGTATCATTTACTTCATCCTGTATTATGTGATTTTTACCTTCTTGATCAAGAAGTTTGACTTCAAGACTCCGGGTCGTGAGGATGACGATGAAGAAACGAAATTGTATACAAAAGCAGATGTAAATGCAAAAAATGCAGCAAATCAGACAACTTCCGGAAGTACTGCAGCAGATTCGGTCAGTGAGACCATCACGAGAGGACTTGGCGGCAAAGCAAATATTACGGGTGTAGACTGCTGTGCGACCAGACTTCGTCTGACAGTAGCGGATTCTTCTAAGGTAAACCAGGCGCTGATCAAAACCACCGGATCCCGCGGTATCATCATCAAGGGACAGGGGGTTCAGATTATTTACGGACCGCAGGTAACGGTAATCAAAGCAAAGCTGGAAACCTATCTGGAGACAGCTCCGGATACCTTCGAAGAGGAGATTGTGGCTGACGACACAGACGCTGTTTCTAGCACGGAAGCTACAGCAGAAAGTGCAGCGTCTGCAGAGAAAAAAGTAGTGTCCAGCACCATTATTTCCAGCCCGGTCACCGGTCTGGCTACCGCTATCGAGAATGTGCCGGACGAGGGCTTCGCAGGTAAAATGATGGGAGACGGCGCAGCGGTAACTCCCGAAGATGCGACGATCTGTGCGCCGGAAGACGGCGAGGTGGTCTTTGTATTTGACACGAAGCATGCCATCGGCTTCCAGACTGACAGTGGGGTAGCCCTGCTTCTCCACATCGGTATTGACACTGTTAATCTGAACGGTGAGGGCTTTGAGGTCTTCGTAGAGAACGGTCAGAAGGTGAAGAAGGGCGAGCCCCTCATGAAGATCGACATCGACTTCCTGAAAGCCCATGCTCCTTCCCTTTGTTCCCCGGTTCTTTGTACCGAGCTTGCCGAGAATCAGCGGATCCGACTGATTGGAGATGGTGAGATTAAGGCTGGTGAGGCGCTGTTTGCGGTGGAGACGCTGGCGTAGCTTTTGAAATAGAATTTAGGCAGTGAACTGCCAGAACGCGAATATCCCCTGTCTGGAACACGCACATTTTCCTACTCCTCGCAGGCGGCTTATACGCATCTGATCGGCCAACTCGGCCTACGGCCTCAAACAAGGCCTCCTTCAGATGCTGCCAGCCTGCTCGTCCCTACGGAAAATGAGCTACCGTTCCTGACAGGGGATATTCTCGTTCTGGCAGGGATATACGTTGAGATAACATGGTTGGGATGTGATTTAATAAAGCTTTTCTGGTAACGGACGGAGACCGGGAGAAAAATTTCCACGTTCGGGGACAAATAGCCCCTCCTTAGGAAATGTTTTCTTTCGGTCTCCTTTTTTAAACAGAAATGTGGAGAAGAAAAAGAGGTATAGGAATCAAGAAGCTACTTATACAGAACAGAAAAAACCACATCACCCATTGAAAAAAGATCCGTTTTGTTCTATAGTAATGATA
>CAVHYN010000094.1:0-30202 GCA_963640245.1 Bulleidia sp.
CTATCATAATTACAGTGTTTTGGGACACATGGATTTAATCACCCGATATGACAAGGCGGGGACTTATCCATTTGAAAAGTTAAAGCCGATACTTACGGAAATTTTAGAGACAGTAATTGCTGATGGAAAGGGCATTGAGGTAAATACTTCCAGTCACAGATATGGATTATCGGATCTTACTCCATCAAGGGATATTTTGAAATTATATCTGGAGTTAGGCGGAACTATTCTTACCATCGGAAGCGACAGCCACAAACCGGAGCATTTGGGAGCGTTTATTGATGAGACAAAACAGGAATTAAAAAAACTGGGATTCAAAGAATTTTGCACTTTTGACAAAATGAAACCGATTTATCATCAGCTATAACAAATTTGAAAAAGCAGCCTGTATGTGATAATGCATACAGGCTGCTTTTTTTGGGAAGCAGGGAAATTCGTAGGGCTTTATATTGAAAAGCCAAGTGGGTTAGTGGTAAAATATTTGTAAATTCATGCCGCAAATATAGCAGGTAAACGAAAGGTGAGATTGTGTTGACCGATATATCAAATACAGATAAAACAAATTGTGATGTGGAGCATAAGAGCCAGGATGAATCCTTTAGAGAACAGCTGCAGGTCTTTGATGCGCTTGCCCGTCATTTTCAGAATGTCTATTGGCTCGATCTGGAGAAAAGAACAGCGAGAATTCTCAAGCTGGATGCAACCTATGTAGATGTTCCGGGCAAGGAGGATCATCGGGAGTTTCTATTAGAAGCTGTTATTGAGAATTGGATTAATACAATCGTATATCCGGAAGACAGAGAAAAAGTCAGCCGTGTCATTTCGATAGAAAATATAAAAAAGGTTCTCGAGACGAAGGAAGAGCTTGTCGGAAATTACCGCAGTCTTGTAAATGGAAAAATTCATTATTTTCAATATAACATCAGCAGAACGGATAAGGACAGCACAAAAGCGGTAGCCGGATTTCAGAATATTGATGATATCATTGAAACGCATCAGGAAATTGAGAAAGCGAGAAGAGAAAAAGAGCTTGCCCATCAAAAAGAAGTGGAGGAACAGCTTGAAATCATCAATGCGCTCTCCAAGAGCTTCCGGAATGTATTTGTTGCAAATTTGACGAAGGGAACTGCACGGGCGATAAGACTTGCTGCTGATTATAATGTAAAGGCGATTAAAGATGTGAAAGATTTGACATTCCCGTTTGATGCCGTCGTGGATCGATGGGTGCGTGAAACCGTCCATCCGGATGATAAGAAGCGGGTAAAGGAAACACTGAATGTAAAAACGGTCAGAGAGATATTTGCGAAGCAGGATAAATACGTCGGCACTTATCGTAATATAGAAGATGGCGTACAGCATTATTACCAGTATGATTTCAGAAGAGTCGGTGATACAGATAATGTTGTAGTAGGATTCCGGCTTATCGATAAAATCGTAGAAGAACAGAAGGAAAATCAAAAGAGAGAACGGGCACTTGAAGAAGCGCGGCTTAAGGAAGAAAAAGAGCATGCAGAGGTTATCAATTCTCTGTCGACTATTTATTCCACTATTTTCCAGGCAAATATTATTACGCATGAATATGAAGTATTAACCAGTGTGCCGCTCATGGCAGCGGTCGCTGCGAGGAAAGGCATTTTTGACGATGTAAGTGATACGGTCATAGAAAGCTTTATAGAACCGGAATTTAGAGAATCCGTGCGGGAATTCCTGGATTTGAATACGCTGGCAGACAGATTGGAAAAGGTAAATACCGTAGCAACGGATTACAAAGCACCTACAGGTCAGTGGATGCAGGCACGTTTTATTGTAAAACGCAGAGACGAAAATGGCAGAGCAGTGGAAACGCTGTATGTTGCCCGTGATGTTACAGAGGAGAGAGCTCTGAAGGAACAGGCGGAGCATGATCCGATGACCGGAGTACTCAACCGCAGAGGCTTTGAACAAATTCTTAAGTCGATGGAAAAGGAGAAGAAAGATTTTGCCCTGATCCTTGTGGATGTGGACGACTTTAAGAGTGTCAACGACACCTACGGGCATGAGGTGGGAGATGCCATCCTGAAACGTGTGTCAAAGCTCTTGGCAGAGGGCTTTCGTTCGATTGACCATGTCTGTCGAATCGGTGGAGATGAATTTGCAGTTATCATGCAGGATGTGACAGGGGATCTTGGCTACACGATCGAGGATAAAATAGGCAAGATCAACCAGCAGCTTGCCACGCAGGAAGAAAATCTTCCGGCGGTATCGCTGAGTGCGGGAGCGGCATTTATGGATCGGGAAAATCCGGGAGAAAGTATGTTTAAGGATGCGGATCTGGCACTATATTATGTGAAGGAACACGGACGAAATGGATGTCATATCTACTCGGCCGAGGATGCTATGATGGATGAAAATGGAGAACTCTTATGCAGGTATCAGACAAATTAATCAGGCCGCTGACCGAAGCCAAATATTTGAACGCGGATAATGTAAGCAGATACCGCTGCATCATGCGTATCTTTTTTGAGCATTACGAGAAATTAAAATACTGGCTGTATCAGGAAGAGGTTTATGAAGAAATGATACAGGATCCGCTGTTTGCAGATTACAGACCGGAGCAGTGCCAGCAGGATCTTGCGATGCTGACAGAGTGGAAGAACCTGAATACCATCCAGGATACAAAAAAGGTTGCCTCCATCGAAGAATTTAAAAACAAAAAATATCGGTATCAGATGACGGAGTACAGTGTAGAGATAGAACGTCTGGTACTCCGGTTAGAGAACCTGCTCGTCGAGGGAGCGTCGCTCGAACCGACACTTCTGGAACGGATACGGAGAAGTATCGAGCACTTTCCGAACATGGCAGGAAAGGATAAGAATGAAGTCTACACATGGTGGACAGATCTGAATAACGATTTTATTCGTCTGAATCAGAATTATCAGGATTATATCCGGGATCTAAACAGCGTCCGGGCAGAAGAGATGATGCATACGAAGGAATTCCTGGTATTTAAGGATCGATTGATTGAATATCTGCGAAGCTTCATTAAGGGGCTGCAGAGAAATGTCGGTGTGATCGAGGAAAGCTTGCGTCTGCAGAGCGAGGATTTGAAAGAACAGGTATTTGAAAAAATCGTAGCTTATGAATTATCGATTCCGCGTATGGAGACGGAAGTTTCGAAGGAAATGATCGAGCAGAAGGTGCAGGGACGCTATCAAAGCATCTATGACTGGTTTGTGGGAAGCGGCGTGCAGGAGAATGAAGCCGGAAAGCTTTTCGATGCGACCAATGAGATCATCCGCAGGATTACAAGATACGCGGCACAGCTAAGTGAGAAGAATGCGCTCGGAGCAAACCGAAAGGAAGAATACCGGAAGGTGGCAGAGCTGTTCTTACGATGCCGGGATTTGGAAGAAGCCCATAAGATGTCGGCGATGGTATTCGGTATGGAATGCCCGCAGCATCTTGCGGGAGAGCTGATCCGTGAGACAGACAGCATGAACGTAGGAGTCTATGAAGAACAGCCCATAGAGATCACTTTGAAACCGAGAGTACGTACCTACAGAGAAAAATCGAGAAGAAGTGCCATTTTGGAATCAGCCAAGCAGAAGCAGGAAACAAGGCGTCAAATGCTGGAGAAGCAAAAAGAAGAGACGGAAAAGTTGCAGGCGTTGGAAAAAAATGGAAAGATAGATTTCGATAAACTGCCGGTATTGGAACTGAGAATCAGGGAGATTCTGTTGAAATGGCTGTCGGATGCCATGGAAGCTGCAGACTTTTCAGCAAGAACGGACGACGGAAGAAGATATACACTTGACAGAAGCCAGGCAGGAGAAAAGTGTGTCGTGCACTGTGAGGATGGAAACTTTACGATGCCAAAGATGACGATTGTATTTCTGGAGGAAGCATGATGAAGGAGCTGGAACTCCTCTTAAATAAAAGATGGATCTTAAAATCCAGAGACAAAGAAACATATTACAAGGTAAGGGATGCGCTGGGTGAGCTGCGGAAATTTACTACGGAGAAGATGGGCTGCCAGATCCTGGATAATTCCCTTCTGATTAAGATGGAAAAGATTCCGGTAATACCGGAAATTTTTATGGGAATTCAGAATTTTTCGTCGAAAGAGGAGTATGCCTATCTTTGTATTTTACTGATGTTTCTGGAGGACAGGGATGCACAGGAGCAGTTTATTTTGTCACAGCTGACGGAATATATCACCGCAAATCTGCCGGGAGAGATTTCGGACTGGACCTTGTATACAAACCGGAGGAAACTCATTCGCGTACTGCGATTTGCAGTGGAACAGGGAATCGTCGGAATTACGGATGGAAAGGACGAGACCTTCGTAGACGATGGAGCGGGAGAAGTGCTCTATGAAAATACCGGTGCATCCAGATATTTTATGAAAAATTTTTCAAAGGATATCATGGAATATACGAAGCCGGAGGATTTCCGGGAAAGTGAGTGGTTCGAGGTAGATGAAGACCGGGGCTTTGCGAGAAGACACCGGGTCTATAAAAGGCTGATCTTTGCTCCGGGAATGTATAAGGAAGATGGTTCGCCGGAGGACTTTGAATATCTGAAATATTACGGACGGAGGCTGGGAGAAGAGCTGGAACAGATCTTTGACTGCCAGGTACATATTCACAGGGGCAGCGCTTATCTGCTGTCCGGGGAGTCATGCAGAATGGGCTCTGTATTTCCGGGTAATAATTCTATATCCGATATTTTGCTTCTGTGTTTTGGTGAAATACGAAAGAAGATCGAGACTGGGGAATGGAAGACACAGGCAGATGAAAGCTGCCTTACAGACCGGATCGAGTTTGAGAAGCTGATAAAAGATGTGAAACAGGAATATGGAAGCGGATTTTCGAAGAATTATCGTGAGATGCCGGAAGGTGAATTTGTAAAAAACGTGATCGATGAGATGGAATTGTGGATGTTCATAAGGAAAGAAGAGGCAGAGCACCAGATTAGGATACGTCCGCTTGCCGGAAAGATACAGGGTCGTTATCCGGAGGATTATGCGGGAGGAAGAAATGATGAACAGTAGATGGCAGGCAAATAAGATCGGTCTGATTAACTTTTGGTACTACGATGAGCAGGAGTTCCCGTTTGTAAAGGGACGGATGCTTCTTCGCGGCTCGAACGGATCGGGAAAGTCGGTAACGATGCAGAGTGTAGTACCGCTTCTTCTGGATGGAAATATGAGTCCGGAAAGGCTGGATCCCTTTGGCTCGAGAGACCGTAAGATGAGCAGCTACCTTTTGGAGGACGACGACGGACGGGAGGAGCGGACTGGCTATCTCTATCTGGAATTCAAAAGACAGGACAGCGATACCTATCTGACGATCGGCATGGGAATCCGTGCAAGAAGGGGAAAGAATCTGGACAAGTGGTATTTCAGCCTGACAGACGGAAGAAGGGTAGGAAAGGATTTCTTTTTATATAAGGAGACGGGCGAAAAGGTTACATTATCCAAAAAAGAGCTGGAAAACAGAATCGGTGCGGGCGGCCGTGTTATTGACAGACAGGCTGATTACATGGATTATGTCAACCGCCAGATCTTTGGCTTTGAGACGACGGAAGAATATAAGGAAATGGTTGACCTCCTGATCCAGCTTCGAACACCGAAGCTTTCCAAGGATTTTAAGCCCTCCGTGATCAATGATATCCTGAGTGATTCGCTTCAGCCCTTGTCGGACGATGATTTGCGTCCTATGTCAGAAGCGATTGAAAATATGGATACCATGAACATGAATCTGAAGAACAGAAAGGAAGCAAAACAGGCAGCAGAGAAGATTCAGGCGGTATTTTCAAAATACAATCAGAAATTATTATATGAAAAGGCAGAGCGCTGCGAGCAGGCAGAAATCAAGCTGGAAGGTGCCAGAAAGCAGCAAAAAGAACAAGAGAAGAAATTAGCGGAGTGCAGACAGAATATCGAGAAGCTGCAGGCAGAATATCAGGAGCTGGACGCAAAGCATGAGTCCATGGAAAAAGAGAGGGAATCCCTGAACAAAAGCGATGCCGTAGCATTAAAGCGAAGAGAAGCGGAGCTGACCATAGAGCTAGAAGGACAGCAGAAGAACCGGAAAGAAAAACAGCAGTATCTTGAAGGAAAACAGGAACAATATCGGGATGCACAGGCGCAGATCAAAGCAGAGGAAGATCGAAAGGACAAGAAAGAAAAAGAGCTGAAAGAACTGATAGAAGAGATGCAGGATGAGGCGGATACCATGGCCTTCGAGGAACATGCATTTCTGAAGGAAGAGCTGGAAAAAGATCCGGAAAAGCCTTATAAGTTCGACTTGCATGAGCAGCAATTTGACCGTACGCGAGAAAGGATTTACGAAGGAACAAAGATTCTCGAAGAGACGGATCAACTGGAGAGACAGAAGGATGAACGGATCAAAGAAAGAGAAAAACAGATCCGTGAACTGGATATATTGCAAAGAAAGGTATCCGAACTGGAAAGCGTATTCGTGCAGACCCAGAATGAATGGAAGGAAGCCATCTATCAGTGGAATAGTGCGAATCAGGAGCTGGTACTGGATAATGAACTGCTAAGAGAGTTAAGCATATTTGCGGATTCCTACGAAGAGACATCTGATTTTGCAGAGGTTCGTCAGAAGATTGCGGATGTATCGATTCGAAAGAAAACAGAGATTGAATCTGGCCTTATTGCAAATCAGACAGAGCGGGAAACGACAGAAAAAGAACTGGAGGAAGTGAAGGCAGAGCTTGCGGAATGGGAGAATCAGAAGGAACCCAAGCCGGAGCGCACGGAAGCGGTCATCCGTAACCGCCAGAGACTGGATACGCTTGGAATCCCGTACCAGGAGTTCTATAAGGTGATCGAATTCGGAGATAGTCTGGATGAGAAAGCCTGCAATCGCCTGGAAGAGGCCTTGCTGAAAATGGGAATTCTGGATGCATTGATTATCGATGAAGGCTACAAGGATCAGGTTTTACAGTTCGAACAGGGCTGTGAAGACAGATATCTCTTTCGCTGCACAAGTGCAGGAAAGGAATCTAGGCCGGAGAGAAGTCTGTTAGATATCCTGGAGCTGAATGAAGAAGTCAATGACATTTTCTCAAACCAGCGGCTGACGGGAATTCTTGGAAGCATTGCTTGTGATAAGGAAAGTATGATTGCGGTTTCGGAAGATGGCACTTACCGCATGGGTGTACTGGCAGGAACCGTAACCGGAGAATACGAGGCAGGTTATCTTGGAACAAAGGCGCGTGAGAGACACAGACAGGCGAAGATAAAAGCCTGCAAAGAGAAAATCACTGAGCTGGAAGAGGCAGTGCAGCGCCTCGAAGAAATATATAGGAAGCTGTCTGACAGGAAGGAGCTTCTTGGGCAGGAGTATGGGAAGCTTCCTAAAGATACTGATATGCGGGAAGCTCTTCAGATAATGCGTGCGGAGGAAAGGGCATGCGAACAGATCAAGCAGGAGAGTGACAAATTAGAAGAGAAGATCCGGGAACTGCTTGAAATCCTGAAAGAGAAGAAAAAGAAAGCACTGGAGCTTGCAGATGCCCTGTATCTGACCTGCTCTTATGAGGTGTTTCGGGAAGCGAAGGCTGCGGCGGAGGAATACGGAAAGCAGCTGATCAGCTTGAAAGCGGCTCATGAAATGTTCTTAAGAAGCCTGGAATATCTGAGAGAGCGGAAAAACCATCTGGAAGATCTGGATGCGGATATGGATCAGATCCGTTATGACTTATCCGTGATTCAAAAAGAAATCCGGAGAAAGACGGAGGAACAGACTTCCATTCAGGAGCAATTGCGGCTGACGGATTATGAAGAAATCAAAGAGCGGCTGGACGCTTGTATCCATTGGCTTTCGGAATATCCGGAAAGATTGAGCCTGTGTGTAAGCAGACAGACGCAGGAAAAAGACGAAGCCGGACAGCTAAGCCTCCGCCTGGAAGAAGGGCAGAAGAAAATCCAGGAATATGAAAAGAAGGCAGCATATTTTTCGGAATGCTATGAGCAGGAGAGAGCTCTATGCTATGTGGAAATACCGAAAGAGATACCGGATGATGCCCGAAGTATCCGGAGCTATCTGGAATCGGATGCAAAAGCAATGGATAAGGACGGTGTAGTCCGGGATCTGAATAAAGTCTATTTTGAAAACAGAGGGTTTCTGACCGATTATCAGCTGATGCAGAATGAATTGTTTGCAGAAGCGGAAGCGACAGAATTTTCAGCAAAGCGACTGGATATTTCGGCCAGATATCAGGGAGTAAAGATTTCATTTTCAAGTCTTCTTACACATCTCGAGGAAGATATCGAAGAGTTGGAGAATCTGATCAAGGATGGTGACCGCGAGCTCTTCGAAGATATTCTCGCGAATACGGTAAGCCGGAAGATCCGCGGAAAGATCAATGCATCCAACACCTGGGTGCAGAAGATGAATTCCCTGATGAACGGGATGAATACGTCCAGTGGTTTAAAGCTGAGCCTCAGATGGAGAAGCAAGACGGCAGAGCAGGAAGACCAGCTGGATACCAAAGAGCTGGTGGAACTGTTAAAGAAGGATTACCGCCTGATGAGCGAGGAAGAGGCCTCCAGACTGTCAGCACATTTTCGATCAAAGGTCACAGAGGCAAGGAGAAATGCAAGGGACAGTGCCGGAATGGTATCCTTCTATCAGATTATGAAGGATACTCTGGACTACCGGAAATGGTTCGAATTCCAGCTCTTCTCGCAGAAGAACGGAGAGCGCCAGAAGGAACTGACAAACAGCGTGTTCGGAACCTTCAGTGGCGGAGAAAAGGCGATGTCCATGTATGTGCCGCTATTTTCTGCGGTCGTAGCGAAGTATCAGGGCGGCAGAGAGGATGCACCGAGACTGATCTCGCTGGATGAGGCATTTGCCGGAGTGGACAATAAGAATATCCGTGATATGTTCCGCCTGATGACAGAGTTTGAGTTTGATTTCATCATCAACTCACAGGTTCTCTGGGGCGACTGCGATACCCTGGATGCGCTGGCGATCTATCAGCTGATCCGCCCGGGCAATGCGAAATTTGTGACGGTTATGCCTTACCTGTGGAACGGGCAAAAGAAAGAATTATTGGAACATGAAGAGGAAATCGAGCTGAGAGGAACTGAGCTTGCAAAGGCGACAGATTAGAGAGGTGCCATTGAAATGAGCCAGATGGAGAAGCAGGAATTTGAAAGGATAAAAAAGGAATGCCTGGCATACTTCCATCAAAGCCCGGTCTGGAGAAAGGTTCTGAAAGGATTTGCCGAAAAATATAGCTCCTATGGAAGATTTGGCGGAAAAGTGATTCTGAAAAATCTGAAACCGGAGGAAATCGAAGAGCTGGAGGGCTTCTTCGGCAGATCCTTTCATGGACAGAAAAGCGTGACAGTGTCTGCAGAAAAATTTCGGCAGGCACTGGAAGTGAGCCGCTATAAGGATATCACACCGCAGTGTCTGCTGGAGAATTTCTTTGGAGAACCCTTGCTTGGAAAACAGGAGCAAAAGCTTTTCAGAGAACAGGAAAAAGAGAAGATCTGGCAGAGATTTTTGGCAGATTATAAGGGAACTGCGATAGAGACAGTGGCAGAAATACTCAAAAATCTGGTCAAGGATAGCGAGAGACAGGATCTTGCAGAGTGGAACAGGAGCCTGCGGCTTGGAGCAGAAATTTACAATTATCTGCCCTATCGACAGGGTGATAAGCTTTATCTGGCCGTATTTGCAGCCTTGCTGACGGGAAATCCGCATGCCTTTGACCAGGGAAGCGCGGAGGGAAATTTCCTCTATCAGATCATACAGATGGATCTGGAAATCCGAGAAATTAAAATCGAGACGAATGAAATTTTTCCGGCCTACAGGCGGCAGAAAAGCTACCTGATGGCCGGAATTATGCTGGACGATATTTCAAATTATGCGATGCTTTATCAGGTGCAGGCGATAAAAAAAGACGGAACTCCTGATAAGGGAATGGACGGATTTGCACGCGAGCAGCATATCGTACAGGTTCCGCTTGCGGTGATCACGGAGTGGGAATCCCTTCATTGCCCACAAAATGAGATCTATATTGTGGAAAATCCGTCTATTTTTGCGGTATTGTGTGGAAAAGAGAAGGCGGGAAATGCACGAAGAGCCTATATGTGCATGAATGGACAGCCGAGGCTCGCGGGGTTGATGGTGCTGGATTTGCTGGAAAAATCTGGAATCAATGTGCGCTATTCCGGCGACCTGGATCCGGAAGGCATTCTGATAGCACAGAAATTAGCGCAGTATTATAAAGGGAACTTTGATTACTGGCATATGGAAACAGCTGATTATGAGAAGTGCAGATCCGGGGAAATCATATCCCCAAAGCGAATGAAGATCCTGGAGTCGATCACGGATGAGCGGCTAAGGCCGGTGGCAGAGCGAATGGAAGAATATCAAACGGCCGGATATCAGGAAAAGCTGATCGAAGAACTGAAAATTGAGGGATAAAGGGAGAAAAATTTCCTTCCTACAAATCGTAGGAAAAGCAGCGTTAGATATGGTAGGAAATGCGGCTGGAATTTTGTACTGATTTTGATACAATAATGAATGAAAAGAACGAAGCACGAAAAAAGAAGGGCTTCGAGTGGGATTTTAAACGATTGGGGGAAATCAAAAATGATCATTATTGGAGAAAAGATCAATGGCTCGATTCCTTCCGTAGCGGAGGCTATCGCGAACCGGGATGCAGAGCTTATCAAGCAGAGAGCCATTGCCCAGACAAATGCAGGCGCAAGCTTCATCGACTGCTGTGCATCGGTTCCGGAGGCAGAGGAAGTCGAGACCCTGAAGTGGATGATTGACTGCATTCAGGAAGTGACGGATCTTCCGATTTCGGTAGACAGTCCGAGTGCGGATGTATTGACACAGGCCTATAAGTTCTGTAAGCGACCTGGTATTTTCAACTCAGTATCCGGAGAGGGAGACAAAATTGACAAGATCTTCCCGGTGATGGCTCAGCCGGAGAACAAGGACTGGCAGGTTATCGCACTTCTGAGTGACGATACCGGTATTCCGAAATGTGCGGCAGACAGACTGAAGGTTTTTGAAAAGATTATGGCAAAGGCGAAGGAGTATGGAATTTCTCCGGATCGTATCCATATCGATCCGCTGGTAGAGATGCTTTGTACTTCCGAGGATGGAATCGCGATGAATGTCGAGGTTATCTCGACGGTCAGAAAGCTGTATCCGACCATCCACATCACCGCAGCTGTCAGCAATATCTCCTTCAACCTGCCAGTACGTAAGCTGATCAACTACGGCTTTGTAGTACTTGCGATGAATGCCGGACTGGACAGCGCTATCATGGATCCGACAAACCGCGATATGCTGGGTCTGGTTTATGCAACAGAGGCTCTTCTGGGACTCGATGATTATTGCATGGAATATATCGGAGCTTACCGCGAAGGTATGATAGGACCGGTTAAGAAATAAGGAAACACAATAAGGCTTATATATCATTTATGGAGGGATTGGATATGTCAAAGATTACAGAAGTAGCAGAATTGGTAGAAAAAGGAAAAGCAAAACTGGTAGGAGCTGCAGTACAGGGTGCTCTGGATGAAGGCTGCGATGCAACAGAAATCCTGAACGGCATGATCGATGCCATGGCAGTCGTAGGCGATAAGTTTAAGAACGGAGAAATCTTCGTTCCGGAGATGCTGGTAGCAGCACGTGCCATGAAAAAGGGTGTAGAGGTTCTGAAACCCCATCTTGCAACAGGCGCTACAGGAAGCATGGGCAAGCTGATCATCGCTACCGTAGCAGGCGACCTGCATGATATCGGAAAGAACCTGGTTGCTATGATGATCGAGAGCGCAGGCTTCGAGGTTATCGACCTGGGTGTAGACGTACCGGCTTCCAAGATCATCGATTGCTATAAGGAAAATCCGGATGTCAAGGTTATCGCATTGTCCGCACTTCTGACGACTACGATGCCGTCTCTGCGTGACACAGTTGCTGCACTGAACGCAGAAGACTTCAGAAAAGAGATCAAGGTTATGGTTGGCGGTGCTCCGATTACCGAAGAGTTTGCTAAGGAGATCGGCGCAGACGGATATTCCGCAGACGCTGCCAGCGCAGCTGTTCTGGCTAAGTCCCTGGTTGCTTAATTCAGCTATATAAAAGAGTTGTTAATACAGAGCCGCTCTGCATTGTCTATGCATGTCATGGACGGCAGGGCGGCTTTTTGTTTGCCTCGGCGCGAGAATGTGCCAAGGCACATTCTAATACCGGAGGGATGAAGGATGTATCATGTTAAATTTATCAGAGAAAAGCTGGATTTTCAGGCACCTTCGGGAATGACGGTGCTGGAAGCACAGAGAAAAGCAGGTCTTGTGCCGGATGCACCCTGCGGCGGCCAGGGAAAGTGCGGAAAGTGCAAGGTTACAATAGATGGACATACCGTGCTGGCATGTCAGACGGTCATTGACAGGGATCTGGAAGTGGATACGATGAATCAGGCCTCCGGCTATGAGATTCTGACAGAGGGGCTTACAAGAGCACTTCCTCTGATGCCTGACCTGAGACAGCAAAAGGTTCGCCTGGAAAAGCCGGAAGCGGGGGATGGACGCTCGGAGTGGGAACGTCTGATTGTTCAGCTGGATGCAGGAGCTGCAGTTCAGCCGGATCTTGTTCTGGCCTCTTTTTTGTACGAATACCGGAAGATCTCACCGGACTGGTATGTGATCTATACAGAAAATGAGATTCTGGATATCAGTCAGGAAAAGAAAAAGCTCTGCTTTGCAGCCTTTGACATAGGAACCACCACCGTGGTGGGCTATCTGATGGATGCTGAGAACGGGCGTGTGCTGGCTGTAAAAAGCCACATGAATCCGCAGACACCGTATGGTGCAGATGTCATTATGCGGGCAAATTATGCGCTGGAGCATAGCGTGGATCCTTTGAGGGACAGCATTCAGAATGAAGTCGATCAAATGCTTGGAGAGCTGGCAGAGGAGGCAGATATCGAGAAAACCGATATATATCAGGTATCCGTGGTGGGAAATACCTGTATGCATCACCTCTTCCTTGGAATTTCACCGGCATCGCTCGTGCATGCGCCGTATACGCCTGCGATTCGGCAAAGTCTGACCTTGCCGGCGGCAGCATATGGCCTTCACATTCATCCGAGGGCTGAGCTTCTGTTACTGCCGGATATCGCAGGATACGTGGGAGCGGATACCTGTGGTTGTATCCTTTCTTTACGGCAGGATCAAAAGGAGCAGATCAGCCTGATGATCGATATCGGAACCAACGGGGAAATGGTTCTTGGAAATAAGGAACGGCTGGCATGCTGCTCGACAGCGGCGGGACCGGCCTTTGAGGGGGCTAAGATTGAGTGTGGAATGCGGGGAGCGAAAGGTGCCGTAGACCATGTGGAATATAAGGACGGAAGCTTTCACTATACGACAGTTGGAAATGCGGCTCCGGTCGGCTTATGCGGTTCCGGACTCATCGATCTAGTGGCGCAGCTTAGGAAAGCGGACTTGATCGACGAGGGCGGTCATCTGGAAAGCGGTCAGGAGATACCTGGCAGGTTTGTGCTGGTTCCACCGGAGGAGACGGCGAATGGAAAAGGAGTCTATCTGACCCAGAAGGATATCGGAGAGGTGCAGCTTGCGAAGGCTGCAATCGCAGCAGGGATCCAGCTTCTGATGAAGCAGCTATCCATAACGGAGGAGGATATTCAGGCAGTTTATATCGCAGGCGCATTCGGGAATTATATGAAGCCGGAAAGCGCAGCCATGATCGGTATGATACCGGCCTCCCTTCTGGAAAAGATCACGCCGGTGGGAAATGCGGCCGGAGAGGGTGCAAAGATTGCACTTCTGAACAAAGCGGAGAGACAGGAGATGGATCAGCTGGTTCGCAGGATAGAATTTGTAGAACTGGCAGTTTCACCGGAATTTCAGGATTGCTTTGTAGATGAGCTTTGTTTTCCAGAGCTGTTTTAAGGAGAAAAAATGGTTGACATAAAAGAATTGGAAGAGATGGGAATAAAGGCAGGATTTACACATGTGGCTCTTCTGAAAAGCGATACGATAGAGTTGATGCCGGAGGTGCGGCAGATGTGCGAAAAAAATACCTGTCATATGTATAAGAAAAACTGGAGCTGTCCGCCCGGATGTGGGGATCTGGAAGAGTGTAAGGCGAAGATTGGAAGATACCGGGAAGGAATTCTGGTTCAGACGGTAGGAGAGCTGGAAGATGCCATGGACGGGGAAACCATGATGGAGACCGAAGCGATTCACAAGAAGAACTTTTATGCCTTTGAGAAGGTGCTTCGGGAAAGATGGCCGGATATGCTGCCGATCGGGGCGGGCTGCTGCACGAGATGCAAGGAATGCACCTATCCGGATGCGCCCTGCCGTTTTCCGGGGCAGTCCTTTTCATCGATGGAGGCCTACGGAATGCTGGTGACCCAGGTCTGTAAGGCGAACGGAATGGAGTATTATTACGGTCCGTGTACGATTGCATACACGAGCTGTTACCTTTTGGAGTGATGAAATTGTACTTGGTGTTGAACACATTGTCCATAAACAATAAACGTTGGTGAACGTTTTAGACACTTCTGACTATTTCATTTTCTGTTATTGCTTTCATGCCTGTGGGTGTGATACATTGTGATCATAGAGAACATGGTATTTGTGCACAATACAATGTTTGGAAACAACGAAAAACAAGACATATTGCCTGTAAAAATCCAACAATTCTGCAGAAAAACTCAGGAAAAGATGAACAATGTTGAGTCGTGACAGGATGAAAAGGATTGGACGATATGTGCGAATGTGACCAGACCTTTAAGGTCGGAACGGGGGAAATATGGGGAAACAAGAGCAAAAGAAAAAAGGCCTTAGCGGCGCTTTGAAGAAGTTTTACGGAGTCGGGGATTGCGGTTTTACATTAATGTCGAATATTGAAAGCTATTATTTCAGCTTTTTCCTGACGAATCTGGCGCAGTTCAGTCTGCCGATGGTAACATTTATCACAACGGTATCCAGTACAGTGGACGCATTGCTGTCCTGGATCTACGGAGCGATCCTGAACAGTATCAAGCCGATGAAATGGGGACGCTATCGTTCCTGGCTGATTGCCATTCCGTGGCTGGTTCCGTTCCTGTATGCATTCCAGTTCATTAAGATCGGTGACGGAATGCTCTCGGCAGTCATCATCATCATAGCGGCAGTGGCCAGCCATGTGGCATGGAACTTCGCTTATGTAGCTAATGTATCGATGATCTCAGTAGCAGGAAGTACACCGGAAGAACGTTCCCAGCTGTCCTCTACCAGAGCAGCATGGGCGAACCTTTCCAAGGTTATCTTCTCCTACGTAGGCCCCGGACTTGCAGCAGTTATGGCAGGCATCATCGGAGAAGTAAATCAGTACGGCGCAGCAGCCTTTGTTCTCGGATGTATCATGGCAGTTCTCTACTATGCACACTTCCGTATGTTTGACGGATATGAAGTCGTTCAGCCGGAAGCGACAGATAAAAAGGCAGCAGCGAAGGACAAGACAGGCGGAATGGATCTGATCCGTGCACTTCTTCAGAATCCGCCTCTGATCGCACTTCTGATTGCAGACCTTGCAAAATTCATGTTCAACTTTGTGCTGATGGGTGTTGCAGCATATTATTTCTCCTATATTGCAGGAAATAGCGGAATGCTGTCGACCTATATTCTCGTAACAAATATCTTCTGCGTGGCAGGTGCATACCTCAGCAAGACCCTGAGCAATAAGTTCAGTACAAGAACTACTACGATTGGTGTTATGGGAATTCAGGCAGTGCTTTTGATTGTATCCTATCTGTTCTATAACAATGTAACCTTAGTTATCGTACTGATGAGTATCGCAATGTTCGGCTATGGCATCACTTATGCATGTACTCCGGCTCTGTACGGTGACACGATTGTATATAGTGAGTGGAAGACAGGCAAGAACGCAGCCGGATGGATCAGCGGTCTTCAGAATGTGCCCCTGAAGGTTTCCATTATGACCAGAGGAATCATTATCTCCGCATGTCTGGCTATGGGTAATTTCAGTACAGATATCGACCCGGCACAGGCACCGGAGGCTCTGAAGAGAGCGATCAGCATCGGCTTTATGGTAATTCCGGCGATCGCCCTGATCATTGCAGTTGTTGCCCTGCTCTTTGGATTTAAGCTTACCCGCGAAAAGGTAAATCAGTATGCAGCAGAAATCGCTGCCCGTTCATAGTAGAAATAGCAAAGCATAGTTATCTGATACGGAATTAGGGTTTATGGGCGAATCAATCAGATTTTATTTGAATCTTCAGATGGTGGCGGATGAAATGAAAGCGCAGTTTCCGGATTGCGACTTCATCCCCGGGGAGGATAGCTGTTGTCTCCGGGGGGTCTGCTTCTATCAAAAAGGGATTCAGCCGGAAAAACAATATGCTTATATTGTTAAAGAAGAAGACTTAAGAGGGGAAAGAGTGCAAAAGGAACATGTATCCCTGATTGTTCTGGGAACAATTCCGGAAGAATGGCTGGGCGGTATTCACACATTCTTGAAGCTGCCATCGGAGACCGACCTTCTGGAACTGATGAACCTTTGTCAGGAGATTTTCCGGAAACATCTTTCCTGGGCGGAACGTCTTCAGGATATCTTTGCGATGGATGGCAGCGTTGATGATCTCTGCAGAGCTAGCATAGAATATTTTCAAAACCCACTCTTTGTCCATGATGCCCAGATGACCGTTATTTCCTGTCCTGTCTGGAGGGAGAAGATGATTCCCTGGGAGAAGGACGAGAGAACCGGGTGCATGCTTGTACCGTTAGAAGAGCTGAACGAGTTGAAAACAGACCGGGAATACCGGGGAACGATGGCTACCAGAAATGCCCAGATTTTTTCGGCAGAGCTCAGGGGCTATCGGGATATCTATGTAAATATCTGGAATGCATATGACAGATACGAAGGCCGTCTGGTAATCTGTGAGATCGACAATGAATTGAAAAAAGGGCAGTTTGCAGCAGCGGAATACCTGGCAGAGCTGGTGCGGCTGACGCTGGCGCGCAGAAGCAAGATGGACAATACCTACAGCCGGGTGCTGGAGAAAATGATCATTGCCATGCTGCAGGGAAAAGAGGTATCGGATTCTGAGATCATAAACCGGATCGGGCAATGCGGCTGGAAAAAGAATGATACCTATATCTGTATCCGGATGGATGCGGAAGAACAGGATGGAAATCCCGGATCGGCTGCAAGCGTCTGCAATTATGTGGAGGCACGGGTCGCAGGTACCAAGGCTGTATTCATGGAAGATCAGATCTGTATCATCATCAACCAGTCGATCAATAACCACTATACCTCGGATATGGCATGTATTCTCAGGGATGGTCTTTTTAAGGCGGGAGTCAGCAATCCATTCCACAATTTTGGCGCGCTGGAGCGCTATTATCGGCAGGCTTCGGTCGCATTTGCATATTGCAAAAAGAAAAATGATACGATGTGGTATTACACGTTCGACGATATCGCTGTGGATTATATTTCGGATATCTGCTGCAGGGAGTTTCGCCCGGAGGATCTTTGTGCCTGCGAATTGCTTCGGCTGAAAGAATATGATGAAAAGAATAAAACAGAGCTCTATAAAACCTTAGTTACCTATATTTTAAATGAGAGAAATACAGTGGCGACTTCTGCGAACCTTTACGTGGGAAGGAGTACTCTCTTTTACCGGCTGAAAAAAATTCAGCAGATTACAGGACTTGACACAGAACACATGGCACAGCCGGAACAGAATCTGTATCTTCGACTGTCCATTCATATCATGGAAAATATGTAGTAGGAAGGAGATGTTTTTATGCTGACACCCAAACAGAATTTGCTCGAAACATTGAAAAAAGACGGAAAACCGGAATGCTTATGCAATTCCTTTACGATGTTCCGGGGAATTCCCGGAGATCCCTGCTTTAAGCTGATCAGAGGCAACCGGGTTCGCGGAACGAATTCCTATGACCAGTGGGGAACCCTGATCCTTTTCCCGGAAGACGCGCCGGCTGCAGTGCCCTATGTAACGGAAGAAAATCAGGTTATCAAGGATATTACCGAATGGGAGAAATATGTAAAGGTTCCGGATCTGATCGGAAAATGCTCTGAAGGCTGGGAGGATGCCATCGCAGCGAAGGAGAAGATCGACCAGGAAAAATATCTGACCATGGTCGTAATGGGAACCGGAATCTTTGAGCAGCTTCACATGCTGATGACATTTGAAGACACGCTTATGAATTTCCTCCTTGAGCCGGAAGCGATGCATGAACTGATCGATGTGATCTGCGAGTATCGTCTGACTTATATGAAGCTCGTGGTAGAGCATCTTCATCCGGACTGTATCGTCTCCCACGATGACTGGGGCTCCAAGACAAGCCTCTTTATGTCGCCGGAGGTTTGGAGAGAATTCTTCAAGGAGCCGTATCGGAAGCTGTATGATTACCTTCATTCTCAGGGAGTGATCGTAATGCATCACGGAGACTCCTACATGGAGCCTATCGTAGAAGATATGGCAGAGATTGGCGTAGATATCTGGCAGGGTGTCCTGAATACAAACAATATCGCAGCGATTTCGGAGAAGGTTGGCGACAGAATGCTCCTGATGGGAGGCGTGGATTCGGTCATCGACAGAGAGGATGCCACCGAGGAGGAAATCCGTAAAGAAACCAGACGTGCCTGTGAGGAATATGGACATCTGAAGGGCTTTTGGCCGGGAATGACCTATGGCGGCCCGGGAACCATTTATCCGCATGTAGAAGAGATCGTCATCGATGAGATCGATAGATATAACAAAGAACGCTTTGGAGTAGCTATTTCATGATGAGCCTGGATGCGAGAAAACGATATCTTGCGCGGATTGGATGCGAGGAAGAGGCCGAGGCAGACCTTGCAGCTCTTGAGAAGCTGATGGAGCTGCATCTTCAAAATGTACCCTTTGAAAATCTAGAGGTATATGAAGAAGGCCGGGTGCCATCGCTGGAGGCGGCGGATCTCTACCGAAAAATCGTGCTTCGAAAGCGTGGAGGTTATTGCTTCGAGCTGAATAAATTATTTTATGAGCTTTTGAAGTCCGTGGGCTTTCAGGCATATCCGCTGGGTGTGCGGATTCTCTGGAACAGGGAGAAAGTGCCGCCTATGACGCACCGTGCCACCCTCGTGACGCTGGAAGATGGAATCTATTATTGCGACATCGGATATGGGGGACCGGGACCGAAGCATCCGGTAAAGCTTACAGACGGGATTCATGAAGAAAAGGGAGGAAGCTTCCGGATCACGATGAAACCAGAGGGAACGAACGGGGAGGTTCTGATCGAGAGAAAGAAGGAAGAATTCTGGTTACCGATCTTGCGTTTCTCCCTTCATCCGGCGCTGGAGGCGGACTTTGAATTGATGAATTTTTATTGCGCAAGGTCACCGCAGGTGATGTTTACGCAGAAGCGTGTCTTAAGCCGAAATACCGCCGATGGAAGTGTGGCACTTACGGGGAATGTGCTGTCGATTCAAGGTTCCGATGGAAAAGTGGTATACCAGGAAGGACAGTCAGAGGCCATTATTCGAGAATGGATTCGGGATTATTTTGGAATAAGGCAAGAATAATGCAAAGGAACCGACATCAGGGCGATGCCGGTTCTTTTTCTTGGTTTAAAAGAAAACAGATTTGCAAAAGCAGGCGGTTTTTAGGATTATCCAGATCGATCTTTGTGATCTTCTGGATACGTTCCAGGCGGTAAACCAAGGAACTCCTGTGAATGAAAAGAGTCTTGGCTGTCTGGAGGGAATTCCGCTCGTTCGTCAGATAGACCTGCAGGGTACGATAGAGCTCGGTTTTATTCTCACGGTCATAACGAAGCAGGGCGTCAAGCCTCGAGGAGACCAAAAGCTCCGGGCTTATCTGACGGCTGCTCTCGGAGAGAATATATTCCAGCAGGTAATCATCGAAGCGGGAATACCAGATCATGCTCTGACTCTCCCTGCCAAGTTTTAGAGCGGCCTCGGCCTGAAGGTAGCCCTGGGGAAGAAGGAGAAAATCCTGAAGCTCGGAGCTTACGCCGGTTGTAAAGAGTCCTTCGCGCATCGTGATAGCCAGGGAGCTGATGATATCGGAGGCAGAGGAATGGTTGAAGGACAGGTTGGCGACCACCACGATCCCCTGTTGATAGAGAAAGGCAAGACCTTCCGGGATCAGGGCTTCGATATGGCCGAGAGTAGCGATGGAGGAATGCATGCGGTCATCCTGCTGCTGGGTCTCCATGCGCAGAACCAGGTAGCGATCGCAGCGATTCCAGTTCAGATACTGCAGCTGATCGAGGATGGGCTGCTGCTCCGTAAACTGACCAGAGAGAAAGTCCGTAAAAAACTGCTGCACATCATTTCCCATAGAGATCTGGAAGAGGTTGTGACGCTTGATGCAGAGCTCGATAAAGGAACCCAGGTATTCGAGCGCAAAGAAATGTCCCGGCATGATTTCGCTTTGGAGCTCATCCACGCAGATTCGTCCCTGATATTTTCCATTGACCCAGAGATTCATATAGAGGATGCGATAGCCTCTTAGGTCCGCAGAGTAAACCTGCACACCCCTTGTGCTGAGGGTATGCTGGTATTCCGGATCAAGCTTAAAGTCCTGAATCAGGCTCAAGGGCGCGATCCATCGCCCGGTACGCTTGTCATGCACCCACTCGGACATGCCATTGACATGTCTCGGGGAAGAAAGAATATAGAAATTTGTGTCATGGGCAAAGATTGGATTGTGGAAGATCGCAAGGCTTGCCTCCAGCATCTCATCCAAAGGATTGACATCGCCGAGAGCCAGCTGCAGCTGGCTGCTCCACCGGGCATACTTTTCAAAGGTCTGCTGCAGCTGATTGAAGGTATCAGAGAAGGAAAAGTTCCCTTTGATATGCAGAATACGGCAGGTTTCAGAGAAAAAGGAGAGGTCTCCGCTTCCAAGAACCGCAAAGGTGCAGTGGCGAAAAGCCAAAAAATCAGAGGAAAGATCCCCGGCCAGAACGAGGTATAAATAGTTCCGCTGCAGAGGCTTTCCGGGCTGGTACAGGCGGAGTCCGTCGAGGTTCAGGGGGTCCTCCGGAGCAAAAACGGAGACCTCGGCTGCCTTATCCGCAAAATCGTCAGCTAAAATCTGGAGATTCAGATGGAAACCGGTATAAGCTTCCGGATCATGATTGTCGATATTGTTCAAAATAGTTTCTCCTATCATGGAAATGCTTCGTTTTATCAGAAAAATTATAGCATAAAAAGAAAAAGAAACAAAGAAGTAACCGGAAAAATCTTTGTGCAGAATGACAAATACAACTGTACAAAAAGTACGAATTAAGATAAAAAGAATGAAGAGGTCTGCGGATTTACGAGGATGAAAAATTGGTCTATACTGAGTTTATCAAAACGGAACAGTTAAAATTGAACTTATAAACAGCTGAGGAGGAGATTATTATGCTTACAGCATCACAGAATTTACTTGAAACAATCAAGGTTGACGGAAAGCCGGAGCGGTTATTAAAACAGTATGAGGGAGCCACCTTCTATCCGCCCAACCCGGCAAATAATTTTGTACGTGGCAACCGTCATCGCGGCATGGATCCCTTGAAGGATGCTTTCGGAACTGAGATTCTCTGGCCCGAAGAGCAGCTGGCAGCGATGCCCCATGTAACAGATTCCAACAAGGTAATCGATGATATCACAGAGTGGAAGGAACAGCTTAAAATACCGGATATCGTAGGCCAGTGCAGCGACCCGGCACTCTGGGAGCCGTTCAAGAAGAAAGGACAGGAGATCAAGGATTCCGGCAGCCTCTTTATGGCATTTATGCCGACCGGTGTTTTTGAGAGACTGCATTTCCTGATGGGCTTCGAGGATATGCTCGTGAACTTCCTTCTCGAGCCGGAAGATATGATGGATCTTTGCAATGCGATCGGTGAATACCGTTTCCAGCTGACAAAGATGATCGTTGACAACCTGCATCCGGATATCATTCTGTCCCATGATGACTGGGGATCCAAGCAGGCTCTGTTTGTAAGCCCGGAGACCTGGAGAGAATTCATCAAACCGCAGTATGAGAAATCCTATAAATATATGAAGGATCACGGTGTTATCATTATGCATCATGCAGATTCCTTCATGGAGCCCATCGTAGAGGATATGGTCGATCTGGGAATCGATATCTGGCAAGGTGCTCTTCCCCAGAATGACATTCCGAAGCTCCAGAAGCAGCTGGCAGGCAGAATGACCCTGATGGGAGGTATCGACGCATCCATCGTTGACCGCGTAGATTCTACCGAAGAGGAAATCCGCAAGGAAGTCAGAAGAGCCTGCGAAGAGTACGCACCGGGCGGACACTTCATCCCCTGCATCACCTACGGCGGACCGGGCTGCCTGTTCCCGCATGTCGATCCCATCATTGATGACGAGATTGAAAAATACAACAAAGAGGTATACGGGATCTAAAATAGTTACAAAAAAATAACGATTTGTGCAAAAAAGGCTGTTCTGCGACCGGATAGGGTTGTGGAACAAGCCTTTTTTGGGTTATAATAAAAAAGACTAAACACGGGTAACGATGCGATTAGCTTCGCGCAGCGAAAGGTTCAGGAACGAGAATGGACACACTTGAAAAACTGACACAGGCCATCGAACAGGGTCATCCCAATGAGACAGAGGAGCTGGTAAAAAAGGCTCTGGAAGAGGGTGCGGTTCCGGTCACCCTGGTAGAAGGGGTGATGGTGCCGGTGATGCGTAAGGTGGGCGAAAAATATAAAAACCAGGAGACAGACATTCCGGGGATTCTGGCCTCTGCAAGAAGCGTGCAGAAGGGCTTCCGGGTGCTCAAGGAGATGAAGGAAGACTACAATGAAGAGGCTTGCGGAACCATCATTCTGGGTACTATTGAGGGGGATCTCCATGATGTAGGAAAAAATCTCGTGGCCATGATGTTCCGCGGTGCCGGTTTCCGGGTCATTGACCTGGGTGTCGATGTCTCGGAGAAGCAGTTTTTGCGGGCTGTGAAGGAAAATCCAGAGGTGTCCATCGTCTGTATCTCATCCCTTCTCAGTACAACCTTTCAGGAGATGAGACAGGTAGTGAAGGCTCTTCGAAAAAACGACCCGAAGCACAAATATAAGATTATGATCGGTGGCGGTGCCGTGACGAAAGAGCTGGCCGAGGAAATGGGCGCGGACGGCTATACCGACAACTGCGTCGACGCGGCAGAGATGGCAAAACGATTTGTATTGTAAAGGGCAGGAAGGAGACTAGATGAAGCTTTCATCGGCATATATAAAGGAACAGCTTCAGAAAGAATATCAGATCCTGGAAGAAGGAGGAATCTCGGGGGAGGATGGATATCTTCGCCCGTTCTTCAGCCTGGAGGAGGAAGAAGAGAGTGCGGAACATATCCGGATAGAGACCGAGAAGAAAGGAGCAGGAAGAGTCCGGCTCCTTTTTGAAAACAGTGGAAGCCGGAACGTGGCCCCCTACCTAGTAGTCGAAGGGGCGAAAGAAGAGGAGCATCCGGAAGCAAGGGCGCTGAACAGGATTCAGCGGATCTTTGACCGCTGCGAGGCCTGGGAGAGAAAGATACAGAAGGAAGTATTGACTGGAAAAAATTTACAGGAAATTCTGAGGCTCTCAGCAGACTTTTTGGGGAATCCGCTTCTGGTCATGAGCCAGGATTTTGTGCTGATGGGGGAAGCGGGAACCGAGAAGATACCGGAAAAATACCGCCTGTTTCATGCGGACGGTATCGATATGGAATCGATGAATGCCCTGATGCAGAGCGCAGAATATCAGAAAATGCAGGAATCAAGAGAGGTATTTCTCTTTCCGGCCTATATCAATGGACTTAGAAGCATGAACCGGAATCTGTTTCCGGAAGGGAAGAATGTCTCCAGACTCATCATGCATGAGTGGAACCGGAAGTTTTCTGATGGAGATCGCTGTCTCTTTAAGGTGCTTGCCGGATATCTGGAGCTTTTGCTGCATTACAGCGATGCCCTCGAGGGAGAGGATGCCCTGGTGGAAATCTTTCAGAAGATGCTCCGCGATCGGACTGCAGATTATATGGAGATGAGCCAGAGGCTGTCGCTTCATGGATGGAAAAGTGACCATCTCTATCTCTGCCTTTTGCTGCAGCTGACCTATCTGGATCAGAAAAATCTTTCCATCCATGCGATCTGCAGCTTTATCAAAAGAAAGTTTCCCCAGTCCGTCAGCTTTGTTCTCGACGGTGAGATTGTGACCTTCTTTGACCTGACCCTTCTAGAGAAAGAGAAGGATGAGGTGGCGGGCATCCTGACCTGCTTTATCCGGGACAGTTACCTGAAGGCCGGATATTCGCGCTGCGTCAAGGGACATATGTATTTCCGGAAACAATTCGTCCAGGCAAGGATGGCTCTGGATGTAGGAAGCCGAAACCGACCTTACGTCTGGATTCATCACTTTGACCAGGTTGTTCTGACTTATATTATGGAGCAGGTAACGAGAAGACTTCCGGCCTCCATGATCTGTCACGAGAATCTTCTGAAGCTGAAAGAGGCAGATGAAGAGAATCATTCGGAATATATGAAGACCCTGAAGGCCTATCTGGATGAGAATCTAAGCGCTACGAGAGCAGCAGAAAACCTGTTTATCCACCGCAGTACGTTTCTTTATCGTTTGGAGAAAATAAAAGAGATCCTCCAGTCCAATCTGGATGATCCGGACGAAATCTTTTATCTGAATTTTTCTTTCCGACTGCTGGAGCAGGAGAAAAGTAATTGAATAGTTACGTTAAATATCTAGAAAGAGGGAGGTCAGCCTCCCTCTTTTTGTTTCATAATTGCAGCGTAGCGAAGGAGCTCCTTGCGGGAAGGAACGCCCAGCTTCATATAGATATTCTTATTGTGATATTTCAGTCCGTTGGAGCTGATACACATAATTTCCATGATCTCCTTCGAGGTTTTACCTTCTACATACAAGTTAAAGACCTCATGCTCCCGCTTGGTGAGCTTGGCAAGCTGCTCGGTAAAGAGTTCATAAGAATCAGAATCCAGACCCCGGTGTGCCTCATCTGCGATGCGGTCAAGCTCCCGTTTGGTGCGGTCGTGCTCATCCTGAAGTTTGTCAAGACTATCCTGAAGAAGATGATGCTTTTCATGATAGGAGGCGATCAGGTCATTTCGCTCATGCTGCTTCTCGGCAAAGAAAGCGAAAAGGTCGTCGATCTCGTCGATACCGGTTTCCTCTGCTTCATATTGTCCGGCCTTCCACTGGCGGATACTCTCCTGGATGGGTCTTAGATAGCGGCGCACGAAGAAGAGAGAAAAGCCTATTGCAGCGAAGAGAAAGACGAGAATCAAAAGGACGATGCGCAAGGTATCCTCGGCTGCGATGCGGTTATAATCCTCCTTCGACAGGAGGACGCTGACGGTGGAGACACAGTCACCGGGTGTCAGCTGAACCTCTTTGGTCAGTCCGATATATTCCTCCCCTTCGGAGGTCCATTTCTTCAGGCCGCTTCCGAAGCCGACAGAAGTAAAGGTGCCGGCAGGCTTTCGAAAGGCGACGCCGGTGACACCGGCACTTAAAAGCATCGATGCGTCCCGGGTGCTTTCGCTCTTTCGTCCCAGGCAGAAGACAGCATGATTCAGCTCGGAGGGCTGGGAGAAGCGATAGCGGAAATAGCTTTCATTGATCTCGAAGCCGCAGAAGCCGTAAAGGCTGCCGTCTGAACCAAAGATCGGGATCGTCATCAGCATAACATGCTGATCGGTGCCGGGAAGCGTCGTGACATCGGTGATACGATAAGCCTTGCGCAGAGGAAGCGCAGCTTCGGCTTTCAATTCCTCATAGTTCGGAAAAGAATCCATATTGAATTCCAGTCTCCATTTTCGGTGGGGCATACAACTTTGCGACTTTCCGACATCCGAGAGACCCCGATAGAGAAGGATGCGGCTGTCATTTTCATCGATCGAATTGCGCTGAAGATAGATGCCGCTTCTGGATGCCGCGTCTCCAGCCTCAGGGTTGACCTGCGCTTCTAGAATCAGAAAGGTGCCGGTGCAGTCGGCTTCCCAGAGCTTGCGAATCAAAGAGTCGATGAGAAGCTCCTGAAGAGTATGAAGAGACTCCTCGGATCCGTTTAGATCCGAGAAGTCCATTTTGTGTGTCGTCAGGTAGTTCTCGATCACCTGGGCAGAGCTTTCAGAAAGCTGGATGCTCAGAACTGCAAGCCCGTCGTATTGCGTGCGGATCTGCTGCTCAAAGACCTCGCTTTGGAAATGCAAGGTATCGGCGATCCGGCTTTTCGTCCCGGTTAATCCTCCGATGAGGAACATGCCGATGAAAAGCAGGGTCAGGAGTACCAGGGCAAACACGAACATATACCGGAAGAGTTTGCGCATCAGGGTCGATTTTTGATGAGGTAACACAGGTAATTTTATCATGATTTGCCTTTAAGAAATTCCTTGAAAGAGAGTCCACAGCTCCTCAGCCAGATCTGCAGGATTTTCACCATTTTGACAGCGCGCAGGCATCGTGGACTGAGCCTCGCGAAGCTTGTCATAGAGGGTGCTGACCTTGCTGTAGTAGCCGGTAAAGGAGGGCTCCTGCACTGCTGTCGCTGTCTGATTTACCGTATTCAGCGTCGTATAGAGGTTCTGGTAGGCAGTTGACTCAAAGGTATAGTCCTCGATCTGAGAAAAAGCTTCATCCGTGACGGGCATATAGCCGGTCTGGACGCAGAAGTTCAGGTTTCGCTCACTCTCTGTCAGCCATTTTGCAAAGACGGCTGCAGCCTCTGCCTTTTCATCTGTCGTCTTATAGGCTGCGAGTCCGACACCAGCCTGGGTGACCAGAAGATCCGATCCTTCTGCCTTAGGCATCGGGAGAACCTGCAGATCCATGGGCTCTGAAGTGTTGTCCGGGTAGGTCACGGTATCATTGTAGTAGAGAATTGAAGCAGAGGAACCAAGACCCGCGATGACCTCGCCGGTCATGACCTGTGTATTCGAATAAAGATCGGAGACAAGAATATGTCCTGCGGCAAGGGCTTCGGCAAATTCGAGATAGGAGGCTTTAAGAGCCTCGTTGGTAAAATCATACCAGCCGTCCTCGGTATAGAAATCGGTTCCGCCCTTTTCCATGGCATTGAGTTCAATGGCGCGAATCGGATAATCCAGGGCGCAGAAGGGCTTGCCGCCGGACCATTCATAATATGCCTTGGCTGCAGCAAAGAAACCTTCCCAGGTAGAAAGGCTGTCATAGGTAATGCCTGTAGCTGCAGAGAAACGGTCGAACTGGCTGCCGCTGACACAGAGAACGTGTGTGGACTTGGAGACCGGGAACACCAGAAGCTTCTCATCAGCTGTACCGTCTGCCAGAAATTCCGGTACATAGGAAGAAAGCTCATCCTCAGAAAACCAATCCTTCCAGTTTAGAAGGTTGTCCGCGCCAAGCTCCTGGGCATTGCTGACGTGACAGAAGAATAGATCCGGCATATCCGGAAGCCCTGCATCTCCTCTCTGGGCTGCCAGCAGCTTTTCTCCGATCTGGGCTGTGTTGGACATCATGGTGACATTGATAACGATTCCTTTTTCTGCACCGACGGTAACATTGAAATCCTCGATAAGCTGATTCATCGGAGAATCGGATTGCTCCCCGTAGACGTGCCAGAGAGTCAGGGAAACCGGATCCTTTGGATCTAATTTAGACTCGGAACAACCGGTCAGAAGCAGGGAAATACTTAGAATAAGAAATAATAGAAGCGCGAATGCTTTTTTCATGGTTTAGCTCTCCTTTTCGGTAGATACTACCCTTTTTCCTACCCTTTCTTTTGAAAAAAGGTGGAAAAAATGCAAATTTTTTTTGATTTTCCTACCCTTTTGACGAAATGGGGTAGGGTGTTTTTGAGGGCAAAATCTATAATTACAGTATCAGTTAGATGTAAGGAGCTGGAAATATTATAGCATAGTTCTTTCCCGGACTCAAGATGGATGTACTTATATAACAAACAAATGTATATCTGGGGGGGGACTTAAAAATAAATAAGGAGGGATAGCATGGGACAGAGATGAAAAAAACAGCTTCTTATAAGAGAGTACCTGCTGAAGCAGGGAACAGCTACCATTTCTACTGCGATGTGACAGGAGCGCTGGTATGCAGGACGAAAGTGTATCAGGCCAAGACACGGGAAGAGGAATTGGAGCTGGCATGGAGGCTGGAGGGACAGCATCATTTCAACCAATGCCACAAATGTGGACGCTGGGTCATCGACGTGGCTTACAATCCGGAGGTGATGGAATGTGTACTCTGTGCACCCTTCGAGGAGGAACCACAGTATTGCAAATTTTGTGGAGCGAGGGTTACCGTACCTGCCAGACTCTGTCCGGTATGCGGAAAGCTCTTGTGCTATGAGGGTGAGGTGAATGACAACTAAGTTTCAAAGAAGGCGATCGAGATTCGATCAGCTGGCAAAATTCGGCTTTGGGCCGAATGTAATGAAGCAGACAAGGATTTGTCCGAATTGCGAGAGTCTCGTGACGGACGGCGCGGAGGTTTGCCCCAGGTGCGGGAAGAAGCTGCCGGAGATTACCCTGCTTACCTTATATGAGGAGCAGCATTCGGTCTGCCCGGACTGCGGTACCGTTCTTTCGGATGATGTCCAGTACTGCCCGCAGTGCGGAAAACGAATTTTCCAGAAAAAGGAAAAATAATATGTAAAGGAGTGGAGATTGTGGGTCTTATCAAAGCAGCACTAGGTGCAGCGGGCGGCGTCATGGCCGACCAGTGGAAGGAGTATTTTTACTGCGAATCGATTCCGGAGAATGTCATGGCTGTCAAGGGACAGCATCGCGTATCCGGACGCAGCAGCAACACGAAAGGAAATGACAACATCATTTCCAATGGCTCTGTCATCGCGATTGCAGACGGCCAGTGTATGATCATCGTTGATCAGGGAAAGGTCACGGAGCTCTGTGCGGAGCCCGGAGAATTTACCTATGATTCTTCGACGGAGCCGTCCATCTTCTCAGGAAGTCTGGGAGAAAATATCGCAGCGACCTTCAAAAATATCGGCAAGCGTTTTACCTTCGGAGGCGAGGCGCCGAAGGATCAGAGAATCTACTATTTTAATACGAAGGAACTCATAGGCAACAAATATGGCACTCCTTCGCCGGTTCCCTTCCGCGTCGTCGATCAGCGGGCGGGCATCGATATTGATATCGCGATCCGCTGTTTCGGTGAATACAGTTACCGCATCTGCGATCCGATTCTCTTCTATACAAATGTCTGTGGCAATGTCTCGGAGGAATATACGAGAGATAAGCTGGATAGCCAGCTGAAGACAGAGCTTTTGACCGCACTGCAGCCGGCATTTGCAAAGATCTCCGATATGGGAATCCGATATTCCGCCCTCCCGGGTCATACGATGGAAATGGCGGATGCTCTGAATGAGGTATTGTCCGGAAAATGGAGAAACCTGCGCGGCCTGGAAATCGTATCCTTCGGTGTATCGTCTGTGAAGGCGAGCGACGAGGATGAAACGATGCTGAAGGAAATGCAGCGTAATGCAGCCTTCATGGATCCGACCCGTGCAGCGGCTCACCTGGTAGGAGCCCAGGCTTCAGCAATGCAGTCCGCAGCCGCGAACCAGAGCGCGGGACCGACGATGGCCTTTATGGGAATGAATATGGCAGGTCAGATGGGCGGCATGAATGCTCAGAATCTCTATCAGATGGGCGCTCAGCAGCAGACACAGCCGATGCAGCAGCCGGTACAGCAGCCGGTACAGCAGCCAAATGCACCCCAGCCCGCAGTCCAGCCGGCACCCCAATCAGCCGATACCTGGAACTGCTCCTGCGGACAGACCGGCATTACCGGAAAATTCTGTCCGGAATGCGGAACAAAGAGACCGGAGCCGACACCGAAGGCCGATGGCTGGATGTGCAGCTGCGGCACGATGAACAAAGGCAAGTTCTGTTCCGAATGCGGAGCAAAGAAGCCGGCGGGAGTTCCTCAGTACCGTTGCGACAAGTGCGGCTGGGAGCCGGAGGATCCGACGCATCCGCCAAAATTCTGCCCGGAGTGCGGAGACCCATTTGACGACGGAGATATCCAGGGCTAAGACCAAAATGGTAACAAAAAATGTAACTATTCAGAGCCATGCAAAATTTCATAAATCAGACGTGAAATGCTTGCAT
>CAVHYN010000095.1:0-20512 GCA_963640245.1 Bulleidia sp.
TACTGACAGAGTATGATGAACAGGAAGAACGGGAATATCAAAGAAAAGAAGGACGTGAGGAAGGTCGTGCTCTTGGCCTTGCAGAAGGTCTGGCGAAAGGTCGAACTGAAATCTTGAGAGAGCTTCTTTTCGATCGGCTAGAGAAAATGTCTTCTATACCACCGGATGTCAAGGAAAGAATTATGTCTGTTCCAAATGAGGAAACCTTGAAGAAATGGTATACATTGGCCGGCGGTGTAGAAACCATCGATGAGTTTATAGAAAAGATGTAGGAGGGCGAAAGCCCTCCTCACTCAATATGCTCCAACGCAAACTCCGCCCAGCTGTACTGCTTCATATACTCCCCCCGGTAGCTGCTGATGGCTGCAGGGTCACCGGCCAGGTAGCGGTAGTAGTCGCAGTCGAGCCGCGATACGTCCACGGAGAAATGATTTCGTCTGACGAGGAAGACGTCCTCGGCGTCGCAGGCTCGGAGAGCCTTTCGGATATCCGAGATGAGGTTTCGCAGATAATGGCGGTTTCTCTCGATCTCTGTGGAGTCTTCCCAGAGAACAGCGCAGAGCTCGCCGGTATTCGCCCCGGCACCCCTTAGATCCACCAGATAAGCGAAGATCTCCTTCGCCTTCGCACGGGCAAAGGGAACCGGCCGGTTTCCGGCAAAGACCTCAAAGTTTCCGAAGCACTGGATCCGAAGCTTCGTCTCTTCGGTACCGACCCGGATATCGGCATCCGGACGGATCGCCCGAATCGACTTTACCATTTCCTCGGCTTCCGCCGGTTCTGCATCCTCTATCCATATCTTCATCCTTTTCCTCCATTCGGAATCCGAATCACTGCTTTCGTCCCCCGTCCCGGGGTGCTCGTGATAAACATATCTCCACCACAGATATTCCTCAGCCGGCTTCTCGTATTTTCCAGCCCCACATGAAGCTTTCCGTCATCCCGGGTTTCCTTCGAAAAGCCCACGCCGTCATCCTCCACCGTGATGTAATAGGCCTTTTCCACCTTTTCGCTGCGAATCCGGATGGTTCCGCCCTCTTCCTTCTTTGTGATGCCATGCTTTACCGCATTTTCCACTAGGGGCTGCAGAATCAGGGAGGGAACTAGGAAATCATCCTCCAGGATCTCACAGCTGACGCGAATCCGTTCGCCGAAACGCCGTTTTTCCAGCGCCAGATAATTCTGCGTATGCTCCAGCTCCTTCCGGAACGGAATCGGCTTGACCGCCATCAAGGAATCCAGATTACCGCGCAGGTAGGCCGCGAAGATGTCGATAGTCTCCGTCGCCTGATCGGGCTCTTTTCGGCACAGATATTTGATCGTGCTCAGGGTATTGTAGATAAAATGAGGCCGAATCTGCGACAGCATCATCCGTGTCCGAAGATCATAGGCCTCCCGTTCCTTTTGCTCCATCGATTGATTCTGCTCCATGATCCCTACTACGAACATGACAACTGCAGAAACGCAAATGGAAATATTTGTAATTGAAATGCCGTAAAAGAAAACCAAGAGTACGCTTCCCACCATGGGAAAAAGGAGGTAGGAGAGCATGGCAAAAAATACTTCTTTTTTCAAGGCTCTTCGGTATTGCAAAAGTATCGATAAATCTATCGCCATCGCACATACCGGAAAGACCGAGGAGAGGAAGTGATAGCGGCTTCGATGATAGAGATTACCTGCATCGAAGGTATAGTAAAGACCGGTAAAGGCTGAGATGCAGACCAGAAGGATCGCTATTCCCATACATCCGAAGACCAGACCATTTCGGATTCGTATCCTTTTCTTCTCCTCCCGGGAGAGATAACTGCTAAGCAGGACGTGATAGAGAAGCACCAGCACGTCCGAGAGAAAAAAGACGCTAAAGTTGCTGATCCGCACCATCCAGTAGGCGATGAGTCCTCCATCGCCCCGGTAGATCCAGGCGATCGTATCCATCAAAAGAAGCAGAGCCGTGGAGAGATAAAGCCCGATCATAAGCTTCCTTCTCGTGGGCAGAAAATTCTTGCTGAGAGCCATGCAAAGCAGGATAATCAGGCAGAATACTGTCCCCCAGACCTCCAGGGAAATATGCAGGGTTCGCAAGGAAATTTCATCCATCATTCCGTCAATCGTCCATCGTGATAGCCTGGAAGAGTTCCCACTCACCTGCAACATCCTCCAGTAGTACCCGCAGAACATCCTCATCTGCAGGCTCTCCCTGCTCCTTATGCGTCAGCCGCAGGAAATAGCGTCCTTCCTCCGGATAAAGCGTACTGAGCAGACTCTTTCTGTTATAATCCGCGCAGAGGGCTTCTGCTTCTCTTTCGTCTTCATAAACCCGATCCAGAGGCACAAGTGCTTCGAGCACGAAGCCACCCTCGTCCAGATTCCAGACAGCATATTGCAGATAGCAGATGACCTCGATGCCGTTTACATCCATCCAAAGCTGCAAGGCCGGCTCGTTATTTTTCAGAAGCAGCAGACACTCCTGCTGCATCTCATCAAGCGTTCCCTCCAGCTGCATCAGCCGCTGCACGATGATGGCTGTCTCCTCCGGCATCGCCTCTTCTTCCTCGCTCTCCGGGAGAAGAAGCTCCTGTACCTCCCGCATCGCAAAGGCCTGATCCTGATCCCAGGAGGCATGGCAAAGGCTTGCCTTTTTCGCCTGCAGCTCCTTTCGAAGAAGCTGCTTTTTGCAGACCGGATAGCTCATCAGATCGCCGTCCACCGGCACATAAAAGCAGGACGCATCCGGCAGATTCTGCCGGATCTCCGGGATGAAGTGATTCATCAAGGCCAGAAGGATCGCTTCCATCCCCTTCTCGGCGCCGCATTCCTCGACGATGACGCAGCCCTTGTATACAGACAGGAACAGATAGCCCAGAACCTTGTGATTGTGGACATAGATACCGGAAAGCTCCGGGAAGGCCTCACCATAGGGACTTTCTCCGTTTCGTCCCGGATGTGTCCGAGCCATCAGCTCGAGAAGAGCCTTTCTTTCCGAACCCACTGCACCCAGTGCGGGGCGGATTCTTCCTTTTTCTACTGCATTTGTGACCTTCTCATTTTCCGCGAAGACGGAGGTTTTCTCGATATCATCCAGGGGAATCTCGTAAAAATGTTCGGCCTCCTCCAGCACAAAGTGCTGGCTTCCGAGCAGCCCTTCCCAGTCTTCTACCTGATCTTCGGACACCATCTCATGGCAGTCCACGCTGCCTAGCTCATGCTCCTTTAAGTATTGACGGAGACGGCGAAACAGTACCGAAAAGCTCTTCTTCTCCGATGCACGGGCATAGAGAAGCTCCGCACCTTCCTCACCGGCTTTGACCGCCAGGCAGCCCACAGCACTGTCCCCGGTCATGTCCTTTTTTTTCAGTAAAAAAGCATCCGCCTCTCCGTCTGTGACAGCTCGGCTAACCCATAAGGGACACTGACCCTCCAATATTCCGGTATGCCCTTCATAGGCCTGCAGAAGTTCGTATCTCATCTTTTTTCGTTCCTTTCTATTGATAGTTACCTGAATATCCCACATGAACCATCAAGCTTCGTGCATCCCTAAGTTCCAGCAAAAAGACACCATGGGTCGCCTCTTCATAGTTTTTCTCCTGATCCGTCTTCGGATCGAAGCCGGTACGCTTCAAGTTTCCCTTTTCATCGATCTGATAGATCGGAATCGACTGCGCATGCGGGTTAAAGACTTGCAGAAACTTTCGGGTTCGGTTCCCCACGGTCACCTCCTGGGTTCCCAGAATCGCATAAGCGTGCTGCTCACACATACCTTCCCAGTATCCCTCTCCTGCATTTCCCCGAATCGCCTCGCTCCTTTTGTCGAAAATCTTTGTACCAAAGCCACAGGAACCGCCCCGGCGCAGGACATTCTGAATATTCCGGTAGAAGTCCTCCTCCTTCTTTGTATACTCCTGCACCTGCTGGACATCATCCAGCTTGCTCCGGTATAGATTTGCCATACCGACGATATCTCTTTGCAAAAGCACGGCATCCTGGCCGCAGGCCTTCCAGCATTCTCGCAGCAGCTTGTGCAATTTCTTCGGAACTCCGGCCTCCTCCAGCCTCTCCTTCTTCAGACTGTGTCCCGTATAAATCTTCAGCTTCTCTATATAGCCTTCCAGCTCCTTGATGAGGCTTTCCAGAGCTTTTGACAGGGTTCCGTTGTCCATCGCACTAATTTCCATCTGGCCCTCGTTGAGATTCAGCATCTTATCCATCGCCTTTTCCAGAGTCTTATATCTGCTAATCTCTGCGTCCCAGCTCCTTCGGTCACTGCCCCACATCCAGCGTGTCTTTCCGGCCATATATCGGAAGACCTTCCTATCTTTATCTTCCTTGTGTCTCTGATGAAAATACATAAGACTTGGGGAATTCATCTTTCGTCCGTCAATCACCTGCATGTGTTCGTCGTTTAAGCGACCCTTGAAATTTCGAACCCCCGGTGAATAATTCACATTAGAGTCACTAGCCACGCTAGCTCCTGTCAGATGCGCCAGAGCCTTCTCAAAGTGTCCTTCCTCTGCGTTCTTATAGCTCGATACCCTATCTGGCTCGATCAATTCCTTGCTCTCCTTATCTCGCAGTACAGCATAAGCCTTTTCGATCATTTTTACCCAGAGCGCTCCCCTGGCATAAGGATCGCCCTTCTTCTCGTGGCCGTCATAAAATCGTTCCGGAATCGTCTTATCGACAGTAACCGCTATTGCGGTTTTCGTATCATAGCGGTTTTCGTAAAATTGAACAGTGACTGTGCCGTCCCCATTGTCCTGCATCATCTCCTTGATTCGCTGCGGATTGCGGGCTACGACGCTCGCGATGGCTGAGATGAGATAGCAGTCTCCCAGCATTCCCTGATGGAGATCCCGAAGTACCGGATCGTGCGGAAACAGAGGTTCCTCCTTGACAGAACGAAATTTCTCAACAAACCGATTTCCCATATTAACCTGTTCGATGCCCATACCGGCAAACTCTCTGTCTGTCTTCCGATACTCATTACAGTCTCTCGCTATATCTTGTCGTATAACAATACTTCCATTCTCATTGAAGGAGAGATAGTCGCGAAGCATGGACGCATACTGTTTTTCCCGAAAACCCTGCCCGGTCAAAACGATGCGATCCAGCGTGTCTTTCAGTTCCAGACGAAACTTTTCTTCCTCCTTCTCGAAAGTCGAATAATGTTTGTCATAATTATTCCGATAGCTTTCCATATAGGACAGGATGAGCCCCGGAACCTTCGCAAATTCGGAGTTTTCTCTCCATTCGCCCTCCTCCTTCAGCTTCTGGATAAAAGCCTTGCTGACAGCGAAAAGTCGTGCTTCTTTATCGCTTCGGCGCTGGAAATCGCCATTCGAGAGCAGCGTATCGACCTTCAGGCGAATATAGGTACTTCCGTTTCGTTCGATCCGCTCCTGAAACTTTGTGCTCTCCTTCGCGTCATAGACAGATTGAACGATGTCCATATTCGTGTCCAGGGCGATTCCGGCTCTGCGCTCGAGAATCCGGAGATATCTTTCCGGCGCTCGAATGCCCGGTTCATTAATTCCTGTATAATCGATATCTTTCTCAGCCAGGCTCTGGTAGGCGATAAAATCGTCCTCCCATCGATTTTTCTGCTCATAGAGCTTTTCCCCGTTTGCGATCGCATTGATCGAACTCTGGCTGTAGCTTAGCTGTCCCAGATTCATGCCATAGTCACCTAAGACTGTATTGACATGCTGGCGGTAATATTTCAAAACTCGATCCGCCTTTTTCAGCCGCTCGACCTGATCCTCCGGAACCCGAAGTCCGACGCGTTTTTTCTGAAATTCCTTCCAGATATCCATAAGGGAAAGGCACCGTACGATATGTTCTGTGATAAAGCCAGCACTTAAGAAGGTCTTGCGTTGTTCTCCATCCCAAAGTGTCTCAGCCTGCTGGATATACAGCTCCAGAAGCTCGTCTCCATCCATTTCCTTATAAGCTTCGGACATGCCGCTTTCCCGGTAGTCCTTCGCCTTTTTAGACATATCTTTCGCTGTATCCTCGAGTCTGTAACGCAGTTTCCGCCGGTTCTCCAGCTTCTCCCTCCGCCTCCGAAGCTCATCGATCCTTGTAGATACATCCTTAACCTTTCCCCAGTCATTCTCCTGAAACTTTGCAAGGGCGACGAGCTGTCTTTCGATGTTTATTTCCTCGTTCTCATCCTGCAAGTCCTCCGTCACCTGAATTCCGGCTTCCTGTATATAGAGCCGCCTATGCTCCATCTGCTTTTCACCCAGCGTTTCCTGGAGACGAAGAATCCTTCGCACTACCCTCCCGTAGACTTCGTCCTTTGCCTTGAAATTCTCATTGAACTCCCCCAGTTTTTCCGTCTTCTTTGCCTTCTCTTCATCAGTCGCAGCCGCTTCCTTCTTCTTCGCCACGTACTTATTCACCAAAGCTTTTTTTCCTTGGTAAAGCTGAACCGCATCCTGCACACAGATCTGGATTTCTTCCTGAAGCTTCGTCATCTCTGCTTCCAGGCGTTCAATAGGCGTCATCGCCTGAGGCTGCACCTGAGGAGCAGCTACACGGGGCGGATCCTGGGGAATGCTTCTCCGATTCTGATCCTGCTGCTGGTTCTGCTGGGTATTCGTATTGATTTCTTGGTTTTTGACCTTATTAGCCTCTACCTGTGTTCCTAACGGCATAAGCTGCTCCCTTCCGGCTATATTTCATAACTACATAAGTCCCTTGCTACGGCAAAGTTTCCGAAGCTTTTCTTCTTTCTCTGCTACGGGCAGGATAACCTGACCGTTGTTTTTATTCCGCTCTTCCTGCATTTTTTCAATGGTTACCTCTTTGATAGCATCAAACTGAAACTGGTTCGAGGCCATTTTCGCATCCTTTTCTTCCTCCTTCACCTCTGTTCCGTCTATATTATATCCTTTCAGACAGAAAGACAGCTCTCCGAGCTGACGCATGAAACTCATATTTGCAGAACCGGTCTGCTCGTCCATATAGCTTAAGAGTTCATTATTCTTGGTTTTTCCCTTTTCCGCAGTGATGGCATCCTGAACCACGTTATAAGCTGTAATTTGCAGTGGGTAGGACTCATGCTCTTCGCGAAATTTTTTGATCAGGTTAGCCGATGTCAGATCCTCTTCTCTGGCATATCGGGTCTTCTTCAAATTCAGGTAGAAATAAGCGATGACGGCAATTCGGTCTGTGGCATCCTTACTGAAGCACAGCTTTAGAAGTTTCATATTCTTCTCATAATTCCCGCGGGTTTCCGGTGTAATCTTTCCATCTTCTCCCCGCTTATAGATCAACATCATATCCCGCAGTCTGGTGGGTATATTCACAAACTTTTCCCACCCTTTTTCTTCTATTTTGCCGCCATCAAAATACTCTGAATGATGGAGAAGCAGATCATCCTGGGTCGCCGAAATTCTGATTTTGTTTTCCCGAATGACCCGAGCCGTATCATCTACATAGTTCTGAGATTCCGGAACCTTCTGTAGCCAGTCCTGTAAATCCCGTCTCAAGCCATCCTGGTATCCCTGCTGCTGATGGAACTGATCCACTCTGTTTCGAAGTGCCTGTTCCATATCTGGATCGATGTCCGGATCCTTCATAGTTCTAGCATTATCCATAATTATCTTGGCCGTACTCTGATAGTCAGAATTCTTTCTTTCATCCACCGAGACATCTACCACGCCGCCTTCTTCCTTGAAGCCATAGGCCTCCAGATAGCTTTTTGTACCATTTCTGACATACACATATTTCTCTGAATCCATGATGCTCGACATGTATGTCAGCTCTGCAGGCATTTCACGATTCTTATAACGCTTCTTCTCCATCTGGAGCACGATGCTGAAAGTCATATATAAGCTGAAAAGACCTTTGCTTTTCGTTGCATTTTTATAGAAAGCGTTGATATTATCCTTCTCATAGCTTTTTTCACTTAACTCCAGCTTATTCAGCCGCTGGTAGAGCTTCGCTATCATCGTAAGCCGCAGCTCATCATCCTGTGTTTGGAAAGCCTCGATCGTCTCCCAGTTGTCCTCATAAGCAGCCCTGGTTTCTTCCGTCACCTCTCCATACGCATTGCGCTCGTAGGGAAGAAGGATATCCGCCCAACGACCCGACAGCTGGTTTCCATTGGCTCGATCGAGATTTTTTAGTTTCTCCGAAAAATTCCTCTTCAGATCCTGATCGATCGCATTTCGCTTCTCAGCAGATTCCCGGATCGCTGTTACAGAGGGCTCCACCTCCAGTATGCTGCCGGTCTGGGCGATCAGCTTTGTGACCCGATCCATGCGTCGTCTTCCTTTAAAGGTACCATAGCGCTTTCTGTAACGAAGACTGGCATAGCTCTGCAATGCACTTAAGAGATCCTTCAAAGCCTGTACCTGTTCCTTCCATTCAGCGAGCGAGCTATTCGGCGTTTTCTTGTATTTATCCGCTGCCTTCCAGACAGCTGTATAAGCCGGGGAGTCGGTTCTCTCCTTTCGATCCGCCAGAAGTTCATCGATGGTTTGCTCCATAGCCTTAATGTGGGCATTCTTCCGGAGCTGTCTGGCAGCCTCGTCTCTTTGCTGTACCTTACGCAGAGCCTTTTCTGCCTCTCTTTCCAGTTTTTCCCAGTTTGATTCAAGATCATCATCCAGATAAGCATTCTCATACTTTCTGTAAAGGTTTGCACTCACCTTTGCATATTCATCGCTTTTCTGTACCCAGTCCTGATTGATTCGCTTCATCATGTAATCATTGAAGGCCTTCAGATTTGGAAGCCTATGGTCGGTTTCCAAATTCTTGGCTGCAAATTTTATCTTCCAGATGATCTCTTGATCCTGAGCGTTTAATTGTCCTGTTTCTATGATATCAGGGTCAAACATCTGTCTTTCCTGCTGAACCTGCTCCGGAGCATTCTCACGCTGCTCCTCCACCCGGTTCTGTCTTTCCTGCTGTACCTGATTTTCTTGATTCCCTTGATTTCCTCCTGGCATAATAAACCCTCACTTTTCTCATTCATTCCCGAAGGCTTCTGTCACTTTCTCCGGTGTGATCGTCTTCTCGTAACGCTGTACCCAGTAGTCCTTATCTGCCTCGCCAAGGACGTAAGTCAAAAGCTTTCGCACCCGTTCGTCGTCGATAGCGATGTCGATGCCCTTCGTATCCTCCCGAAGCTCCCGCACGACCTGTACCAGCATGGCCAGAATCTGCTGCTTCTGCTTCCACTCCGGATCTACATAGACATTCAAAAGTTCCGCCCGTTCCTTTTCCTTCTCCGGATTTCCCAGAAGAATCGCGCCCCGCATCCTGCCGTTTTCGATGGCAAAGACGCTCTTTTTCGTATCGCAGTCTCCGAGGAGCTCATCGCGGAATCTCCTTGGCAGCTCCTTGCCCTGTTCTCTGGCATAGTAGCGCATCTCTCCGCGGTCAAGGTGCGTATAGTTCTTTCCGTTTGCAGCATAGAATGGCTTCAGTGCCTTGCTTTCCAGCAGCTCCTTACGATCGTAGGTGCAGATGTGGCCATCCAGGATCACCGGTTCGAAGCCGGCCAGCAAAAGGAAGTGTGTGAAATCCACGATCTCCTCCCGCTCCCCTATCGGCATACACAGAATCTTCTTTACGCCGCTTTTTCCAAAGATCCTCTCTGCTTCGTACAGGAGCCCCATCGCGCAGCCCTCTTCTCTCGCCTCAGGCACGGTATAGATGTAGGCCAGCTCCACGCTGTCCCGCTCTCCGGTTTTCAGCTGAAAGGCTGCCAGCGTCAGGATCTGGCCGTCGTCCTTTTCCTCTTCACCGACCATCAGCCAGCCTCTTCCGTTCTTTATATTCACCCGGATCTCCTCGGGTAAAAATGTCACCACATCTCCCAGCTGTTCTCCAGTCAGCAAATGGTAATTCATCTATCTTTTCTCCTTCCGGTTTCACTCTTTTTTCTGTGAAGCTTTCTCCAAACAGTATAAAGAATTTCCCCTCAAAAAGCAAGTTCCAGACCTTCGAAGCTCCTGCTTTGCTGCTTAGGTACAGTGTACGAAATATGGGGTGAAAAAACAAGATTTCAAACGTTTAAGAATGTTAAAGATTATTTTGTTTACCTCTCTTTCGTTCTCTGCAGGAGCTTCACCACCTCCATAATCGGTATAATCAGCACCGCCAATCCCATGGCCACGACATATTCCCGCAGGTCAATGGTGGTAAAATCGAAGAGATCTGCCAGTACCGGAACTTCGATGACCGCCGTCGTCAATAGCAGGGAGGCGATCATGGCGCCGTACAGGAATTTATTGTGCGTGCCCATCGTAAAGATCGATCCGCGGCGGCTTCGCATATTCAGGGAGTGGAAGATCTCCACCATGGACAGGGTCAGGAAGGCCATCGTCGTGCCGTCTGCGCTGTTTACGAAGGCCCAGGTGCCACTCTCCAGGAAATGACCGATGACATAAGAGATAAGCACCAGCGCCGTGATGGCCGCACCCTGTAAAAATATGTCAATCCCCATGCCATCCGCAAAGATGCCTTCTCTGGAGTCTCGCGGCTTTCTCTTCATGATGTCGCGCTCCGCTTTTTCCATTCCGAGTGCCAGAGCCGGGAAGCAGTCGGTAATCAGGTTGATCCATAGAAGATGTACCGGCTCCAGGATCGTAAAGCCAAGAAGCGTTGCGCAGAAAATAGCCATCACCTCTGCCAGGTTGGAGGCCAGAAGGAACTGAATCGCCTTCCGGATATTGTCATAGATCCGGCGTCCCTCCTTCACGGCCGAGACGATGGTGGCAAAGTTGTCATCTGCCAGCACCATATCCGCCACATTTTTCGTGACATCGGTTCCCGTGATTCCCATGCCGATTCCGATATCTGCATTTTTGATCGAGGGTGCATCATTGACACCGTCTCCGGTCATGGCCGTTACCTTGCCTCTGGCCTTCCATGCCTTGACGATTCGCACCTTATGCTCCGGCTGTACCCGGGCGTAGACCGAATAGTTCTCGATCCGTTCCTTCAGCTCCTCGTCGCTGAGCTCATCAAGCTCTGCACCGGTCAGGGAGCCTTCCGGTCCGTCCAAAATCCCAAGCTCCTTTCCAATCGCTACCGCCGTATCCCTGTGATCTCCCGTGATCATGATCGGCCGGATACCAGCCTCGCGACATTCCTCTATCGCTGCCTTTACCTCCGGGCGCACCGGATCCATCATCGCGGAAAGGCCGATGTAGGTCAGCTCCTGCTCGAGATTTTCCGGTGTCGTATCCTCCGGAAGCTCGCTCCACTCCCGGCTGGCCGCGCAGAGCACCCGGAGTGCCCGGTCTGCCATGTTTTTATTTGTCGCGAGAATTGTCTTTCGTTCTTTTTCTGTCAACGGCATTTTGGTGCCATTGCTGCGGATAAAGGTGCAGCGCTTCAGGATCTCATCCGGAGCGCCCTTGGTATACTGGATCCAGCTTCCGTCCGGCCGCTGATGGATCGTCGACATCATTTTCCGTCCGGAATCGAAGGGAGCCTCCGCCACGCGGGGATAGGTATTCTGCAGTTCTGTCTTTCGATAGCCATGCAAGGCTGCATCCTGTACCAGGGCACATTCTGTCGGCTCACCGACGGCCTCCTCTTTTTCTGCGTCCCATTCTGCATCGCAGCACAAAGCCATGGCTACCAATAGCTCTGACTCATCCTCTGCTGCCCGCTCCACTACGGTCATACGGTTCTGGGTCAGGGTTCCGGTCTTGTCCGAGCAGATAATCTGGGTACAGCCCAGGGTTTCTACTGCGGTCAGCTTTCGGATAATGGCTTTTCGCCGTGACATATTTGTGACACCGATGGACAATACGATGGTCACTACCGCCGCGAGCCCCTCCGGAATCGCTGCCACGGCCAGGGATACCGCGATCAGGAAGGTATCCAGAACCGTATCGGCACTGAAGCCCTTCTGAATAAGCCCTACTGCAAAGATAATGATGCAGATGCCTACCACCAGAACGGTCAGGATTTTCGAAAGCTGACTGAGCTTTCGCTGCAGCGGTGTCTCCTCGTCCCGCGCTTCTGCAAGAGCCGACGCGATTTTCCCCATCTCCGTCTGCATTCCTGTCGCTGTCACGACCATCCGTCCCCGGCCGTAGACTATGCTGGATCCCATATAAACCATATTTTTCCGGTCGCCGAGTGGAATGTCCTTTTGCTGCCCCAGGGCAATGCCTTCCATCAGCTTCTGTACCGGTACGGATTCTCCGGTCAGAGCCGCTTCCTCGGCTTTCAGGCTGGCACATTCTATCAGCCGTCCGTCTGCCGGTACGGCATCTCCTGCCTCCAAAAGGACGACGTCACCCGGAACCAGCTCTTCACTTCGAAGGATTTCGATTTTCCCGTCCCGCAGCACCCGGCTGGTAGCCGCTGCGATCTCCCGAAGGGCTGCGATGGCCGCCTCCGCCTTACTCTCCTGCACGACGCCAAGAACTGCATTGACGATGACAACAAACAGGATAATGAAGACGTCTGTAAAGGATTCGCCCTCATACCAGGCGGTGATGCCCGATATCGCTGCAGCCACGATCAGGATAATCGTCATCGGGTCGGTCAATTCCATCAGAAACCGCTTGATAAGAGAATCCTTCTTCCCTTCCTCTAGCTTGTTTTTTCCATATTTCTCCAGTCTCGTCGTGGCCTCTTTCGTGCTTAAGCCTCGCTCCCCGGATACGGAGAGCTGCTCCAGAACCTCTTCCTGGCTTTTCAGATACTCCTGCATATACATCTTCCTTTCTGATGGGCGGGGCATTTTTTAATTCATAGGACGCACTTTCCTGTGAATTAAAAAAGAGACTTATCCACAGATTGTTCTGTGGATAAGTCTCGCTGCTTCGTACAAAACCAGACCGTAATGGCCATGCATGTTGATTTTGTCACACGTCTTCCGTGCCAACTACTCCCCTATGCCTGTTTATTACTTTTCCTTAATCCTACTCGATTTGCGGGGAAATTGCAAGCAAATTTACACCAGAAGTGTTTTTAAATCTTCTTCCGGTGTCGTAATCGGTGCAATTCCGAAGTTCTCTACCAGATAGTTCAGTACGTTCGGTGATACGAAGGCCGGCAGAGTCGGACCCAGACGGATGTTCTTGATGCCCAAATGAAGCAGGGTCAGAAGGATGCAGACTGCCTTCTGCTCATACCAGGAAAGTACCATCGAAAGCGGCAGATCATTGACACCGCAGCCAAAGGCTTCCGCCAGGGCTACTGCGATCTGAATGGCGCTGTAGGCATCGTTGCACTGGCCGACGTCCATCAGTCTCGGCAGGCCGCCGATGCTTCCAAGATCCAGGTCATTGAAGCGATATTTGCCGCAGGCCAGGGTCAGTACAACCGTGTCGGCCGGTGTCTGCTTTACAAACTCGGTATAATAGCTCCGTCCCGGACGGACACCGTCACAGCCTGCTACCAGGAAGAAATGCTTGATGGCACCGCTCTTTACTGCCTCGATCACCTGATCGGCCACGCCTAATACGGTATCATGAGCGAAACCGGTCATCACCTGCGTGCCGCCATTCATGCCGGTGCGAACCTGATCCTCTGCGTAACCGCCGAGCTCCAACGCCTTCTCGATCACCGGTGTGAAATCCTTCTCTTCGCCGATATGGGTCATTTCCGGATAGGATACCAGGGCAGTCGTGTATACACGGTCGCTGTAGCTTCCCTTCGGCGGCATCAGGCAGTTCGTGGTAAAGAGAATCGGTGCCGGAAGCTCGGCAAACTCCTTCTGCTGATTCTGCCATGCTGTGCCGAAGTTTCCCTTCAGATGTGCATATTTCTTAAGCTCCGGGTAAGCATGTGCCGGCAGCATCTCACCATGGGTGTAAATGTTGATGCCCTTGCCTTCCGTCTGCTCCAGAAGAAGCTTCAGATCCCGCAGATCGTGGCCGCTGATTACGATAAATGGGCCTTTTTCAATCGTAAGGGGAACTGTTACCGGTGTCGGCTTTCCATAGCTTTCTGTATTCGCTTTATCAAGAAGCGCCATGCATTTCAGATTCTTTTCTCCCACTTCCAGAACGATGGGCAAAAGCTCATCCATGCCCCAGTCCTCGCCTACGGCAAAGAGAGCCTTTGCAAAGAAACGGTTGACTTCCTTGTCGGTATAGCCGAGTACCATGGCATGATGCGCATAAGCTGCCATGCCGCGAACACCGAACAGGATCAGGGATTTCAGGCTTCGCACGTCCTCATTGGCAGTCCAGAGCTCCTGCATATCATAGTCATCGGTACGGCCACAGACTGAACTACAGACTGCACAGTCCGGCACGAGCTTCTGCTTCTCTGCATGTACGCGATCAATCAGCTTCTCCAGGGTTTCTTTGTTAAAGTTTACATTGGTAACCGTCGTAAAGAGTCCCTCGATCAAAAGCTCACCTACCGCGTCAGCCTTCTCGTCCTCTGCGCTAGTCGCTCTTGCCAGTCCCACCATAGCTCCGGTCAGCTCATCCTGAAGCTTTGCTACGTCTGCAGTTTTTCCACAAACTCCTGCATTTCCGGTACAGCCGGTGCATCCTGCAGTCTGTTCACACTGAAAACAAAACATCTTGTTGTCCATCGTTCCTCTCCTTTTCATGATTCATTTATTGCTACACTTGGGGTGTTTTTGTAACTATTCAGAATCTCATTCGCAGAACGTATTTTTACATAGCTCTGAATAGTTGCTTATTTTTTATTCAGTATAGTATAATGAAATCAATATTTCCGTTGATTTTTCAACATAAGGAGCCGCTTATGAAAAATTTTCTCCCTGTAATTGCCTCTTCCAGACTATTTTCCGGCATCTCGGAGGCTGAAATCTCTGCGATGCTTTCCTGTCTCAGCGCAAAAAAAGAAAGCTTCCCAAAGGAAGCCTTCCTCTTACGTGCCGGTGATACGACACAGTCCATCGGTCTCGTTCTCTCCGGAACCATCCTGATCATCCAGGAGGATATCTGGGGAAACCGAAACATTGTCTCGAAGGCCGGCCCCGGCCAGACCTTCGCCGCGACCTTTGCCTGCGCACCGGGGGCTCTTTTAAATGTCAGCGTGACGGCTGAAACGCCTGTCACCGTCCTCTTTTTAAATATCCGGCGGATTCTGACTCTCTGTCCGTCGGCCTGCGCCCATCACAACCGCATCATCCGCAATCTCCTCGGAGAGCTTGCGAGCAAGAACCTGCGCTTTAGTGAAAAGCTGACCCATATGGGGCAGCGCACCACCCGGGCAAAGCTGATGTCCTACCTCTCGGCCGAGGCGCAGCGTCTCGGCTCCTGTGAATTCGATATTCCATATTCCAGGCAGCAGCTTGCAGATTATCTTGCCATCGAACGAAGCGGGCTCTCCGTGGAGCTCGGGAAAATGCGGGATGCAGGACTACTGGATTTTCATAAAAATCACTTCATCCTAAAGGTTTAGGCCTTCTCCTTCTCCCAGGCCTCACGCACTGCACAGGCCAGCTGATCCCCGCAGGAGGTCGGCTTAAAGCCGCAGTGGATACCCTTACATTTTGCCTCTATCTGCTCTACGCTCAATCCGTCTACCAGACGGGAGACTGCCTGCAGATTGCCATTGCAGCCTCCGGTATAGACGACGTTCGTTACGATGCCGTCGTTTATATCAAATTTGATTTGCGTGGAACAGGTTCCCTTTGTTTTATAAGTATATTGCATTTTGAATCTCCTCACTTTTTAGGCAATTTCTGTTACCTTGTAATCCTTGTCCTCGACAGCCTTTTTCAGGACATCGTCTGCCACCTCTGCATTTAAGGTTACCACTGCCGTTCCGGCCTCGTGGCTTACCTCAGCTGCCTCTACGCCTGCGATCGCTTCCAGGGTTTTCTTCACGGTTGCCTCGCAGTGTCCACACATCATTCCCTCGATTTTCATAGTCTTTGTCATCGTTGTTTCCTCCTTTTTGAAATCGGCTTTCGCCTTGATTTTTTTATCTCTGCCTGCATCGTACATCTTGAAAAGATTCAGACGCAGGGCATTGGTTACCACACAGAAGCTGGACAGGCTCATCGCCGCCGCACCGAACATCGGATTCAGCTTCCACCCGAAAAGCGGGATCCATACACCGGCTGCCAGCGGAATGCCGATGATATTGTAGAAAAAGGCCCAAAACAGATTTTCATAGATGTTCCGCAGGGTAGCCCGGCTCAGACGAATGGCCGCCGGTACGTCGCTTAAGCGGCTCTTCATCAGCACCACATCCGCCGCATCAATCGCGATATCTGTTCCGGCTCCGATCGCGATACCCATGTCAGCCCGGGTCAGCGCCGGCGCATCGTTGATGCCGTCTCCGACCATGGCGACCTTGCCCTTCTTCTTCAGGCTTCGGATCACGCTCTCCTTACCCTCCGGCAGGACTCCGGCGATGACCTCGTCCACACCGGCCTGCCGGCCAATGGCTTTGGCCGTGCGCTCATTGTCTCCGGTTAACATAACTACACGAATGCCCATGCCCTGAAGCTCACGAACCGCCTGCGGACTATCCTCTTTGATCACATCTGCTACCGCAATAATTCCGATGAGCTTGCCCTCTTTCGCAAAAAACAGTGGGGTCTTGCCCTCTTCTGCCAGGGTTTCTGCCTGCTTACGGACTTTTTCGGACACTTCCGCAGTCTCGCTGATGTATTTCAAATTGCCGCCGGTCAGCACGGAACCATTCAGAGTTCCGGTCAGACCGCCGCCAGGTACTGCCTGGAAGTCTGCGACCTCTGTATCCCCGTCTGCGCCCCGCTCTTTTCCGGTCTCCAGAATCGCTCTTGCCAGCGGATGCTCGCTCTTTTTCTCCAAAGCGTAGGCCAGCTTCAGAAGCTCTTCCTCGCTTATGCCTTCTACCGGAAGTATATCTGTGGTCTTCGGCTCACCGCTCGTGATCGTGCCGGTCTTATCCAGGGCTACGATCTCGGTCTTTCCAGTAGCCTCCAGAGATGCGGCCGTCTTAAACATGATGCCGTTTTTCGCACCCATGCCATTACCTACCATGATGGCCACCGGTGTCGCCAGTCCCAGAGCGCAGGGGCAGCTGATAACCAGTACGGAAATGCCGCGAGCCAGCGCGAAGCCTACACTCTCTCCAGCCAGCAGCCAGATCACAGTCGTCAGCACGGCGATGCTGATCACAGTGGGTACAAATACGCCGGATACCCGATCGGCGATCTTTGCAATCGGTGCCTTCGTCGCCGCCGCATCGCTGACCATCTGGATGATCTGCGAGAGAGTCGTATCCTCGCCTACGCGGGTTGCCTCGCATCGGATAAAGCCCGACTGATTTAAGGTCGCTGCCGATACGGCGTCCCCTACATTTTTATCGACCGGGATGCTCTCTCCGGTCAGTGCCGACTCATTGACGGCACTGTTTCCCTCCAGGACGATACCGTCCACGGGTATATTTTCGCCGGGGCGAACGACAAAGATATCCCCTTTTCGCACCTGAGCGATGGGAACCTCTACCTCTGCTCCCTCCCGCACAAGAATGGCAGTCTTCGGAGCCAGCTTCATCAGTCCCTTCAGGGCATCCGTCGTCTTTCCCTTTGAATGTGCCTCCAGCATCTTTCCCAGGGTAATGAGGGTCAGAATCATCGCTGCCGACTCAAAATAGAACTCATGCATATAGGCCATGACAGCATCCATATCCAGATTTACCTGCGCTACCGTCATCGCAAACAATGCGTAGGTGCTGTAGCCGAAGGACGCTGCGGATCCCAGCGCCACCAGCGTATCCATATTCGGTGCACCATGTATCAGTCCCTTGAATCCGCTGATGAAAAATTTCTGGTTGATGACCATGATAAGAACCGTCAAAAGAAGCTGCGCCAGCCCCATCGCTACATGGTTTCCTTCCATGAAGCCCGGCACAGGCCAATTCCACATCATATGTCCCATCGAAAGATACATCAGGGGAGCCAGAATAATTAGGGATGCGATCAATCTTTTTCGGATTTTCGGAGTCTCCGTATCCTTTAAGAAATCATCGTCCGAACCCGCAGACGCTTTCGCGCTGCTATTTTCCACGCCTTTTTCGGAAGCACCATATCCTGCCGCCTCCACTGCCGCGATGACCGCGGCTGCATCCGCTGTTCCCTCTACGCCCATGGAGTTTGTCAAAAGGCTGACGGAGCAGGATGTGACACCCGGCACTCCATTGACTGCCTTCTCCACCCGGGCGCTGCAGGCTGCACAGCTCATACCTGTTACCTTGTATTGTTTCATTTTCATATTCTCCTCGTTTTTCGATTACCTCATCAGCTTCTGCAATACCGTCACCAGCTCATCGACGGTCTCGTCCTTGCCTTCTCGAATGTCCTCCGCCACGCAGGTACGGATGTGATTGGCCAGCAACACCTTGTTGAAGCTATTCAGCGCTGCGTTGATCGCAGATACCTGTACCAGAATATCGGTACAATAGCAATCTGTCTCTACCATCCTCCGGACTCCCCGCACCTGCCCCTCGATACGACTCAGCCGGTTCAGGAGATCCTTGTACTCCTTTTCTGTGCGCTCCTTCGTCTTATGGCTGCAGCAGCATGGTTTCTTTTCTTCCATCGATTCACCTCTATTTCTGTAACCGTCCGGTATCTGACCAGTTACCTTTTTCTTTCATTTCGCGTTTATTATATACCCCCTTAGGGTATTTTGCAAGACCCAATTTAAGAAAGAATGTGCCTTCTATGAATTAAAAAGCCACCCGAGTGTTCTATGGAACAATCCCGGATGGCTCTTCTATTCTTTTTAAATCCGCGCGTTCTGCTTTGAACCGTGAAACAGTACCGTTACCTCTGTAGCGGGCTCGGCTCAGGCGACCTCGCGGCACACAAGAGGTTCTGCTTAGAGCTGCTCCATTCCTGACCTGACTCGATTCACAGATTCCTGTTGCGCAAGACCCAAGCGTCTATGCTGCTTGCAAAGGGCTGCATACTGTCTATAAAGTCCGAGGCAGAACATCACCCCTGCTGTAGCGGATTGCAGGTACAGGGAGCCGCTAATTCCCCGGCTGCGCGGAAGCTTTATGACTTTTTAGGGATCGTCTTTTAGGCGATCCTGTTCAGTATAACTTTAATCCTTGTCTTTGTCAACGCTTTCCGCCGCTTCGTCAGCCGCTTTTTTCCGCTTTTGCTTCTCTGCGCGGAGTCTTTTGAAAAAATTACTGAGCATCTCGCTGCATTCTTTCTCCAGGATCCCTCGTTCTACCTCCACCTGATGATTGAATTCCGACATTTCCAAGAGATTCAGGATCGAACCGGCGCAGCCGGCCTTCGGATTCATGGCACCGATGACGACCCGTCCCATCCTCGCCTGAACGATAGCACCGGCACACATCTGACATGGCTCCAGAGTAATATACATCGTACAGTCCTCGAGTCTCCAGTCCCCGGTCTTTTTGCTCGCCTTTCGAATCGCATTCAATTCCGCATGGGACAGGGTATTTTTATCCGTATTTCTCCGGTTATAGCCCCGGGCAATGATTTTATCATTCTGAACGATGACACAGCCGATGGGTACTTCCAGAAGTGCCTCCGCCTTTTTCGCCTGCCGCAGAGCCTCCTTCATATAGATTTCATCTGCTGTCATAGGGACTTTACCCCTTTTTGACGGATTCGGTTTGACAGCTCTGCAAACTGTTCCAGCGTCAGCGCCTCCCCGCGAATCGTAGCCGGGAGTCCCATTTCCTCCAGAACCGCGGCGGTCTCCTCTTTCGGAATCTGCAGCCCCGGCGCATTGCCAAGGCCGTTGACCAGCGTCTTTCTGCGCTGGTTAAAGGATGCACGGATAATTGCAAACATCAGCTTTTCATCGTTTGCCTGCACCGGCACCTCCGCGTGGCGGGTCAGACGTATCACCGCTGACCCCACCCGGGGTCTCGGCATAAAGCAGTTTGGCGGGACATTCGCCACCAGCTCAGGCTTTGCATAATATTGCACGGCCAATGACAGGGCACCATAGTCCTTGGATCCGGGGCCGGTCTTCATCCGGTCTGCCACTTCCTTCTGTACCATGATGGTGATGCTCTCCACCGGCACATGATTCTCGAAAAGCCCCATGATGATCGGCGTCGTAATGTAATAAGGCAGATTTGCCACGACCTTGATGGGCTTTCCTGCGTTCTTCTCCTCTGCCAGTTTACATAAGTCTACCTTCAGCACATCCTCATGGATGACCGTCACGTTATCGTAAGCACTTAAGGTATCCTCCAGGATCGGAATCAATGCATCGTCGATCTCGATGGCAGCCACCTCGCGCGCGGACGCTGCCAGGTACTGGGTCAGGGTACCGATGCCCGGCCCGATCTCCACGACAAAGTCATTCTCGGTGATCTCCGCGGAACGAATGATTTTGCCCAGCACGTGCTCGTCGATCAGGAAGTTCTGTCCAAACTTTTTCTGGAAGACAAATTTGTATTTATTTAAAATTTCGATGGTATTCTTCGGGTTTCCCAGCGTAGGGAGAGGTCTGCTCATATAGTTCTCCTCAAATAGTTTGTTTTTTACTTTTTAAAATACATGTAACTATTCAGAGCCCCATTCGCAAAATCGCCTCTGCGAGGCTTTCCTTTTGCT
>CAVHYN010000096.1:0-19596 GCA_963640245.1 Bulleidia sp.
TGGAGCCAGCGGACTTGCTGTCCCTGCGGTAGAGCTGTCCGTTTCTGCAAAGAATGCTGTCATCCTTCTTGTCAGTCAGCATCTTTACATAGTCCTTCATCTCCAGCCGCTGGATCGATTCATTTCTCTCTCGAAGCTGATAGACCAGATCGAGGAAGGAGACCTTCTGCTTTCCTTGATAGTTTTCCGGATTTTCGGCAATATCTGTGCGAAGCTTTGTCACATAGCCAAGCTCCTTCGTTAAGAGCTCCTTCGTATTCTTGACAGACTGGTAGCGCTTATGAAGGCTCGCAAAGAAGGTAGGCTCCCTCTTCGCCAGATAAACCTCGCACTTCTCAATGGCTTCACGATATTTCTCTTCGATGGCATTTAATTTCTCATGTAAGCTGTCGCGGTCGCGGGTGAGATTGACAGCGTCGTTGCCCGGAAGCATCGCTCGCTCCGTATCGACAGCCAATGCGGTCAACGCCTGTTTCACCGCCTGCATATAGCGGCTGTCCTGCTGCTCATCGATCTCTGTCCGAACATCTATCCGGCATTGCAGCCGTTCCCGCACTGCCAGGGGGGCTTCCTCCATGCGCTCCACCACGACGAAGCCCTGAAGGGGATCAGCTTCTACCTGCTGAGCAGGCAAAGCTTCCTGCAGGGGGATCTGGTTCTGCTGCACTTCCTGCAGGGGAATCTGGTTCTGCTGCACTTCCTCCACATGTTCTCCAAGTGCCTGCTGCTCCTGCGGTTGTTTATTTTTTTCCTCTTCATAGTTATAGCACATGCTTCATTCCTCCCGGATACTGATTCTTATTTATACCTGCTCTTTATTTTCCAAATCCTGCCAGTTCCTCACCGTTCGGCAGATACTCCCAGCTGCTGTCTGTGATGCGAACAACCAGGCTGTTATCGCTGTCACGGTAAATCATGCCCTTCAGGGTATTTTCAGAAGGATCCTGAACCTCAAAGGTCATCTTATGCTCTGCAAAGGTGCCGACGCCGCCCTCCAGGGATGCCAGGCGGGTGACACTGATGGCGATATCATAGGTGCCGTCTCCGTTGTCTTTGATGGTCAATGTGCTGCCGTCCTCGCTTCTGGTATGCTCACCCAGGAAATACTCCTTCAGCTCGTTCTCGGCATCGCCGGTCGGGTCGTCTGTCGCCTCTCCCTGCATGGAGCTATAGATGCTCTCCGCATAGGCCTGGATGTCCATGCCGTCCAGGTCATCTCCGGTAGCAGACAGGGAATAATTGATACCGGTCAGGGCATCATACCAGCATACCAGCTGTACCATCTCGTCATCTCCTACGTAAGCATAGAAATTGGCTGCCATTCCTAAAAATTCTCCTTCTTCCATATCCCAGCTGTAATTCATCCCGGAGATATCTGTCATCTTCTCTCCCGCCTGCATTCTGTAATTCCAGCTTGCTCCGTCAAGCTCGTAGCTCATCTGAGCCAGACCATCCTCCTCCATAACAGAGTAGGTGACATTTGTCGCTCCGGAGGGCGCGCTCATCAGAAAGCCTGTGGTCTCCAGGATACCGGTAGCGTCTGTCTCAGTCCACGGATTTGCAATCTGGGTATCCTCGGTGTCTGCCGTGTCTGTGGTATCCTCCGCATCTGCAGTCGTCTCAGTCGTAGTTTCTGCGGTAGTTCCCTGATCTACGGAAGATCCGCAGCCTGCCAGCATAGCTGCACTCATGGTCATAATGGTCATCGCGATTACAATTTTGTTTTTCATTTCTTTTCTCCTCTTATTTGAATAATTCCTTCTATTTTGCTACTTTTTGTTCCGGGAATTTCTCTACCTTCGTGTGATTCTATTTTACCACCGGGTGGTCTCAAAGTATAGAAGCCGGACAGAATCTTTAAAGAACCTTTAATCCCAGCTCAGTCCCTTTCTTCTGCACAGGTCTTTTAATTTTTCCTCCATGACCGGATCCTCTCTCAGGAGATGGCCATCGTTTTCTGCCTTTTCCTTGTCGATTATTTCCTGCAGGTCTCCCATGATGGTGTCCTTCACCGCTCTCTGAACACCCTTAAGCTGTTCCACCTTTTCCGCTGTTCCCTGAAACTCCTTTCCAGTTTGATCATATCCGTAGGAACCCCTGATATACTCTCCGATATATTGCACATTGGCCTCTACCTGAGACATACTGAATCTCTTCATATATTTCACCAGTTCATTGTCTTTATCTCGTGCCAGCTCGTCCTTCAGCATATCATCCAGAACATTTCGTGCCTGAGCCATCGTATCTGTCATGTGCATTTTCGTATATGCCTTTAATATCTCCTTTTCTGTCACAGGCGTTCCGTCTGTAAATACCTTTCCGAGCTTCAGGTACATTTTGGCAATGACTGCGATTCGATCCTCCGCAACAGGGCTATAGAGGAGCTCCATGATTCGTTTATTTTGCTCATAATTGGCCTCTGTCTTCTTTGTTACGTTTCCGTCTGCATCCTTTTCATAAGGATCCAGCACAGCCCAGGCTCTATCCGGTGATCCTAATCCTTTCCAATAAAGCGGAAGCCCCAGCTTTTGCAGACCATTGACAGTAAAGTAATCACCGTATGTTCCTTCCAAATCGTCTTTCACGAATTTTTCTCTCTCATCAAACTTCCGGGTGGCTTGCGCACTCTCCTTAGACATGACTTCCATGTAGGACTCCTGATCATAGTGGAACAACGCTTCCTTCAGAGACTCCTCAAGCTCCGGATTCGGATCCGGTATCCGATTTCCCTTTTCATATTCCATTCGAGCTATTCCCTGGTAGACATCCATCTGCTCTTTCAGATTGTTTTCCAAAAACTTGATCTTTTTCCCTCCATTCGTGATGTTCAGCTCGCCTTTTGGATTTAGGCCAATTCCTAACAGCAGGCTCTCTGCCATACAGGAAAAATGAATGCTTAGAGAATTCGCAGTCTGTTCCTTCATATAGTCAAGTCGCGGATCCACTGGCAAGTTCTCATGCTTATACCGATTTATTTCATCCTTCAACAGATCGTTAAAGTTGTTATATACCGTAGTAAAGCCCTCGGTTCCCAGTCTTTTTTCCATAACATCTTTTGCCTTCTTCCTGGCTTCTTCCGGTGTCAGATCCTTTTCCTCCATGGTCATTCTATGCAGCCGGTAGTAGATCTTGACAAGGGCTCCGATACGAAGCTCCTGGTTCTCAGGCGTGAATTCCCCATTGCCCAGGGTATCCAGCATCTTCATATTCTGCTCATAGTTCTTCTTGGTTTTTTCTGTCACATTGCCTTTCTTGTCCCGCTCATAGTAAAGCAGAAAATCTCCCGTTCGCTCTTTCGGAATCGTGCTGCCTGTCTTTTTGAGTGCATCTACCTTATCTTTATGATATTTACGCAAATCATCGTTGACATTTCCGCGCCTTTCCTCATTTTCTATCATCTGCTCTGCATATCCGGCAAGCTCCGGCAGGGAGGATTCCTGCACGCTTCCGATCATCGCAAGAAGCTTACTCATCCAGCCCATGCGGCGCGATCCCTTTTCGCTGCCGTATCCATCCTTTTTATAGCGAATCTCGGTATAGGCTCTTACCTTGCCCTGCAGCTCCGAAAGGATCGCAAGCCTATTCTTCAGGCTCTTTTTCTCTGCCTTATACTTCTCACAGGTCTCCCGAATGCTGCGGAACCTCTTGGAATCCGTAATGATATTGCGATCCTTCAAAATCGCATCTATCGTCTCCTCGATTTTTGCAAAGCTGGTATTTTCCTTGATCTTCTGCTGCTCGGCATCCCGTTGCATCACCTGTGCCAGGGTGTCCTTCGCCTGCTGCTCAAGCTCCGTCCAGTTGGAATTCTTTGTCTCGATACGATACTGCGTCCGGAACTGCTGATTCAGGTGACTGGCGAGTTCGGAGAATTCATCGTAGTTCTGCGCCCAGGCCTGGTGACTGCGGTTCTCCATATAGGCATTCAGGTTTTTTAGACTCTCCACATCCTTCGAGGTGGCCAGAAACTCCTTTTGCTCCAGCAGCTCTTTTTCAACTTCCAGCTGCTCCTCACTTGGCATGAAATCCTGCAGAAAGGTGGACTGGTTCTCCAGCAACTGCTGTTCCTGTACCTGCTGTACTTCAACATTTTTTTGCTTCTTCTGTAATACTTGATCCTTGGGCATCTTTTGTCTCCTCTATATCAGATTCTTGGCCAGCTCATAAACCTGGGCTTTTGTAAGTTCTGCTGCTTTCGTGCTCATCACCATCGACTGGAGGCTGCCGCCTTCATAATCTGCTCCTGCTGCCTTTACCTCTTCATCCTTTTTCTCGATCCAGGCTTTTTCCTCTTCGGTCAGTCTGGCCATGTCCTCGTCATCCATCGTTTCCTTCAGACGCTTCCAGATGGAGTTTAATTCCTCGTCCCACAGCTTATACTGCTGTTCGGCCAGGTCATTCATCTCGGTCTGGGTGAGATTCTCGGTCTCCAGCTTCTTATCGATGGCTGCTGCCTTCTCCTCTACCTTGGCCAGCTCCTGACCGATCGCTGATTCTGCCGGAATATAGGTATCGATATCTGTCGTTCCTGCGTCGTAGAGACTTTCCTCCTCGCTTCCGAACTCGCTGTAATCGTAGCTGTAGAAGCCTGCCTCTCCCTTTTCATTGTAGATGCCGTAGTAAGAAAGGGTCGTCTCTCCGTCGCTTGCGAAGCTGATCCAGGACTGATAGCCCTCCGGCAGGTCTGCGATCACGGCACCCGGCGTATAGATGTAGATATCCTCCGCATCAGTAAGGCCGGCGGGAGAGCTGTAGACATATCGCATATTGTCCGCCAGCTCTTCGGTTCCTTCTTCCTTCTCGCTGGTGATGCTCTCTATGCTGGTCTTGTAGGTATATTCATCTACCTGCTCCGGTGTCGCAAATTTACCGGTAAAATTGCATACATAGACGGTGCCGTCCGGATAGCCGTCCCCACTATCTCCCATATCGGAATCGTGATAGAGGCCGGTGAAGGTTCCGTCTGCCTCCACAGTCAGCTCCGTGCTCCAGGCTCCTGCACCGCTCGCGTATTCGAACTGATAGTTTGCCATGGCTGCGAATAGATCACTGTCTCCTGCATCTGAGACATCTATGCTTTCTGTGGCTGTGCTGCCGCTGCTTTCGGTGCTCTCTGTCGTTCCTGCAGTGCTTCCTGCGCTGTCCGTGCTTCCGCAGCCTGTGAGGGCTAGGGTGCTTCCAAGTACTGCTGTAAACAGGATGGTGAGGGTTCTCTTTTTCATGGGTTCTGCTCCTTTATCTCTTTTCTTAATTTGCATGAATATAACTAATAAATATAGTTAGGTTTATTTTATCATATTTTTGCCGAAACTTTTTATAATTTTTATTAAAGGTTTTTCAATAACTTTTTCTTTTACGAAAAAACGGCGCGGTTTCCCGTGCCGTTTTGTTTCTTATCCTTTTTATTCTGCGTCTGTTTCCGCTTCTTCCGGTGTCTCTTCCAGCTCTTCCTTTGCCTCTTCGGCTTCTTCCGGCTCTGCAGCGGTTTCTTCCGTAGCTTCCTCGGCAGCTTCTTCGGTTGCCTCTGTTTCTTCTAAGAGTTCTTCCTCAAGCTCCTCTTCCTCCGGCTTCGGTGCGAAAAACTTCTTATAGAGCGCTACGCCGCCTGCTGCGACTGCTCCGATGGCTGCCAGTACACCGACTACTGCATATGCTTTTTTCCCTGCTTTGCATCCCTTTACATTGACTTTCTTCATTTTGCCGTCCTCCTGCGCTTTTTCTCTGCAACAATGTTTTGGTTCGTTACACATCTGTTACATTATACTGCAAATAGGGCAGGAATGCAAAGTGCTGTCGCATTCTTTATAAAACTTTAAGAAAAAATGTTACAAAATATCACCGATTGTGTATCAGGCGGCAGGCACGGATCCAGTTGCGATAGAATCGTCTCCAGAAGGAAGCATCCAGAAGGCTTTTTTCCGGCACATTCGCACGCAGGATCAGCTTTCCGCTCTCATCCCAGTAGACCGATCCTTCCGGGAGCTCACGGTTCAGGCGGCTGACCTGTGCCATCGTCTTCTGTCCGGCGCTCCAGCCTTCAAACTCTGTCGTAACCTGGAAGCGGAAGTATCCGATACTCACATCGTCCGCCAGAACGCGAACCTGCATCAGATCCTCTCCGCCAAGGCTCTGAGCGATCACCAGTAGCTTCGGATGAAGCCCTGAGTCAAGTGCCATATGATGCTCTACCTGCTCCTCCTTCATTAGCTTTGCCAGAGGATAGAGTCTCGAGATCAGAAGCGCGTCGAGATCATCTGCATCATCTGCACGAAGCTGAAGCTCTGCTTCTGTCTCCTCCGGTGAGAGGAGATCCTGCTCGGTATCCACCCAGGCATAGATTTCCACCGGTATCTCCTTTGCCTTACCCATGACCTTCTCGTCATAGGCTTCCGCTTCCGCAAATACAGGGATTCCCGCATTTTCATACCGGTAAAGTCGACTTTGGATAGCCTGCCAGAGGCTTCTTCCTGCCTCCTCCCCTGAGGCTGTCAGCTGATTGACAAGGAGCGTGCCACGGTACTGACTGACAAAGACATAGGCCTCCGCCTTTCCTCCGCGAAATGCGATCCGCGTAAGCTCCGGCACGATGCTGCCACGGTACTCCGGAAGCGTTGCCCCGGCTCCTTCTAAGAGCTGTAAAAGCATCTCACGCTCTTCCTGCGAAACTTCCCCGAGTGTCTTATATTCGTAATCCTTGTTTTCGCTATTTTTACTGTCTTCTCCACTCAGCGTCAGTCTTCGAAGGCTGCGTCCTTCTTCCCTTACAAAGCCTGCGGCTGCCAGAGTATGGGCTGCCACATCGCCGGAAAGTCCAAGCCGTTCTGTCTCCATAAGGGTGATCTGCCGCTCTTTGCAAAACTGCTGCAGGCGCACGAGGAGACGCTCCAGTGGATGTCCTGCTGCCAGGGAAGCGTCCTCTCCTCCGGCCAGAATCTCCACTCTGCGCTCCTGCATATAAGCCGCCAGCCAGGCTGCCACCCGACCGCTTTCCTCATCCAGCATACAATAGGCAAATGCCAGATTTACTTCCAGTGCTTCCTCTATCCAGGCCGGACAATCCCAGGAATAACCTGCCAGCCGTTCCTCACTCCATCTGATGATTCTCATGCCATTTCTCCTTCCGCCTGTCTAGTCGCTCGGCATCGTTCTATACATACTGCCGCAGTCAATAAAATCACGCAAATCCAAAAGCATGATACCTTCCTCCGGCTCGCCCTCTACTCCTTTTGCCTTACCAAAATCCTTATTCCTGTCTACACGGTAGACGCGTTCCCTATTTGCCCAGGGATTCATAATCAGGATAAATTTGTGCTTTTTTCCGTTTATTTTCCTGGTTTTGGTTCCCAGAACAGCATAGGCATGATTTGATGCCAGACCATGCTCTATCTCCTCTCCAGTGACACTGACTCCATGAAAGAAGCCCTTAAATTTATTTCTCGCGGAATAGAAAACATATTCCTCGCGCCTCAGGGAATTATTGATATCCTCGTAGACAGAATTTTCGGAGGCAGTATACAGATCCTCTGGCTCTTGGTTCGGATTCTCATTCTCGTTTCGATTCTGCTTCTGGATTTCTTTCTCTCTTCTCTCATCCTGAATTGTATCGTACAAGCCTTTGTCCAGATCGTTCATTCTCATTCCCTCGAATTCGCTTCCTATCAGCTGACTGACAAAGTTCTGGGCAACTCCACTACTCAGCTCATCAAAGTGAATCTTATGATTTTCATCCCGGTTCTGCTCCTCCATGGTGCTGTTGTGAGGCAGACCGGAGGCCAGATAGGCTTTCTCCATCATCTGTACCCAGAGAGAGCCTTCTGCATAGACATCTTCCCCTGTGTATGCATCGCAGACCGTCGTCTTGGTCACGGTATAATACCGGGGCTCCTGCCTCCTCCTTGCCTCATCCCTGTGATAAAAGCGCACAGTCACGGTTCCGTCTCCGTTGTCCTTCATGCATTTGCGGATCGCCTCCGGATGAAGTGACAGTACTGCGGCCAGACCTGCCATAAGGTAGCAGTCTCTGGCGCCTCCCTGCGAGATATCCTTGATCGTCGGAGAATGGGGAAACAGGGGATCCTTTCTTCGATCCTTCCATTTTTTCCGATAGACCAGAGCTTCGAAGCCGAAGGGATTGAGCCGAAAACGGCTATCGTCAAACACCCGAAGCTCTGCATTCTCCGGCACCTCCAGCTCGCCGTCCACATTGTCATTCATCAGGCTGTAGAGCATGTTAAGCTGCCGCTTTGTCTCCCCCTCGACCTGGGCAATCGTCTTCTGGAACTCCTTCATCGCAAGCTGCAGGGCTTCCTGTTCCCTGTCCTCAAATTTAAACCTGTCCTCTCCCGGCTGTCTGGCAAGTTTCAAATAAAAGAGAAGCTTATTTCCCAGCTCTTTCAGCTTCGGATCTCCTGACTTCTTCTTTATCGCATAAAAGATCTGTGCCAGGCGGTATTTTTCATAAAGACGGTTCATCGTTCCGATCGTATCCATCAGATCGGCTTTGACGATCGGGTCGGTCTCATTCTCTTCTGCCTTATCGATCGGGCGCCAGATCGTCTTTGCGATCTTGAATTCCGGATCCTGCTGAAGCTGAAGCTCTTCCTCCAGAAAAGAAAGCCGCTGCTCTAAGCCTGTCTTTCCCCGTTCTTCGCGCTCCTGCTCCTCTTTTCTCCTCTTTTCTTCCGCGTCCATCTGATCTTGATTCCAGCTTCTGGAAGCATAAAATCTCTTCAACCGGTGCTTTCGTCCTGCCAGGAAGGTCAGTCGTTTTCCAAGCTGCTCCGCTGTATGGGAAAAATGCAGATCCCAGGTAAAAATATCGATACCTTCCTTTCGAAAGACTTCCCGGATATAGTTCTGATAGTCTTTCAGATCAGCAAGCTTCTCCCGAAGTGCCCTTCGCACTTCCACGTTGGTCTCATATCTATGGAGATTTGGAACCTGTTTCATTTTTCGAATCAGATGCGCGATTCGGATATAGTGCTCCGGATTCTCCCGGATCCTCTCTTCATCCATATCTTGTTCAGTCAGCCGAAGAGTTCGAAACTCGTCGATAATCTCAGAGTATCTTTTGCCTTCCATCTCTTCCCTGGCACGGGTCTCCGCCCTGACGAGGCTTACCTGCTGCTCATGAAGCCTGGTCGTTCTTTCGAAATGCGGGATCTCGCTTTGCAGGGCTTCCTGCTGCTTTTGAATCTCTGTCTCCTGCTCTGCGGAAAGGACACCGCACTCTGCATAATGCCCGATCAGCTCCCTCCGAAGATCGATGATCTGCTTTAAGCCGTCCATCTCGACCTTGGTCTTTACAGCCAGCTGCTCCGGCAGGACGGTCATTCGTTTCTGTTTTTCCTGCAGACTAACGAGAGCCAGCTGAAGCTTTTCCTTCTTGAGCTGAAGCTCGATCTTCCAGCGTGCGTCCTCGTTTCTCTCCTTCTTCAGCTTTCGCTCCAGAGAAGAAATGCGGCTTTCCAGCTTAGCTTCCTTCTTCGCCAGCTTATCTGCTTCCTTGTGGCTTCTTTTTCTCAGCGGATCACCATGATGATAAGCCGGATGATCTTCCCGGTACTTGAATACATCATGATTCTCAGCCCGCTGTATCTCCGCAGCAATTTGCTTCTTTTTCCTTTCCTGATCTTCGATATGAGGCATCCTTCTTCTCCTCTCTGTAAGCGGTATTTACCCTCGCGGGTACCAGTAGATCGTCTTCCTGTTTTCCTCGGTTCCCTGCCCCGGAAACAGCTGCGTGAACAGTTGCCGCTGCTTCTTTGTCCTGCAGAGAATCGTTAGTTCGGGAATCTCCCCTGTCCGGATCGCTTCGGCAAGCCATCGGATACAGGCCAGAAGGGCAAGTCCGCCCTCCTCCGTCGAGCCTGCCTCATAGAGACGAAGCCCTCCGTCAGCCTCCCGGCATACCAGCACCCAGGCATCCGCAAGCCCTCCGCTTTCATGACAGATGCTGGCCGGCATATACCAGTCCCTCTCCTCCTCCGGCAAAAGCTTTCTTCGCTGCCGCTCGGAAAGCTTATCCAGCGGACAAAGGCTCCGATCCCCGCCCGGAAGCATGAGCTCCTGCAAGGTCTCCTGGTTTAGAATCAAGCGGAAGGAGTATGACTCTTCCTCCCGGTAGTTTCCTTCCCGCGTCTCCAGATAACTTAAGAAACCATCCTTTTCTGATTCCCAGTAGCTTAGCTCGATACGGTAAATTCCCGGAATAAGCTTCGGGAGGGCGCTCAAGAGATCGCAGGCCAGATGTCTTCTTCGAAAGGCTTCCGCGACCTCGATACTCACTACCCGGGCAATACCTTCTTCCACCTCTGCCAGCAGGAGGGCGCAGGGCGTCGTTCCCATGACTGCGCCGCAGGCCAGAAGCTTTCCTTCCATGGCTCCGGCAAAGAGTTCTGGTTTACATAAGTTTCTGAAATATTTCAATTTTCCCGGGGTTACCCGATCCATCCGCATCGTAAGTTACCTCTTACAAGATATAGTATTCTCCTGCGTGCTCGTCTGCCTGCTCGTAGTCCTTAACCTCAGCGATCAAACGATAGCTCTTTACGTAGCAGTCCGGCATCAGCCGGTCGTAAAAGCTTCGAAAGCCGTCGGTATGGCTGATGACGCAGATCTTTGTATTTCCGGGATAGCTCTTCGCAGCCGCCTTACAGCCGTCGGCAATAAGGCTGACACCGTCCAGTTCTCCGGCTGATCCCAGAAAAATCGGATAGATAACCCGTCGATCCGAGGGAATGATCCGCTCGCCTACGATCTTCGGATCCGTCACTGCGATGGTCTGGATCAGCAGACCTCCGGTAAGCCGTCCGTTTCGATAGCTGATCCGGCTAAGCTCGGGATCAAAGAGCTCCTCTCTTTTCCAGATGCACTTTCGTCCGGTCTGATGCTTCAGGTTCAATAGCTTCGCCAGTACAAGCTTCCGCTCGTCTTCTTCCAGCTCTCCCAAGGACTTTACCGTGCTGCCTTCCGGAATTTTGATACGCTCGAAGGTCTGAGCCATACTCTCTACCGTCGTATGCCATTCTCCCGGAAGCTCCCTGCGCTTTGTAAAGAAATGATCGCGCAGGTAGGAATCCTCTGCAGCGCAGTACTCCTTACGCTCCGCTGTCTGGACGATATGAGCCTCCACATAGAGGTAGCCTTTGCGGACCGCCGCATCGAAGACTGCTGTCAAAAGTTTTGTCCCGATGCCCCGGATCCGGTACTCCGGATCTACGCAAAGCCAGTGAATCTTATAGGAGCTTCTTCCTTCCTCGCAGACCATCAGTCCTACCGGGATCACCTCGTGCGTTTCTTCATTCTCATCGAGGGCTCCCAGGGCAAACATGCCTGCCATATCCAGCCGATCCATCAGCATCAGCGGATCCATCGCCATAAAATAAATTTTCTGTTCCTTGGTAATCGATACGATTTTAATCATCTTACCTCATTACTCTTTCTGCTTATTTATCCATTTGATATCTTCGTTGTTCTTCAATCGTTCCTTTAAGGGAATCGGCTTGCCATCCTCTCCGAGCCTCTCCTCTACCACAAGCTTTCCGAGATACTGTCCATCCGGGATGATATCCCAATCCATCATCTCCTTGTCGTAGAGTGCGTCAATGCGTCGCTCAGTCGGCTGCCCGTTCTGATTTGCCTGCAGATCCGTATAGATCGTGCCATCCATGGATTCCTCAATATAGCGTCCTACCTCGTAGAGAATCCGCATGATTCCGATGGCCCCCGGCTCTTCTTCCAAGGCTTTGAAATATTTGTCGATCTTTTTCTGTTCTGCCGGATAGAATTCGATCTTCGCGATTTTCCTCAGCATATTGTTGAATGCTTGATTTATCCCCCGAATAGCTCTGTCTATTTCCTTCTCATTCGGCATCAAGTCCTCTCTTCCGCCGTACAGAAGACCCATAACGTGGTTGTACTGCTTCGTCGCCTCCGAAAGAGCGCGAACAGCATTTTTCAGGTTTGCATTCGAAAGGGAGTTGTAAAACTTTTCCATATGCCTTGACTTACGATTCTTCTTATTTGTCGCAAGTTCTTGTTTTTTATCCGCATCCAGCTTGTGCTCAAAGAGGTAAGGCAGTCCATTGCCATCCAACGACAACACCGACATGACGAGATTCGACTCCAGCAGATCCGCGATGGCCTTTTCCTCGCTTCCGCTCTCGTCCGATCGATTTTTCTCGTTTGCAATTCCTTCGATCTGTGCACTGCGTGCCGTGATAGAGACTCGCAGGGCTTCTAGGAAAGCCTTTACCTCGGGAGATGCTGCATCCACGGATCCTCTCTTTTTCGCCGCGCCTACATTCAGATAAGCGGTACGCAGCTCCTCTCCATGAGTCTCGCTGTTCTCAAACCAGTCCTTCAGGGACTCTCCAAGCTTTTGATAGCTTTCATCCCTGATCACTGCATCCGCCATCTCCTCCGCATAGGACTTCGGATCGGACCGTCTGTGAATCACATTGGCGATGCGCTCGAGTTTTCTTCTGGCATTTTCCCGGTCGGTTTTCAGCTTCTCGCTGATATTTTCCTTTTCATTCGGTCTCGTGGTCACGCTCAGATCGATCAGACAGGAGATGAATTCCCTTTCATTGTCATCCTTCGCCTCCCATTGCATGACTTCCTTTATGACACCGTAGCTCTCGTCGATCGCCTCCTGCAAAGCCTCACGGTTCAGCTCTCCTTGCTCTAACTGTCCCTGAATCGCCTCTATCTTTTTCTTTATCGGATCCAAATGTGCCTGAAGAGCTTCTTGTCTCCTCATAAGCTCTTCGATCTTCACATCACATTCTGCAATTTCCTGATCGCATGCAGCCTTTGCCTGCGGATCGTTCAGCGTTTCTTTCCGCTGTACAGCATCCTGCTTTTTCTTTTTCAGCTCTTCAACCGGTCTTTTTACTTTGAGGATCGTCTGGGTCTCTACCCAACAACTCACAACACTGGTGTTAAACCACTCTACTACATTCTTGCCCTCCTGGATGCCAAAGTTCTCTGCATACTTCAGATCATGAAGCACAGTCCATGGCTCCTCATTGTGGAAGATCGGCATATAGCCCGGATAGATTCTTTCCACCAGCTCTGCCACATCCTTCATCTTTGCCTTTTCACTCTGGATTCTTTGAAAACCTCCCTGAACCGGATTGTGCTTCGTGTCACATAGGTACTGCAGAAGATCCATGTTTACTTCTTTATTGGCCATCGCCTCTCTTACGATATTCTCAATGTTCTCCTTCGCCTCCGGACGATCCGCCTTCTTCTTGTCGACACGCACCAGCAGCTTCTTCATGATCCGCTTCATGACATCGTTCTCCGGGTTGTCCACTACATCGCCCCGCTGCTCACTCTTCATGACATTCTCGATGCTTTCATCGACATTGGCAATGAGGTTTTTGTAATCGGTCAGTGTACCGAAGATACGTACAAAACACTGAATAAAGTTATAGAGTCCCTCCGGGATCTCGATCTCTTCCTTCTGAAGCTCATTTAAGACAGCCAATATCGTCTGTACCGGCATACCGTCCTCCATCTTTACGATGGTGCGGATATTTTTATCCAGCGTATCTTTTTTGCTGTCATAGATGCGCTTTGCCTCCGGCGAGAGCATGGAACAGATATGCTTCCGAACTCTCTTATCGTTAAATCTGGCTGCCGCCGCCAGGAGGTTCAGAATCGCCGTCTGCTCCTTTGCGCTCAGCTTGCTGGCATTTCCGTAGTCAATGATGGTGACGCCCTCGTCATCCATCATGATATTGCCCGCATGGAGGTCTCCATGGAAGAAACCGGTATTGAAAAGCGCCTCATCCAGCCATTTGCCGGTCAGATTGATCAGATATTGCTGCTTCGTCTCCAATTCCTTTCGAAGGGCGGACAGCTCTTCCACCGTCTGGTAGATATATACCTTTGACTTATCCTTCGCCTTCGTCGTCTCTTTTTCCAGATTTGCTCTGTTTTCGTTTTTATGGTCGATAAATTTATCGACAGAGACACCGTCTGCCTTCTCGAGTACGATGGTCTGCACGGTGCTCTTCGTATTCTTATCGAGCTTCATGGAACGGATATGGAGCATCTCATCCTCATAGATGCTGCCCTTCTCGATATTGTCTGCCTCGATACGCAGATCCAGCTCCCGCAGGATCGCCTTTTCCTTGCCTAGATAAGTCTTCAGCATACCACCCTTGAAGCCCTCCGGCGGCGCTTCCCCGTGCTTTTTGCTATAGGCTTCCTCATCCACCTCTTTGGCGCAGCCTTCCATAAAGGCGCGCTCCCGCTCGATATAATGCTGCACGTCGGGACGCAGGATCTTGACGACCTTCTCGACGCCTTCCGTCCTGCCCTTTTCGAAAATCTTTACCAATACGGTCTGGCCTACGGACGCAGCACCGAGTACCTGCACCTTCTCGATCCGCTCGATGGAACCATTCGATTCCCGGATGATCTGCTGGAGCTGAGCGTCTACCAGATCCTCGTCGATCTCCATCAGTCTCGAACGGACATCGCCTATCATCTCCTGCATCGCCTCATCCATGCTGCTGACGGGAAGTCCCTGCATCATCTTATGCAAAAGAGGTCCGGCGCCCTTGATGTAGCCTGCCATGATCTTTGCAGCGATGCCTTCCGCCCCAAGTCTCTGGAGATCCTCTGCGGTAATCTTCGGCATATTGCGAAGGGCTGCCGAAAACATACGCATCTTGTCGGAGAAGGCCGCCTTCTCGACATAACCGGACAATACCTTTCGGTTGAAAGCACCCTCGCCCTCATCGCCTGTGAGGCCTTTTTCCACCAGCTCGCTGATGGTATAATCGCTCAGCTCCTTCCAGCCGTCATCCTTATCGTCGTCCAGACTGTCCGCCAGAGACTTCAGGGTCGTTTGGATAAAGGTGGAAGCGTCATTGACAGCCTCCTTCATCTTTTCTGCACAGGCCGTCAGATCTTCTGTGAGATCCGGATCGTCCAGGGCTTCGTCCATATTCTCCTCTTGAGCCTTGGACACCATAACCTTCAAAAAGGTATTGTAACCAGTCTTGCCCTTCTCGATAAGCTTGTCAATGAGGTCATCCACCGCAACTACCGCTTTTCCAAAATTTGGAATAAACTGCAGCTGCAGCCGGATTTGCGTTCTTTTTATCGGTCCCATATTCAGGACATCCACAAGCTCCTTCTTCCTCGTGCGAAGTACCGACTTTAAGTTCTCTGCTGTCAGGGGATTCTTCGAATCCTGGGCTTCCTTCGTCTTCTTCAGGAACAAAAGATCGCTGACCAGATTCAGGTAGCTCTTCTCCTCCGGAGACCATTCCTCTTTATCCTTTACTGCCAGAGGCTTTGCTGCCTCCTGCTCCTCCCTTTTCGCCTGAGCTGCCTTCTTTGCCTCCTTCAGATTCTCAAGAGCGATCAGGTTTTCGATCGCTGCACTGGAATTGATATGCACCTTCCCGATCTGATCTTTTGCACAGGCATCCGCAAGTTTCGTGATCTCTTCTTTGTTAAAAGTATTCGGATCTGTACAGTATTTTATCGTCAGGTTTCGAAGGACATAGACGCCTACATTCGCAAGCTTCTCTGCGGAAATTCCCACATGATAGGTCAGGAAACGCTCATAGAGCACGCGGCTGCCACCATAACGAGTATACTTATTTTCATCACGCGTCGCGGACTCCAAAAGAATTCTCCTGGCCTGTTCCTCGTTATAGCTGTCGAAGTGATCGCAGAGATCCAGCTCCAGCATATCTGCCAGATAGCCTGCATTTTTCGGCAGGGTGACCTCCTTGCCTCCCATGGCGAGGGTCAGGATTCCTGCTGCGTCCTGCTTTAAAAGCATCTCGACGCCGTTTATATGAAGCGTAGCCTCTGCATTCTTCTGATCTTCTGCGCGAAGCGCCATACTTCGAAGGGCATCATGAAAATTCAAAATCTCTGCGCTTCTCTGATCTCCCGATTCTCCAATCAGCTTCGAAGGCTGCTGCTCCAAAAAGAGTGATGTGATGACCGCGGTCGTCTTCGCATCCAAATCATACGTCGCATATTTCAAAGCCTCGGTCTCCGTCATCGCGAGGACGGGCTCTTTTTTCTTCTCTTTCTTCTTCTCTTTCTTCTTCTCTTCTTTCTTCTCTTCCTCCGCGGGCTTCTTCTTGAGCTTATTTGCCGCCACCTCTGCGGCCATAGCTCCGAAATGACTGAGCTTTTTTGTCTTCAGCTTCTTCAGTCCCTGGTGGAGCGCAGAATTTGCCGGGAAGCCCTTCTGAAGCTTCTCGATCTGCTTCTCATTGGCTATATAGAGGGCATAATTCTCCTCTGCCCGCTTTTTTAAGATCGCAGCCTCTTCCTCCGACAAGTCCTGCTGAAGTCCCTTATGGCTGAGAAGTCGGATCTCCTGGGTATTTCCGATGATTCTTAAGACAGCTGCCAGGGCTACCTCGCGGTCTGCGGGATCCATATTTTTCCAGCGCTTTGCATTCGAAAGGACATAGTTTCGGATCTCCGATACCGGAACTCCCTCGAACTCCTCGGTATTCATCGCACCCAGGCTCTTCTCCAGCTCCAGATCCGCATTCAGAATCTTGGACTCCGTATATTTTTGAAGCTGCAGGGTCGCTGCAAGTTTCGCCCCCTCGCTGCTCGCCATCGCCTCGGTGAGAATGAGCCCTATCAGCTCCTGCATTTCCCGCTTATCCAGCTCCTGCACCGGTTCCTGGTGAAGACGCTGTCTCGCCACATAGATCCGCTGTACTGTCTCGTAGGTCTTATCCCGGACTGCCTGCAGGCGACCACGAAGCAGGATCGTCAGATCCTCATCGGAAGGATGGAGAACCGTCCAGTCCTTGTTCTTCTCGCAGACCTTCAGGATGTCTTTGATCTGCTCCTTCATCTTCGCTTCGAGCTCTAAGCGTGCCAGAAGTGCCGAATCCTTCTTTCGCATAATCTTTTGCTTCACGAAATCCTGAAAGGCTCTGGTTTTTCTCGTATATTCTTTCTTCTTTGCCTTCTTCGTCAGCTTGTCATCAAAGGCATTGCCCAAAAGCTCCTCGATCTGACTGGCCGTGCGATACTCTCTTGACTGCTCTTTCTTGTCTAATTTCGCACTGCTCTTTTCTTCCTGCAGTACCTGATCGACCTTCGAGGTATAGCGGTTGAATTTGACCAGCAAATCACGGATTCTGAACATGCTGACAGGACCGGATACCTGATTCTTCACATCGGCACCCAGCCCTCTCAATAGATTTCTGCGGATCCGTTCCATCTCTTCCGCCCCGGAAAGATCCTGACGCTCCAGAAGAAGCCGCACCATGCGATCGGCCATCCGGAAGTTCTCCCGGGTAATACTGCCCTGGTCATCCTCCGCCTTTACCTCGCCCTTTCGGTAGAGCTTTCCATTCCGGCAAAGGATGCTGTCTTCCTCCTTCTCGGTAATCATCTGGGCGAAATCCTTCAGCTCGAGCTGATCAACTCCCTGGTCGAGCTCCTTTTGAATCCGCAGCCTGTAGATGAGATCCAGAAGGGACATATTCGCATAGCCTTCATAATTTTCCGGATTCTCTGTGATATCCAGACGAAGCTTCGTCATATAGTCAAGCTCCTGCTGCAGAAGCTTCATCGTGTTCTTGACGGTATTGTAGCGGGTTTTCGGTACGAGAAAAGACGGCTCCCGCTTTTCGAGATAAGTCTGGCATTTCTCGATGGCAGCCATGTACTTGCTCTCGATCTCATTCAAGCGCGCGTGCAGGGCGTCACCGTCCTCCTTCAGGCGGATGAAATTTCCATTTTCGAGGATGTTGTGCTCTGTCATCCTGGAGAGCTCGCCCACGGCCTGCTTGACTGCCTGCATGTAGGGGCTGTCCTTTCGCTCGTCGATGACCTCGGAAAGCTCGATCTTGCACTGCAGTCTCTCCCGAATGGAAACCGGAGGTTTCTCCATCTCCACGATCTCAAAATCCTGCAGGATATTTACCTCCTGCTCCTGCGCATCCGCCCCTCTCTCTACCGCCTGAGGCTCTGCATGCAGCACGGCGGGAGCTCTAAGTTCCTCTGCGTGCGCTTCCTGTATTTCGTTTTCTTCCTGATTTCTTACCTCTTCGCGCTGCTTCTTTATTTCGTCCTCATATCCGTAGCACATCCTGCTCACCTACCTTCCCGCGGCTGTCGCTTTTGTTTCTTAGAGTGCCTTTCTTATCCGGTTTCTGCCTTCGTACCTCTGCATGAAAATGCGGCCTTTCTGGCGGATCAAATCCATGTCCTTTGATTCTTCCATCAGGCTCTTTCCCATCGCATCCAGAGAAAGGCTGGGATTTTCATGGGTGCTCTCGAGCAAGGGACCGAGTTTTCGCTCCTTTTGCTCGGTTTCGCGGGTGATGGTTTCCCGCTCGGGCAGGCGGTATTCCTGCTTGCCGGTTTCTATGATCTGGCTTTTCTTTTGCAGCATTAAGTCGATTTCTTGATCCATGCCTTGCTCCTTTCCTAAAATTCCCAAAGGCTTCCGGGTCTGCCCGGGCGAAAAAAAATCAACGAAGACCCGCTTCCGCTACGGTGGCGCCTGCAGCGGTACTAAGAAGCCAGCTTGCGCTGCCTTCTAAGGACCGGCGGCGCCAGAGTGTCTTCTTATGATTTTGTTTCGCCCGGACAGACCCTAGGTTTTTACTTGCTTTGTGGCTGTTCAAAACCTTCCTTGTTATCTTATTCCCAGTTCTTTACAATTGTTTTTCGAGGCGGCAGATCAGGTAGTCGGACTGGGGATTTCCGAAGAGAGCTTGGTAGGCTTCGATCTGGCGCTGGTATTCTACATAGAAGTAGACGCGGGCTTCTTGGCTTCGGGCGGATTTCATCATGTCTACGGCCTTCGCCAGCATCACGAGGAGGATGCCCCGGTTTTTCAGCTGGGAGCTGAGATAGAGGGCGTGAATCGAGAGGTCATCGACTCCATTGTCCCGTATCATGACGCCTGCGGCGAGATGTCCCTGCATCGAGTAGAAGAGGCTCTTTTGCCAGTCGGCCTCGTTTCTTATGATCTCCCGGATGACACGGGGGATGCTTTTGTCCTGATGCAGCATATAGGTGATCTGCCGGCGGTCTAACGACTGAAAGGAGAGCTCATTGCCGCTGCATCCCCGGATACCCGGGCTGCTCTCGATGGCTGTGAAACTGTATTCGAGGATATGCCAGTTCATGTCGATGGGCTGATATCCAAGCTTCGACAGGAAGGTATTCCACGCATTCATCTTTTCCGGGGTATCGGAGAGATTGAAGCAGAGATTTTTCAGTCCCCGCTCCCGGAAGACGGACTCTGCATAGAATATAAGTCCTGTCGCGTAGCCTTTTCTTCTCTCCTCCGGCACGGTATACAGATACAGGCATTCTACGTGATCATCGGTAAATTCGTCAAAAGAAAATACCCCGAAGCTTACCAGACTGTCCCCTTCTGCGGCTCCGATGACGCAGGCCTCATCCGTCGCTATCTTATTTCCTATCTCGTCCGGCAGATAGCCGGACAGCTGCCCTGCCTGTGAGCGGTTCAAGGTCATATATTCCATATTCTATCATGCTCCTACTCTTATGCTAGTGTATCGTTTCATAAATAACTGGCCGAATCACGCAGAATGCAGATTCGAG
>CAVHYN010000097.1:0-16881 GCA_963640245.1 Bulleidia sp.
GAACCCACGTATCCAGCTTGGAAGGCTGGTGTTCTACCATTGAACTACACCCGCAAATGAAAATTATGATGTTATACCATCGTCACCAGGCTCAAAACAATATCGCCAAATGAATGGTGAATGCCCAGAACCGGAATCGAACCAGTGACACGAGGATTTTCAGTCCTCTGCTCTACCAACTGAGCTATCTGGGCTAACCGCGTGCGCATGACAGAAGTATCATGTGCCACAACACGGATGATTGTACACGAACAGGAATCGTTTGTCAAGGTTTTTTTTCACTTGGAGTAATTCCAGGTATAGGAAAAGATATGCGCGCCGATCACCAGACCGCTTAGGGAGGGATAGTTGGCATAGGTTCGGAAGAAGGTTCGGTTTCCTACGTTAGATTCTCCAGCGATAGCGCGGCGGGCTGCATTGTAGCAGGATTCGGTTACGGAATCCGCGCCATCTGTCAGCATCAGGTCGAATCGTCCGGAGGTTACGGGGGAGAACTGTCCCGATGCCCGAATGACGCTCATGATATCGCTCTGTGCAAAGCGGGAATCGCGAATCCGGTTCATGACCACTGCACCGACAGCCAGCTGTCCCTCGGCACCCTGGTTTCCGGCCTCACAGTAGATCAGGGTCGCCAGAGCCTTTACTTCGTCCTCACTGGCGCTGTAAGCCGCATACTGCACATATTCCAGCTCTGTCGTTCTCTCGCCGGTGACATCTCCCAGGGAGCCAATGATCTCTGCTGCCTTTGCTGCCTCGATCTGTGCCTCCACCTTTTTCTTCTCGGCGATCAGCTGCTTCAATACCTCCTGCTGACTTGCCAGGGTATCGGTTTTTCCGTCTAATTCAGCCTGCGCGGATGCAATGTCCGTCACCTTCTGGCTGATTTTTCCGGAAGTACTGGTAGCAAGAGCAGATACCTCGTTTTGCTTTTTCTCCATCGAAGCCTGAAGCTCATCTAAGGCTTCCTTTTCTGCCTGAAGCTTTTCCTCCTGCTCCTGCACCTCGGCCTTGTGCGCCGCGTAGGAATCCAGCATATTCCGATCATATTCCGCGATCTGTTCGGCGTAATCTGCCCGATTCAAAGCATTTGCAAAGTTGCCGGCCTCCAGAAGCATCGAGAGGAACGAATTCTGCGGATTTTCGTACATATACTGGATACGCGCCTTCATGTCGGCATACTGCTTCTCTTCTGCCTCTTTAGCTTCCTCCAGGGCGGCCTGGGTCTCTTCGATCTCTGCCTGCTTTTCTGCGATATCCTTACTCAGCTTGCTGATCTGGCTTTCCAGGTTGGAATACTGCTGATTCAGCTGCTTCAGGTAACTCTCCATCTCAGATTTCGCCTGCTGCAGCTTGTCCTTCTTATCCTCCGTCTCGTCGATCTCCTGCTGGGTCTTGTCGATCTGATCCTGCTGCTTATCGATCTCGCTTTGGATTTTATCCACATCACTCTGACTGGGAGCCGCATAGGAAGAAAACCCCAGCGCCAGCGCCAGGGTGATTCCTCCCACTTTGTATCCTATTTTTTGTAAATGTGAATACTTCATCCGTAAATCCCTATTCTTCCCAGTTACCTATTTCCAATGATATTTTGTAAGCTGCCCCTCACAGCGCATATCCAGAAAGCTGTTCTGGCGCAGCGCTTCGTAGAGCACGATCGCCACGGAGTTTGACAGATTTAAGGAGCGAATCTCTCCCATCATCGGAATCCGAATTGCCCGCTCCTGATTCTCCAGCAGAATCTCCTCCGGGATTCCGGCACTCTCCTTGCCAAACATAATATAGCAGTCCGGCTCGAAATTCGCCTCCGTATAGAGCTTTGGTCCCTTCGTCGTCGCCATATAGGGACGGGCTCCCGGATTTTTCTGCAGAAAGTCTTCATAGTTTACATAAGTTGTCACGTCAAGCTTCGCCCAGTAATCCATGCCGGCGCGTTTCAGCTGCTTTTCGTTTAACTGAAAGCCTAGTGGCTCGATAAGGTGAAGTCTCGTACCCGTAGCCACACAGGTTCTTCCGATATTTCCTGTATTTGCCGGGATTTCCGGCTCCAGGAGTACTATATTCATCGCCATTTATTTCGTGCCCTTTTCTGCCCGAAGTCTCTCCACGAAGGCTCCCAGGCGGCCGGTGGCCTCCTTCAGGTCTTCCAGAGAATACGCGTAAGAAATTCTTAGGAAGCCCTCACCACAGGCTCCGAAGGCCGTACCAGGAACTACGGCTACCTTCTCTTCCATCAAAAAACGCGTCGCAAATTCCTCCGACGTCATGCCAAACTCCTTGACACTCGGGAAGATATAAAAGGCTCCATAGGGCTCGAAGCAGGAAAGTCCCATCTCCCGCAGGGTATGTACCAGAAAACGGCGTCTCTGATCGTAGGACTCGCGCATCATGGCTACGTCCTCATCGCCGTTTTTCAGGGCTTCTACTGCCGCATACTGGCTGTTGGTCGGGGCGCACATGATGGCATACTGATGAAGCTTCGTCATCTGACTGATGATCTCTGCCGGTCCGCAGGCATAGCCGAGTCGCCAGCCGGTCATGGCATAGGCCTTTGAGAAGCCATTGATGAGTACGGTACGCTCCCGCATGCCCGGAATACTGGTGATGGAGATATGGTCTCCCGCATAGCTGAGCTCAGAATAGATCTCATCCGATAAAACATAGAGATCCTTCTCAATGATAACCTCTGCGATGGCCTCCAGATCCTCCTGGGTCATAATTGCTCCCGTCGGGTTGTTCGGGAAGGGCAGAACCAGAAGCTTGGTCTTGTCGGTAATGGCATCCCGAAGCTCCTGTGCGGTCAGCCGGAACTCATTTTCTTCCTTTAACTCGATGATCACAGGTACACCGTCCGCCAGGACACAACAGGGCTCATAGGAGACATAGCTGGGCTGCGGAATCAGAACTTCATCGCCCGGATTCAGCATGGCACGAAAGGCCATATCGATGCCCTCACTGCCGCCTACGGTGATCAGCACCTCGCGGAGCGGATCATAGCTCACGTGAATCCGGCGCTCAAGATAGCGCACAATCTCTTCGCGAAGCTCCTTTAAGCCCGCATTGGAAGTATAAAAGGTACGTCCTTTTTCCAGGGTATAGATACCTTCATCCCGGATATGCCAGGGGGTATCAAAGTCCGGCTCGCCCACGCCCAAGGAAATGGCATCGGGCATCTCATTTACTACATCGAAAAATTTACGAATGCCGGACCAGGGGATAGAAACTGCTTTGTCAGATAATGGGTTTCTCACGGTGTCACCAGCATCCTTTCGTCTTTTTTCTCATGAGCCATAATAGATCCATGGTCTTTGTATTTTTTCAAAATAAAATGCGTTGCAGTGCTGAGCACGGAATCCAGCGGTGACAGCTTATCAGAAACGAACTGTGCCACGTCACGCATGGTCTTGCCTTCGATCATGACCATAAAGTCAAAGCCGCCGGAGATCAGATAGACGCTGTCTACCTCTGCATAATTGTAGATGCGCTCTGCCACTTTATCAAAACCGAAGCCTCTCTGGGGAGTTACCTTAACCTCTACCAGAGCTGTCAGCTTTTCCTCGCTCGTCTTATCCCAGTTAATCAGAGTATGATAACCGCAGATAATGCCTTCCTTTTCCATATCCGCGATCTCGTTGGCGACCGCCGCCTCCTCAACTCCCAGCATAACTGCCAGATCCGCTAAATCTACGCGGCTGTTTTTCTCAATGAATGTCAGAATTTTTTCTCTCATTGTTTTCGCCCTCCTATCAGGATATTTTATTTGTAAATTTTATATAATTCATCGGTCTTCGGGCGCTCCAGAAAGCTCTCGTCCTCGCCGTTTATGATACGTCTGGCCTTGCCGTCGGTGGCTTTGCCGATGACAGCCGCCGGAATACCGGCTTTTTCAAGCTCTCGCACCAGGTCGTGTCCCCGGTCTGCCGCGATCAGCATACAGCCGCTGGAAATCAGATAATAGGGATTCAGCTCGAAGCACTCGCAGATCTCCACGGTCTCCTGCCGGATCGGAATAGCCTTCAAATCGATCTCCAGGCCGATACCGGAAGCCTCCGCCACCTCCCAGAGTGCACCGTAGATACCGCCCTCGGTCACGTCGTGCATGGCACTGACACCGTGCTTTACTGCGATTTTGGAATCCTCCACGACAGAGATATACTGGTCGAAGCCCTTCGCCGTCTCCACAAAGGCCGCCGGGAAACGTTTCCGGAGCTCCTCTTCCTTTTCCTTGGCGATGATAGAGGTTCCCTCTACGCCAATCCACTTGGTCACAACGATATCCTGCCCCGGCTTTGCACCGGCTGTAGATACGAGACAGCCTTCCTTTACCTTGCCAATGCCGGTGACGCTGATGATCGGCTGTTTTACAGCCCTTGTCACTTCAGTATGACCGCCCATGACCTGAATATCGAAGCGGGCACAGGCCTCTTCCACCTCGCCCATCATCTCCTTGATATCCGCCTCTTCGATCTCCTCCGGCAGAAGCACGGTAAGCATCACGCCCACAGGCTCCGCACCGCTGCTCGCCAGGTCATTTGCGGTAATCTGGATCGCCAGTGTTCCGATATCCTTCACGGTACCGGTGATGGGATCGGTCGAGATCACGAAGATCTCACCGGGCTCCAGCTTCATGGCCGCGCAGTCCTCTCCTACGCCGGCGCCCAGCAGCACTTCCTCGCGCCTGGTATGAATCTGTTTGAAAATGCTGCGTTTTAAAATGGTCTCTGAGACCTTTCCTACCTTCATTTACTCGCTCCCCTGTGCTCTTGCGGCGCAGGAAGCGACTGTAGCATTGACTGTCGCCTCGTCCTGGGTGGCAATGGCTGCCTGCACCTCATTCGACAATTCCGCATCTCCGGCGATACCTACCGTGATGGTACGCGGTGTCGCCTGATAGGTGCTCTTATTTACCTTTGTTACGCTCTCTTCGACGCCATTTACATAGACATGCTTGTAAAGCTCTGCCACGATGCCCTTATGGGCACTTTCTCTGGCGATATAGCCGATGGGCTGACCGGCATCCGCGACGATCTGTACACCGGGCTCTGTCGTGCTTAAGGTCACACTCTCAAACTTCAGTGTCCGGTTCGAGGGTCTGGTCTCCTCTCCGTAAATCGTAAAGGTGATCTGCTTTCCGCTGGTTACGCCCTCGATATAAACCGGTGCGTCCAGGGTATTTGTAAACTTCAGATCCTTATAGGTTCCTGCGATGGCTGCATCGTCCGCCGGCTCTACGTAGGTGACGATCATGGAGTGGTTGGAACGCTCCGTCACTTCAAGCTCTGCCCGAAGAACAGCATTGTAAAGGGTCGTCGATACCTGACAGATACCTCCGCCCAGGCTGTCTACCACCTTACCGTTCAGGTAAGATCCGGCCAGTGCATAGCCATTTTCCTCAGTAAACGGGCTGACCGCCTCGTAGGCAGAAAAGCTCTCACCCGGATAGAGAACCGTGCCATTGATATGGCTCGCTCCCGTCGCGATATTCTGACAGCGGGCGGAACCGGAAGTACTGTAGCTCGTCGTAAAGGTACCGAGCACATCCTTGACCTTGCTGAGTTCCTCTGCGGTTCCCTGCGGATAATCTGTCTCTACCGGAAGATCGAGGGATCCGTTCGTATGATCCCATTCATTTTCGATAAAATCGGTAATCTCGGTAACGGAGCTGTCCGCATCGAGGACGATGCCGGTCTGTCCCTCCACGATCTGGAAGGAACCATTCACCCGCTTCAGGGTCGCATCCACGGCCTCCTGGTCGAATTTCTTACATTCGTCATTGACATAAGCAGTCACAAGCTCCGTGTCGACAGACCAGGTCAGCTGATAATTTTTATTCTCATGCTCCAGATCCTTTTTCTCCTTGTAACGCTTGATGATATTTCCACTTTTTCCCAGTTCAATCGCCTGCTCGACGATCTCTTCCTTGTTTGTGCTTTGAAGTCCCAGCTCGCTCAAGGTCGGTGTCACCTCATTGTCACCGATATGCAGGGTCAGGGTCTCAGCACCCATCTCATCTACGTAGGTATTCAGCGCATTTAATGCCTCTTCCCGCGTCATGCCGGACAGGTCGATGCCGTCTGCATAGACGCCGCTGTGAATGGCGGAGCCGTCCGCCGCCAGTGCGGTCGTGCCGCCTGCCAGAAAGGCCATGCTAAGCAGCGCCGCTGTCAAAAGTTGTCTTCTTTTCATAATATCTCCTCTTAGTTACCACTTCTTAAAGTGCGTAGGTCAGCATCGGCAAAACCATCGCCAATACGATAACCACAATAATGATTGTAGAAATTATTTTTCTGCTTTTCTTATCATACCAATTCATCTTAAAATCCTCCCATGTTCGGAAATAATTTTATCTATGATTCTGGATGCCTCATTTTTCGTAAGCGTCTCGATTCGCACGCTTAGGCTTATTTTATGATATTTTATCAGATCATTCAAGTATCCTTTTTGCGCGGCTGTAATCGGTCCCTGTTTTTTGACCTTGCAAATCAGGGGCTTAGGTGCGAATAACTCTGTCTTGCTCTCCGGAAACTCTGCTGCCAGACGCTTGTAGAGCTCCATGGCTGCCTCTGCATCGTCGGAAGCGCGGTGCGCCCGCTCCTGCTTAATCCGGTAATAGCTGCACAGATAGGATAAGTTTTTATGCTCCAGATCCGGCAGCAGCGCTCGGGCGATTTTCAGGGTATCTACGCCCTCCTTCTCGAAGGCTAGCCCTAGGTTGACCGCATTTTTCTTCACGAAGCTGTAGTCAAAGAGGATGTTGTGCCCGAGAAGCGGCAGGTCACTGCAGAAGTCTACCAGCTCTGTCACTGCCGTTTTTGTATCTTTTCCTGTGGCCGCCATGGCATCGTCGATGCCGGTCAGCTCCCGGATACGGGGGCTGATGGCCATGCCCGGATTTACCAGAGTCTCATAGCGGTCACAGATTTCTCCATTTACCACCTTGACTGCGCCGATTTCCAGGATCTGATCCTCAGAGGGTCTAAGACCTGTCGTCTCCAGATCGAGGGCGATATAGCTTTCTATCATGTCAGGTTCTCCGTTTTTATCCTTTATACTCTGTCACCTTTGCAGCATGCGTCAAAGGATCCCGATTCTCATAATCAAAGACCAGATATTTGATCTGTCCGCCCTCTGCGGACACTGCTTCCACGTGGGTTTGCTTTCCGCTCTTTCGCAGAATCTTAGAAAGCTGCTCCTTATACGCTGTCTGGTCGGGGGCAAAGGAAGGACGCGCCTTCGCGCGCTCCCGCAGATAGTAGTCCACCGTCAGAAGCTGTCGGAAGGACTCTTCCTCCTCCGGGAATCTCTCCCGAATAAAGTCAAGCAGCAGCTCATACCGCTGTACCCTCGAATGCTTTCGCTGCTCCTCCTGACGACTCTCATAAAACTCTGCCAGCTGCTCGAAGAAGGCAAAGGGAGTCTGAAATTTCAGGATTAATCGATCTAAGGTCTCATCAAACTGATGGCTGTTATAATAGTTCTCCACCATTTCTTCCACCATTTTCAGGCGCAGTACGTCAGAAAACGGAAGCCAGGGCGTACCTAAGACCTCGTAAGGCGGCAGAGTCCGGCAGACAATGCCATATTTTCCCGCTTCTTTATGCATCTTAGAGCCCTTCAGCACCTTCAGGAAGCCAAGCTGCAGCTGGTCGGGCTTCATAGCGTAGACATCATCAAAGGAATGGCCGAAGCTTTCATAATCCTCGAAGGGCAGGCCTGCGATCAGATCGAGGTGCTGGTGGATATTGTTTCCGGCATGAACCTTCGCTACCATCTCCCGGATTTCATCCAGATCCGTCTTGCGGCAGATCGCTTCGAGGGTGCGTGGATTCGTAGACTGCACACCGATTTCCAGCTGAATCAGCCCCGGACGCATCCGTGCGATCCGTGCAAGCTCGTCCTCATCCAGCAGATCCGCTGCGATCTCAAAATGGAAATTCGTTACACCGTTGTCATGCTCCAGCAAATACTGCCAGATAGCCATCGCATGGCTTTTGCGGCAGTTGAAGGTGCGGTCTACGAATTTCACCTGGGGCACCTTCCGGTCAAGGAAAAACTGCAGCTCCGGAAGCACCAGATCAAGGCTTCGAAAACGCACACTTTTATCGATAGAAGAAAGACAGTAGCTGCAGGAAAATGGGCAGCCACGGCTAGATTCGTAGTAGATGATCCGATTTTCGAAATCGGTTAGCTCCCGGTAGGGGAAGGGCAGGGTGGAAAGATCCATCAGTGGAGTCGGAGGATTGGTGCAGATCGTGTCTTGCTTTCGAAATACCAGACCCGGTATCTGAGAAAGATTCTCTGCGTCCGCTTTGCGGTTTACATAATACTCTCCCAGCCTCCGAAAGCTTTCCTCTCCCTCACCGCAGAGGATTCCGTCCACCTCCGGATGCTCCAAAAGGTAATTTTCTGCGTCGTAGGAAACCTCTGGGCCGCCTAACCAGATGGGTACCTGCGGCATAACCTTCTTGCACTCGGCTGTCAGCTCCGTGACATAGGTCATATTCCAGATATAGCAGGAAAAGAAGAGCACATCCGGTTTTCTCCGGTAGATATCCCGTAAAATCTCTTCTGTGCGGTGATTGATGGTAAATTCGGCCAACTCCACCTGATCGCGGATAGTCCCGGACGAAGCCCGGAGGCTGTAGACAGCCAGGTTGGAATGGATGTATTTGGCATTGATTGCCGTCAGTAAAAGCTTCATTTCCGCTTATTCTCCCAGCTTCTCATAGGCAATTCGCGGATCACCATTTTCCAGATAAATGATGCCGCAGCGGGTGAAGCCGTTTTTCCTAATTACATGCTGCATCACTTTGTTGTCGTGATGGGTATCGATGCGCAGATGCTTCGTCTGCTGCTCGGCAAAACCGACCACCTGCTGGAGAAAGCCGTGGATCGTGCCGTCGCTGGCGACCATATGAATGACACCGTAGGGCGCATCAGACAGCCAGGATCCGTCATCGATTTTCTGATAAGTCGGCTCCTCCTCTAAGGCAAAGTAGAAGGATCCGTGAACTGCATCATTTTCTTCCAGCACATAGAGCTTATTTGTTTGGATAGCTGCCTGCAGCTTCTCCTTCGGCGGATGGTTCTTGCCCCACTGGTTCGGGTTGCCAGTCTCCTCCATGAATTTTCTCGCCTTTGCGTAGACGGCCTCGATCGCCGTCAGATCTTCTGGTTTTGCCTGTCGAATCATCATTATCTACCTACCTTATTCCTAACTTATGCAGAAGCTGAGCCGGAGGCAGGGGTCTTGAGAAATAATAGCCCTGGATCATATCGACCTTCCAGCTTGTCAAAAGCTCCATCTCTTCCTTCGTCTCTACGCCTTCTGAAATGATATAATAGCCCATTTTTCGAAAGGCTGCAACGATACTTTGATAAAACAATGCCGTTCTTTCATCGCTGCAGATATTGAAGAGAAGCGATCGATCAAGCTTGATGACGGAGAAGGGCAGCTGCATGACGGTATTCAGGTTTGCATATCCGGATCCGAAATCATCCAGACAAAGGACAACACCCGCTTTGCGAAAGACCTCTGCCACTCGCATCAGCCCCGTAGTATACTCGGTCGCCACTGTCTCGGTGATCTCAAACTGGAACAGGCGATAGGGGAGCTCGTACTCATCCAGAATCCCAAGCAGATGACCGGCACTGTCATTTTGCATCAGGTCAACCGGAGAAAGGTTGATCTTGACATTGAGAAGCTCCTCCTGCAGTCTCGGATTCTCTTTCAGAAAGCGGCATACCCGCCGTACCTGAAGCTCCGTCACCCGCGTGATGAGATGCGTCTTTTCCGCCAGCTGGATAAAGACGTCCGGTGAGATCCAGCCAAGCTCCGGATGATGCAGCCGGCTCAAGGCCTCCACCGTAATAAAGCGCTCTTCCTTCGTCGAATAGACCGGCTGATAATAAATCTCAAAGAGATCCTCGTCTACGGCCTTCTGCAGGTATTGCTCTACCTTCTTATTATAATGGAAGCTGTCCATCGTCTTCTGGTCGTCCTGAATCACCTCGGTCGTTCCGCTTTTCGGTGACAAAGATTCCAGATACTCGGCATAGTCAAGGACACTGCCGCCGTCCCCCAGCTTTTCTGCATTGACGATACCTGCCAGAATCACCGGTGAGGGAAGCGAAATTTCCATATATTCAGACTCCCTTTCCGGATCAAAGAGTTCCTTCAGCCTGCAAAGGTAGTTTTCGTATTTTTCCAGCGTGCTCGCCACCATAAGGAAGCGTTTTCCTGTCGTCCGATAGACATCCATTCCGGCGATTTTCTGAAGCTCGGCCGCCACCCATTTCAGCAATTGATCTCCACCGTGCATACCGGCCACCTTGTTTGCGTGATCAAGCTGGTAGAGGTTTATCGAAATGACATGGAAGACCTGCCGGTCTGTAATCAGCTCATCCAGCTTTCGCACCAGATACTGCTTGTCATAGAGGCCGGTCAGACTGTCCGAATTTGCATACGGGTTATTGATAGTAAGAAACATCGCCAGAATCCCGAGACTCAGGCTAAAGCCCGTCAGCAAAAGCTCGTGATGTACGGCCTGCAAAACGATGCCGCCTACCGTAAAGAAGAAAATCTCTCCGAGAGCCAGGACCTTTTGCGTTCCCAGATTTTTCCTCCACCTCAAAACCTGAACTAAGGCCAGTATAAGATGCAGCAGGGCACTGTAATACATCAGCATGTACCAGGAGCCCCTTTGGTAACCATACTGGTCAAAATAAAAGAGCAGCTTGGTAAAGGGATTGGTCAGAATAATAAAGCAGAGAATCGTCGTGGGGATTCCGAGGCTCATCATTTCCCTTGTGGAGACCAGCTTATTGTTTCGCAAGGTTCGGATATAGCAAAGCAGGGTAAACGGAAGCAATGCCTGAAAGAGATAGAATAGTGTCATACTGAGCATCGCGCTGACACCATAATCCGCCCGCACAGAGGAGATCTCCATCGTGCTGATAAGTTCCATGACCACATCGAGGATTCCCAAGGTCACCAGTACCCGGAAGACCCGGTTATTGATATCCTCCATCCTTCTCTGCTGATAAAACTGCAGCGCAATCAATAGCAAAAGCACCGTACCGGCAATCAGAAAATCAATATTATAGTCTGTCATTCTCTTTCTCCCCCTGTTTCTTTCCGATTTTCCTGTAATTTCCGATCGGCCTTGAATTTCCAATCGCTCACGGTTCGTATCACGCCGTTTCTCCGATGCAGGTATCCAGTTCCACAGCTTATATCGAGTTTGACTTTTCCTGCTGTGGTTTTATTGTACTGCTCTACCGTGCTGTGAATCTGACTTTCTATTTCCTCCGCGCTCTCCTGCGGATCCGGATAGACCAGGGCGAATTCATCGCCATCGATCCGGAAGCTTTGGAAAACATCTTTTCTTTCCTCCTGCAGCCCTGCCAGGCACCTGGCCACTGCAATCACAGCCTCATTTCCTACACTCAGGCCATAGAGATCATTGATTCGCTTTAAGCCCTCCAGATGGACGTAGGTCAGCATCACGTCCCGAAGCTCTTCCTCCTTCGCCTTCAGCTCTTCCAGATATCGTTCGAAGGCCCAGCGGTTTTGAAGTCCTGTCATCCGGTCCTCGCAGGCCATACGAGCCTCGACGGTCTGCTCTATCCGGAAGCGGATATCCTCGGATACCCGGCAGATAATGCCCCAGAATAAGAGAGCGATGAAGAGAATGATGCCAAACTGGAAAACGACATCGTACCAGTGAATTCCAAGCCCCCAGTAGAGAACCAGGGCAAGCACGCCGCATACTCCCAGCATACTGAAGGCATGCAGGCAAAGTCTGACGTCCTCTCTTCCCTCGCTCATTTCACTCTTGTGCAGGACATAGACCATCGCTGCCACACCGGCCGTCAGCAGGGTATGTGTGACCCACAGCATCCGGATATAGGGAAGCCCGGTTGTCAGATAAAGGATCCCCTGACCTGCAGCATTCAGATATAGTAAAAGCACAAAAAGAGCCGGCAATTGCCGTCTCTCGGGACTAACTGTATTTTCTACAAAATGAAGAATGGGAACCGGCATCAGCATAAAGGCATAGAAGGATACCAGACTCCATGCAGCCGTATCTCCGGCATAGGTATGAAACAGGCCGGAATCCGTCAGACTCCAGAGGCTCCCGATAAGCAAGAACCAGGCGACGTTCACGAAACGGGGTTCCCGGATGCTCCTGGCCTTCATGTAGAGATAGATGATGAAGGACAAAATTCCAAGCCCCGCCATGCCGCAGATCATGCAAACGGTGAACAATGAATTTTTCAAATGCCAGCCTGTCACTGCCCAGAAGCTTCCGAGAACCGGTGCGTTCACCGGCATTTCATTGCTCCAGGCCGTATAGACAAGGCATAGGGGTTCCTGCCCGGTTGCTGCCGGGAGCTCGATATCTGCCCAGAGCTTTCCCTTCATCTGGGCATTCTTCGGGAAGCTGTTGTCCTGATAGCGGTATAGCAGCTCATCTCCCATCCAGATTTCCAGGTCGTGAGCGACTCCGTCTGCAGAGAAGAAGCTTCCTGCGTCCTCCGCCGTAAGGCTGTCATTGTAAAGGCGGATCGTCTCCCCCGCCTTTACTCTCAGATTATCCGGCAAATCTACCGGTACTTTTTCACCATCCGTGATCTGATACCAGCCGGTTCCAAGGGTCAGTACATCATTGTCACGGTCTGTATCTGCCTGACCGATTCCTGCTGCCAGCAGCAGAATAAAAAGCAGTAATATCCCGAACAGAATCTGTTCTGTCCGTTTCCACAGGTTCTGTCGATTCATAACCACCTCTCCTACCTTTTTATCTACTATGATGCAAGGCTTTTTCTACATACATCCTCTCATCTGCCAGAATTCTGACCTGTGAGGTCTCGGAGCTGTCATAGGGATAGGCCGCATAGCCGCAGCTCGCTCCCACATCCAGCTTTTTACCCTCCAGCTCCATGGGTCTTCGGAGCATCTGACAGACGCGATCCTTCATCTGCGCGCAGGCTGTCTCTTCAAAGTCCATGCTGATAATCAAAGCGAATTCGTCTCCGCCAATCCGGAATGCATAATCCTGGTTCCGGATTGATCCAAGAAGACGTCTTGCGATCTCCTGGAGTACCTTATCGCCCATATCGTGTCCGTAGGTGTCATTGATCGGCTTGAAACGATCCAGATCGATGTAATAGAGGACAAAGGGGATCTTCTTGCTTTCCTTGTATCGAAGCATCGTACTGAAGTAGCGCTCATTGAAGAGTCCTGTCAGTCCGTCTGTATTTGCCATATTCTCGAGCTCGACCTTCTGTCCGATATCCTGAGCGATGAGCATAACTGAGCTTAGCTCGCCGTGCTCATCCCATTCCATGGGAACGGCATTCAGCACCTTGTATACATTCTCATTTCGGATGCAATACTCGATCTTCATGATATCGGAGGGCTCCCGAAGTACTTTTTTCAGATAGGATGGCATAATCAGCCGGCCAAGCTTGGCATTTTCGGCACTCTTCAAGGCGACATAACGGTCAGATATAATTTTGATCAGCTCCGAATAAAAGCCTCTTTCCGGATAAAGCGGTGCCGCCTCCAGAAATTCATGATATTCATACCGGTCATTCACAAGATCCGCCACCACTACCCGGTCGACGATGCGGCTGATGCCGTCAAAGAAGCGTTCGCTTTCTTCCTTCTTTCGCTCCAGCTCCTGATTTTCCTTTTCCTTACTCTTTAATTTTTCGTGCTTCTCCGCCTCCACCGTCAAATAGAGGAGCAGCATAAGGATGATGGCTGCCGTACCAAGAATCAGAATCGTAACCTTCTGGATCTGACGCACACCGGAATCCACAGCCGAGGCCTCGACGATACCCAGAATCGACCAGTCCTCGATATCTGTCGGTACCGAAACCAGGTAATAACGTTCTCCGTCCTCGATATAAAGGGCATCCGCCTCCTGACTTTCTTCTATCTTCTCCTTGACCTCCTTAGCCGATCCATACTGCCACCGGATCTCCGGCTTTGTAAAGGCGCAGAGCTCACTAAGCTTGGTCGCTGTCTCGTGGATCGCATTCAGGGATAGGATCAGATTTCCATCCCTTCCTACGATATAGCAGTCACTGGCACCCGCATAGAGATCACTGCCGATGATCTCCTCGACCACGGATACATCATAACTGATCGCCAGGGCAGTATAGGTCGTTCCCTTTAGGCTCACCGGCTCGTTTAATGGTTTTGCGAATACAATCTTTCGCTTTCCTTCGGTCGACTGATAGGAGGCTGCTATTGCTTCGTTTTTTTCATAGAGTTCTTCTGCTACCTGGGAAATATTGTCAGCGATTCCGTTTCTTCCGGCCACGGTCTGGAATTCACAGGCTTCATTGAACATATAAAAATCGCTGTACTGCCAGGATTCCTTTCCGTTTTTCAGAGAGTCCCATACCTTCTCCATGTCGTTTTCCGAATCGATATCGGACAGATCCTCCTGCCACTGTTCCAGGACATTCCAGTTTCGCTGAACAAAGAGTTCCAGTGTCTTATTCACCTGCAGGTAGCTTTCCTGCAGGTGTTCTACACTTTCCTGATAAAGCATCTGGCCGACATAGTAGCTGTAACAGCTGATTCCGGTAAAGAGAATGGTGGCTAATGCGATCGCAAGTCCCGTTATCTTATATCGTTTTCTCATATGTCTCCTTTCTGCTTTACTATTGCAACTATTATATTTACTATTGCAACTATTATAACTTGTTATTCATTCTTAATCCACTCAATTTTTTCGCCTGCCTTCAGTCGATCAAGCAGCGATATCTCCTTTCCATCCTGTCCTATCTTTTTCTTATAGCTAAGCTTCAGGATCTCATCTCCCGGCAGGATGGACAGCTTAGTCAGTGCCGAATCGAAGACCTGACTTAAGTACTGTGGCTCTTCCTGTATCTGATTTTGAGCGGGAGCTGTATCTGCATAGCTTGTTCCCTTGAAGGCACTGTACAGGTATACTCCGGCCTCATGAATCAGTGCCAGCAGGTTCTCTGCCGTCGGATTATCCTGATATTTTGCCGCATGCTCTTCCAGTTTCTTCCTTTCCGTCTTTTTGAAATTGAGCTTGGCGATATTGACCATAACATTCTGGATCGCCGTCTCCAGGTTCTCCTTGGCATGTCTCATTTCTTCCGGCCTTATCTCATCCCGGTTTCTGTCCCGACTCATCGAGATAAGTCGCGTATAGGTGCCCGATGCGATTTTCAGATCCAGCGCAGTTTGCTTCAGCTCCGCAGTTTTCAGCGAATCAAAGAGCGACTTCATGCGGCTCGTCTTTCTGGCCTTTTTGTCTGCCTCGATCCTATTCTTTTCATCCTGACTCAGCTTCTGCTCTTGAATGTAAGGAATACCCATATAATCCAGGGAACCTATCGTCCGCAGGACTCGCATCATGTTTCCTGCCACAAGACCCACCAGAGCTGCCTCGGCGGCGTCTTCGCCTCCATTCTTCTCGGCTACAATCTTCTCGATGGCAGTGATACGCCTCTTCAAGCTCGTGAGGAAGGCCTCCACAAAGGCTACCACTTCGAGAGACTCCTTCGTAAGCTCCGCCTCGGCTCCAGCCTGCACCATTGCCTCATAGGCAGTGCGAAGTGCTTCTCCCTCCGCCTTTTCATCGGCAAACCAGGGAGCCAGTGTCTCGCCAAAGGTCGTCCGCGTCTCGCGATTCAAAATTGCATCCACAACCTTGTCCTTATAGGACTTCGGATTACTTTGCTGATGAACCTCATTTGCGGAATTGATCAGTCTCTCCCTGCAGCGTTCTGCCTCCTCGTTCTTCTGTCTGCGAAGCGCTTTCTCCTCTTCTGTCAAAACAGGAAGTGCTTCGTCGTCATCAAGGGCTTGAACAGGATTTAAGTTGTAATTAAAAAATTCGCGCAGGAATGTCTGTTCGTATTCATCATCTCCGAAGGATACTACAAATTCTCGTAAAATATCGATACCCTTGTGCAGGGCGGTCAGAACAGCTCCTGCGTTGAAGGTGCGGTCTTCCTCGTTTGTTTGGGCAAAGGCTTCCTGGATCTGAGCATCAAAGGCCTTGGATCTTTGCTGCAATTGCTCTGCCTTTTGCATATTTTCCGCTTTCTTCGCTTCAAACTTCTGAATCTGCTCTTGCTGCGCTGCGATCTCAGCGTTTGCCACATCGATATTTTGGTTCAACTTAGCTATCTGCTGCTCTTGCGTCTCTATATACCGCTCCTTATTTACCCTGTCCTGCCCGTTTAGCTGCCCCAGATCCCTCCTACTTCGCTCAGCTTCCTGCACGAAGACATTTTTTAGAACGTTACAATTAGAAATTGTCTCTTGCATCATCCCAATTTCCCTGCGGCAGACAGCAATTTTATCATTCAGGCGACCATTTGTTCTGATTTCCGTGAAGCTAGGAATATAAGTTGTGAGGTTGTTCATATAGCTCTCATAGCAGATCTTGATCAGCTTATAATCTTCGAAGTTAATCTGAGCTCCCCGCGCGATCCGAACCATAAGCTCTCCTGTTTTCTGATCAGCAAAGAGGAATCCTATCATCTGCGTCGCCCGCTCCTGAACACGAGTGACCTGTGAATCCTGGTAATGATCTTCATTCAGTTCTTGATCCTTCCAGGTTAAATCATTTACCGTCTCGCAGTAGCCAAGCAAATGACTCGGGTTATACTCGGTCGAATTTATCGCTTTATCGACAACCGTATCCAGGCTTTCCGTATCCTTGAGGTTATAGAAATTCCGACCCAGGATGTTGTCCGCGATCGGGGACATGACCTGTACCTCCGGATCGTCCTGCACACTGCCGAAGCGTCTTCTCTCCATAACGCTTGCGATGCTGCGATCTACATTGTCTATTACGGCATTATAGTCCGCCATGGTTCCGA
>CAVHYN010000098.1:0-10739 GCA_963640245.1 Bulleidia sp.
GCCTGGCGGATCGAAGCAGAGGATCGAAAAGGCTGGGAAGCCGCCTGCGACGAAAAGGCCTGGGAGCTGACGGAGGAGCTCTGGGGAAAAGCGATTTCGGAAAAATCACGGGTAGATGACCATAGCCTCTGGGGCAAAAAGCCTGACGAACAGCAAAAAGCCTTCTGGCAGGGGCAGGGAGAAAAGTTGCTTCGAAGCGGCAATCCACGCAGAAAGCGAAAGGCCGGGACGGCAAAAAGAAATCGTACCCAGCGCCTCGTACCAGCAAGAAGCCAGAGGGGTGACTATCGTGGGATCCTCATGAGCCTGTCGTCGTATCGGGAGGACAGCCGCCTGAATATGGATGAATTTCAGTATTCCTGGTACAGCTATGGACTGGGAATATATGGAAATACGCCACTGATCGAACCTTTGGAATACAGTGAGGAGAGAAAAATCGCTGCTCTGGTCATCGTAATTGACACCTCCGGTTCCTGTGAAAAAGACCTGGTTCGCGTCTTTTTAGAGGAGACCAGAGGAATTCTGGAGCAGGAACGCCTGTTTTTCCGAAGCTTCTGTCTGCATCTGATCCAGTGCGACAATCAGGTGCAGCGGGACGACTGCGTTCACAACAGGGAAGAATTTGAAAAATATCTGGAAAATCTCGAGATCCGAGGCGGTGGCGGTACTGATTTCCGTCCGGCCTTCGCGCGAATCGAGGAGTTAAGGCAGCGGGGCGAGCTTACAGATCTGCGGGGGATTCTGTACTTTACCGACGGCTGTGGCTGGTATCCGCAGAAAGAACCGGATTATCAGGTCTGGTTTGTGATGCTGAACGGACATTTTGACGCTATCGATATGCCGGACTGGGTCAATCGTCTGGTACTGGAGGAGAAAAAGGGATGAACATACAGGAAGCAAAGGAAGAAATCAAGAAAACTGTCCGGGCTTATACGGCGAGGACGAAGGACGGAACCTTCCGGATCCCGGTGCCGCGCCAGCGCCCGGTGCTGCTGATCGGCCCGCCCGGTATCGGTAAGACAGCCATCATGGAGCAGATAGCCAGAGAGTGTTCCATCGGCCTGGTGGCCTACACTATGACCCATCACACCCGTCAGAGCGCCATCGGCCTGCCGGTGCTGACGGAAAAAGTATTCGCTGGAAAAGAATATACCGTGACTTCCTATACGATGAGCGAGATCATCGCGTCGGTCTACGAGCAGATCGAAAAAACCGGCTGCACCGACGGCATTTTATTTCTGGATGAGATCAACTGCGTATCGGAGACATTGATGCCCGCCATGCTGCAGTTCCTCCAGTACAAGACCTTCGGAAGCCATGCACTGCCCGAAGGCTGGGTTATCGTAGCCGCAGGCAATCCGCCTGCCTACAACCGTTCCGTGCGGGAATTTGACACCGTGACCCTGGATCGGGTGCGCTGCATGAATGTGGAACCCGATTTCACGATCTGGAAAGCCTACGCCGTGGAACGCGGTCTCCACCCGGCAGTCTTGTCCTTCCTGGAGCTGCGGCCGGAGCGCTTCTACGTGATGGAACCCGGCGAAAAGGGCTTTGTGACCGGCCGTGCCTGGGAGGATATGTCAGAAATATTACTGACTATGGAGGAACTGGAGCTGGGCGTAGAGGACGTGCTCTTCGGTCAATATCTCCAGGATGAGGATACGGCGGCGGAATTCACCTTCTATTACCGCCTTTATGAAAAATGGAAAAAAGAACTGAAACCGGAGCAGATCCTGACCGGAACGACAGGCGCAGCAGAAAAGCTTCCGGCATTGCCCTTTGACGAACGCCTCTGCATCGTCTGGCTCTTGCTGCAGCGCATTTACAGCATGGGCGAGGCCTATGCAGAGCAGCAGAAGCTCGCTGATAGTTTGAAATTCTTTACAGACGGCTTGGGGCAGGGAACAAGCGGGGGATCCTTAGAGCAGCTGACCACACTCATCGACGAACGCCTGGACAGCCGACGCCGCAGCCTTGCGGTGCGCAAAGAAAACGGCCTATTGGACGCAAAAGAAGAAGAACGGGAGCAGAAGCTCTACAAAGTGATCCGAAGCTGCCGGGAGGCAGTGAGAAGCGGAGAAGCGGATGCATTTTTCGGAAGAAGTGAAGAGGAGAGGAAGCAGGCAGAAAAGCAGAAAAAAGAACTGACCGCAGCCATGGAATATGGCGCTGCCTTCGTCCGGGAAGCCTTCGGCGAAAAACAGGAGCTCATCATCTACCTGACCGGTATCCGGGAGCATCCGGTCTGCAAAAGAGTGCTAAAGGAGGCGCTCCCAATTCTGTCCAGCGAGGCAGAAAGCCTGCTGAATGCAGGAGGTCGGGAGGAAGAACTGCGAAGACGGCTAAATTTAATATAAAACGCAAGGGCGGCAGGCCAAAAATCTGCCGCCCTTTTTGGCGAATAGTTACAGACAAGCCCTTATAAATTGCACAAAAACAGGACAGCATTTTTGTAGAATGTTCCACTTGAATCAGAAATAATCGTGTTGTATACTACAGATACATCAGATGTACATAACAATCACATCTTAGCACGTAACCAAAATGAAAAGGAGAGGAAGACATGAAAAAGAGATTGTTGGCACTGGGATTAGTTCTGACCATGGCGATTTCCATGGTGGCATGCGGAAGCGGAGAGGCAGTCAGCCGTGAGGAGCAGGAAGCTCCGGCAGCGACCGAAAGTACAGCAGACGCATCCGCATCGACAAAGGAGATCAAGAATCCGTATGTGGACGACGTAAAGATCGCTTACATCGCCCATGACATCAGTACCCCAAACAACCAGGCATGGCTGGAGGGCATCGAGCGTGAGTGCGAGTACTATGACAACATTACCGTGCAGTCCTTTAACGGTGACAGCTCTGCCGAGGAGCAGGTAAAGATTATGTCTGAGGTAATCAATCAGGAATATGACGCGATCATCATTCAGTGCAGCGACGGCGCAGCTCTGGCAGACAGCGTATCTCAGGCAGAGGCAGCAGGCATCCCGGTTATCACACTGAACCTGGACGCTGACTGCACACACTCCGCACTGGTACAGGCACTTGACTACGACGCAGGCCGTCTGGTAGCAGATGAGATCGCAAAGGCTACCAATGAAGAGGGCAAGGTCGTTGTCATCCAGGGTATCGCAGGCGTATCCAGAACAGACAACCTGGAGAAGGGCTTCCGTGACACCATCGCAGAGAAATATCCGAACATGGAAATCATCGCAAGCCAGGCAGCAGATTTCGAGAAAGAGAAAGCAACTACCGTAATGAACAGCTTCCTCTCCCAGTATGACAAGATTGACGGTGTATTCGCTATCAATGACGCGATGGCAGAGGGCGCTTCCCTGGCAGCACAGAACGCAGGCCGCCTGAATGAGATGGTTATCTGGGGCGCTGACGGTGAGAAGGACGCACTGTCCATGATCGAAGAGGGAACCCTGACAGGAACCATCTACACGAACAGCTGGGATCAGGGCTCTACCGCAGCAAAGATTGCTCTTCTGATGATTGGCTCTGAGTTCGACTCCAGCGTACTTTCCAAGACTCCGCAGGTTATGATGGAGCCGGTAGTCGCTACCAAGGATACCGTAGGAACCATCGCAGAGGAAGACCGCTGGTAATTACAGGCTTTATACGGAAAACGGAAATGAAACAGAAACAGGGACGGGCTGAGAGTACAGACTCTTGGCCCCGTCTCTGACAGAGGGAATGAAAATGAACAAGAATACACTCAGAAAACTGATTTCAGCCGGATTATTGCTGGTGCTGATCGTGGTGTTTACACTGTCGAGCGATTATTTTCTGACGCTGAATAATTTCATGGAAATTTTCCGTGATGCATCGGTGGTGGGAATTATGGGAATCGGCGTGTCCATGGTCATTCTGACAGCAGGCATCGATCTTTCCACCGGCTCTATGATGGCGCTGGTAGGCATGACGATGGCAAATATTTACCGCTACACCCTGTGGCCCATCTGGCTTATGATTCTGGCAGGCATCGCCGTAGGCGCCTTGGCCGGTCTCTTCAACGGCATGATTATCACGAAGCTGAATCTGCCGGAATTCATCGCAACTTTATCTACCATGAGCATGTATCGTGCGCTGACCTACATCATTTCCATCAAACAGAACGGACTGATTACCAGCCAGGCACTGAAGGCTCAGAGCTTTATCAAACTCGGAAAATCTGCAGGCGGCATCTACTACGTGATCATTGCCTTCGTAGTACTCGCTGTCATCGGACAGATAATCCTGAAATATACCCGTTACGGAACCAACCTCTACGCAGTAGGCTCCAATATCAAGGCAGCCAAGCTATCCGGTATCAATACAGACCGGACCAGATGCCTGGCCTATGTGATTACCGGCTTTTGCACCGGCATCGCGGCTGTGTTCATGACTGCGAGACTGCAGAGTACGACAGCCCTTCTTGGTGAAGGAATGGAATTCAATGTCATCGCAGCGGTAGTCGTAGGCGGTTGTTCTCTGGCAGGCGGCCGGGGCGACATCATCGGTACCCTGATCGGTGCAGTATTTATGGCAGCGCTCGACAATGGTATCTACAAATTTCAGATTAATACAGCTTACCAGCTGATCATCAAGGGAATCATTATTATCTGTGTTGTTGTATTTGACTCCTGGTACAACAGCTTTATGGATGAGGCCTCCAGAAATAAAAAATTAAAGGGGGTAAGAAAATAAATGAGTCAGGAAATTATTTTAGAAGCAAAGAATATAAACAAGAGTTTCTCCGGCGTACAGGTTCTGCGGGACGTGCATCTGGACATCCGCAAGGGCGAGGTTCACGCGCTGATGGGCGAGAATGGAGCCGGAAAATCTACACTGATTAAGATTATTACCGGAGCCTATACCAAGGACAGCGGACAGCTGCTCTGGAAGGGCAAGGAGGTAGAGATAAATAGCCTGAAGGACTGTCAGGCACTGGGAATGTCCTGTATCTATCAGGAGCTTTCTGTCATTCCGGCGCTGACCGTAGCGCAGAATATCTATCTGGGTCGGGAGCCGAAGATCGGCAAGACCGGACTGATTGATTACAAAAAAATGAATAAAATGGCTCAGGAGCTCATCGATCAGTACGAGTTTCCGCTGAGCGCCAAAGATACTGTAGACAGCTTAGGCATCGGTCTTCGCCAGCTGGTAGAGATTCTAAAGGGTCTCTCCTGCGATTCGGAGCTTTTGATTATGGACGAGCCCACCGCTTCCTTAAGCGGCAAGGAGGCTACGATCTTGTTTTCCATCATCAATAAGCTTCGGGATCAGGGCGTGAGCATCATCTACATTTCTCACCGTCTGGAAGAGGTCTATATGCTGTCTGACCGCCTGACTATCCTGCGGGACGGCCGCAATGCAGCGATTCTGGATAAAGAGGAGATCATTCCGAAGGACGTCATCCAGACCATGATCGGCAAGGTGGTAGATGAATCCGCAGGATCGAGCAAGGTGCTGAAGCGCAATACCAATGAGGTACTGCTGAAGGTCGAGGGACTGACCCGCAAGGGCTTCTTTGAGGATGTCAGCTTCGAGGTCAGACGAGGCGAGATCGTAGGCTTCGGCGGACTGATTGGTGCGGGACGTACTGAGGTCATGCGGTGTCTGTATGGCGCGGACAAATACCAGAGCGGCAAGATTTATTTCGAAGGAAAGGAATTCGTGCCCACATCGACCAGAAAGAGCATCGATTTCGGCTTCGGCTTCGTGCCGGAGGATCGCCGTGGACAGGGCTTTATCCCGCTGCTTTCCACCACGAAGAATACGGCGCTGACCAATTATGATATTATCAAAAAGAGCTTCTTTGCAATCTCTTCCAAGGAAGAGCTTCTAATGGCAAAGCAGGCGATCGAAAAGGTGGATATCCGTCCGGCGGATCCGGAAAAGCAGGTAGGTCTCATGTCCGGCGGTAACCAGCAGAAGGTCGTCCTTGGAAAATGGCTGATGCGCGACCTGAAGATTCTGATTGTAGATGAGCCTACAGCCGGTATCGACGTAGGAGCGAAGGATGAGATTTACCGGATTCTGGAAGAACTGGCAAAGAAGGGTGTCATCGTGATTCTGGTATCCTCCGACCTGCAGGAGCTGGTGCGCGTATCCCACCGGATCCTGGTTATGCGGAAGGGAAGGATTGTAAAGGAGCTGGCCGAAGGCACTGTGACCCAGGCAGATATTCTGGGGGCAGCGTCCGGTATTGAAGAGGAGGTAGCAGAATGAAATCCAAGTTCTCGTTAGAAAAATACAGCAGAATCCTCATATTACTGTTATTTATCATTGTACTGACGGTCATCCGGCCTCACAGCTTCCCGACGGTCAACAATATCTCGAACGTCCTGTGGTCCATCTCCGTCGTGGGAATTCTGGTATCCGGCTCCATCTTCGTTATGCTGCTTGGCGGGATCGACCTTTCTGTAGGATCCCTGATGGGACTCTCCGCAGTTGTGACCGTCATTACCATCCGGAATTATGACTACAGCAACACGGGTGTACTGGTCGGAATCGGTCTGGCTTTGCTGGTCGGAATCGCGGCAGGTGCGCTGCATGGCTTCCTGGTTATGACCTTCCATGTACCGGCCTTCCTGGTTACCTTTGCGACCCAGAGCATCTTCCTTGGAATCTCCATGGTTCTGACGAACAATAAGATCTTAAGCTGCCTTGGACCAAAGCTTTTTACGAATATCGGTCTGGGAAGAATCGGACCCTTTACCTTCCCGATTTATTTCATGATTCTGATTGCATTGATTAGTTATTTTGTCCTGAATAAGACAGTTCTTGGCCGCTACATCTACGCAGTAGGCGGCAATCCGGAAGCTTCGGCGATCTCCGGTATCTCGGTCAAGAAGATTACGCTGGTATCCTATATTATCTCCGGCCTGACCGCAGCGATCGGCGGCATCGTATTGGCATCCATGACCCAGCAGGGTATGGCAAGCACCGGCGCAGGCTATGATACTGAGGTCATCACGGCGGCCGTTATCGGCGGTGTCAGCCTCGTAGGAGGTGCAGGAACCATCCAGGGCTCCATCGTGGGCGCGATGCTGGTTGGCCTTCTGAACAACGGTCTGAACCTGATGAATGTACCGTCCACCAATCAGGGTCTGGTCAAGGGCCTGGTTATCATCTGTGCGGTAGCGCTGGATGTCATGCAGAAACAGGATAAAAAAATCAGCTTTGGGCTGGGAAAGAAAAAGGTGAAGAAAGCATGAAAAAGATAGATGCACATCTGCATTTGGCGGATGTAATCGCAGGTTATTGCAGACGGGGCGAGCTCCGTGCCATCGGCCAGGGCAAGGCTATGTGGGGAAATGGAGAAATTTTCCAGCTGATTCCGGCAGAATATGGTGACAGCTGGAACTTCCGGGCAGAGAAGGCTCTGGAATTGATGGATGCCAATGATGTGGAGCGGGCGGTTCTGATGCACGGCAGCATGTACGGCTTCCAGAATCAGTATCACGCGACGCTTCTTGAGAAGTATCCGGACAGATTTTGTCCATCCTGTACGGTAGATCCGTTTATGACCAATCATTATGAGACATTAAAGCATTACCTGGAGGATCTGCATTTCCACCTGGTGAAATTCGAAATCAGCTCCGGCGGCGGACTGATGGGCTGCCATGACGCGTTCCCATTGGATAGTGACCGGATGATGAAGATCTATGAATTGATCGAGAAAAATCACAGCGTCGTCGCTCTCGATGTGGGAGACATCACGATGCCGAGCCATCAGCCTGCGGCACTTTCTCGCATCGCGGACGCATTTCCGGATTTGAAAATCGTCGTCTGCCACCTGCTTGCTCCGATGGCGGATCATCGGGAAGAGTGGAAGGCCAGCCTTCGGATGCTGAAGAAGCCAAACGTATGGTTCGACCTGGCGGCTCTGCCTAAGATCGTAGATGCGGATCCCTATCCGTATCCCAGCGTCCATGAGGTCATTCGTGAGGCGAAGGAGATTCTCGGTGCGGACCGGCTTATGTGGGGAACAGACGCTCCCTTTGCCTGCGCCCATGACGAGGAGTCGACCTATGAGCATCTGACAGATTATCTGGAGAAGCAAAATGTCTTTACACCGGAAGAATTGCAGGCATTCTATTATGACAATGCATTCCGGGTATACTTTTCCTGAGAGAGGGGTTAAACTAATTATGAAGAAGATTGTATCATTTTTCGGAGAGGATTCCGAACTGTTCAGAGAATTAAATAAAAAGGCAGAGGAATATGCAGGCTCTCTGGGTCTGGAGTACAAATGGGCTCTACAAAATCCCTATTCCAAAGAGAATGTCATCGAGGAGCTTCAGCAAGCCGATGCAGGTATCATTGACGTGGAGCCCTATGGCGAGGATATTTTCAGCCAGGTAAAGGACAGCGCAAAGCTGCTGGTGCGCTTCGGCGTAGGCTTCGATAAGGTAGACTTAAAGGCAGCCAGCAAAAATGGCATCGCCATCGCCCGCACCACCGGTGCAAATACCACAGCCGTGGCAGAGATGGCGCTGACCCTGATGCTCTCCTGCAGAAGAAGAATCGCGAAGGCGCAGACCCGCACCCGGAGCGGTGAATGGGTCAAGGATATCGGCAATGAGATCATCGGTGCGACGGTCGGCATCGTAGGCTTCGGTGCGATCGGACGCCGTCTGGCGAAGCTGCTGTCCGGCTTCGAGTGTCGGATTCTGGCTTACGATCCATTCCCGAATGCGGCGGCCTTAAAGGAGCTTGGCGCAGAGTCAGTTAGTCTGGATGAACTGTTCCGCGAGTCCGACTGCATCAGCATCCACGTGCCCTATACCGAGGAGACACATCATATGGTCAATAAGGAGCGTCTGGAGATGATGAAGCCGACCGCTGTCATCGTGAACACGGCCAGAGGAAATATCATCGACGAGGATGCCCTTTACAAGGCACTGAAGACAGGAAAAATCGCAGGAGCCGGCATCGACGTATTTGCCCAGGAGCCGCTGCCTACCTCATCCCCGCTTTTGACCCTGGACAATGCAGTTCTGACACCGCATGTGTCCAGCCAGACCGTCGAGTCCCTCTGGAACATCTACAAGATGGCCATCGACATCAGCGCAGACTTCTTCACCGGAAAGGATTCCAGACATATTCTGAATCCGGAATATAAAGAAAACGCATAAACGGGATTGTATACAGGCCGGGGTTTAAAGCTCCGGCCAAACGAATATAAATGGGAGGGAGACCATGAAGTATTATCTGGGACTGGACAATGGCGGCACGGCCACGAAAGCATCCGTATACGACGAGCTGGGACGGGAAATTGCCACGGCGGGCACCGATACGGCCATGCTGATACCGCGGCCGGGCTATACCGAGCGTGATATGGAGGAAATGTGGGAAGCCAACTGTCAGGTGATTCGGGAGGCTCTGAAAAAAGCGGAGATCTGTGGAAGTGAGATAGCCTGCGTGGCAGTCTGCGGCCATGGAAAGGGACTGTATCTCTGGGGAAAGGATCACCGTCCGGTTCGCGGCGGCATCATTTCTACCGATAACCGGGCCTGGCGCTATCCGCAGAAATGGGCGGAGGACGGCACGGAGGAGAAGGTTTTCGAACGTTCCTGCCAGCATATTCTGAGCAGTCAGCCCGTATCCCTGCTGGCTTGGCTTAAGGACAACGAGCCGGAGACCATAGAGAAAACCCAGTGGATCTTCGCCTGTAAGGATTATGTGCGCTTCCGGCTGACCGGAGAGGCCTATGCGGAGCGCACCGACTATTCCGGCTGCAATTTCGTCAATCTGCACACCGGTGAGTACGATCCAGAGCTGCTTGCATTATTTGGCCTGGAAAATTGTCTGGAGAAGCTGCCGCCTCTTCGCACTTCGACCGATATCTGCGGCCGGATCACGAAGGAGACTGCAGAGAAAACAGGGCTTGTTGAGGGAATTCCGGTAGCAGGAGGCGCCTTTGATATCGACGCCTGCGCTCTGGCTGTAGGCATCACGGATGAGTCCCATGTATGTATGATCGCGGGCACCTGGAGCATCAACGAATACATCCGCAAGGCTCCGGTAACGGACGGAAGCGTCATGATGAATTCCTTCTTCTGCCTGCCTGAGTATTATCTGGTAGAAGAGTGCAGCCCCACCTCCGCCGGAAATAATGCCTGGTTTGTGAAAAATCTGCTGCCGGAGCTGAAGAGAGAGTGCAAAGAGAGTGGCGAAAACATCTACGAGGTTATGAATCGGTGGGTAGAAGAGATTCAGACAGAGGAGTTCTGCCCGGTTTACCTGCCCTTCCTGATGGCCAGCAATGTGCATCCGAATGCCCTGGGAAGCTTCGTAGGCATGAGTAATTTCCATACCCGCAAGCACCTGGTGCGTAGTCTCTACGAGGGTGTAGCCTTTTCCCACCGGTATCACCTGGAAAAGCTTTTAAAGACCCGGACTGAGCCGCCGAGATCGATCCGTCTGGCCGGAGGCGCAGCCCGCTCCGCAGTCTGGACACAGATGTTCGCGGATGTGATGAAGCTGCCTGTAGAGTGCGTGGATGTAGAGGAGACCGGAACCTTCGGCTGCGCGGTACTCGGAACGATCGCGACCGGCACCTATCCGGACGCAGAGACAGCCATAGAGAAAATGGGGCGGATCGCGCCGGCAGTCCAGCCGAATCCGGATGCTGCAGCCATCTACGATGAGAAATACGCGTTGTATTGCAAGACGATCGAAGCGTTGGATGGATTGTGGGATCAGGTGCAGGCGTATCGAGATAAGCATCAGTAGGAAATAGAAAAA
>CAVHYN010000098.1:10899-13579 GCA_963640245.1 Bulleidia sp.
TCCAGCGCCGCGTTCCGGCAGCCCGCGATATGCGTCCGCATCTTCGCCGCGCCCTGCTCATAATTCTCATCGAGAATACAATGCAGGATATCCAGATGCTCCTGTCTAGCCTCCTTGATATGAGCCTTATTCTCCGTACTGGAGACAATCACGCGCATATTCTTATCAAAAACCTTATTCATCATATCGATGATATAAGAATTATTACAATGGGAAATAATATCGAGATGCATGGCCGTATCCGTCTTATAGCCCTGATCTGCCGAAGGCTCATCCGATTCGAAGACGCGAATCCATTTCATGACTTCCTCTTTATACATATGAGGTCCGGCCAGCTTCAATGTAAGCGGCTCTATCTCCATGCGAGCCTGGAAAATCTGGACGATATCGCTCAGCAAAATATCCGTCACCAGAATCCCTTTCTTCGGGACGATGGACAGAAAACCCTCCATCTCGAGAATACTGATAGCCTCCCGAATCGGCGTCCGGCTAAAGCCAAGCTCTGTCGCCAGCTGCGCCTCGTTCAGCATGCTTCCGGGAGCATATTCACAGGTGACGATCTTATTTTTCAACGTGTTGTATGCCTGAATTTTTAGGTTCGTTTTCTCTGTATTCTTGCCATTCATGCAGTTAATAAAGACTCCTTATTTCGAAAAAAATGATGCTGTTGTATAAAACAGGTATATTATAACATAGGTGATAAAAAACCACAAGTAAACACCCACCGGGAATCCTGTAAAAAACAGGAAATAGGAAAAAACATCCCCGTGGGTCGGATTGTGTTTTCATAGGGGGTATGGTATAATGTCGCCAGACATTATACCCTGCCGGATGGCATCGAAAGCGGAGCGTCATATCCGAAGGATATGAATACTAGTGAAAATAAAAGAAAGAGAACGAAAAAATGAGTGAACATACCCATACACACACCCATGTAGCGCCGGACGGAACCGTCTATGAGCACACCCACACGGACGAGCATACGCATGAGCACAGCCATGAGGAGGGACATTCTCATAGCCATGGACATGGACATGCCCACACACACCAGAACACGAAGGCTGTCTTGAACCGCCTGTCCCGGGCGATCGGCCACATGGAATCCATCAAGCGCATGGTAGAAGACGGCCGCGACTGCAGTGAAGTCCTGGTACAGCTCTCCGCTGTCAAGGCTGCCATCAACAACACCGCCAAAGTGATCCTGAAAGACCACATCGAACATTGCATGGTAGATGCTGTCGAAAGCGGTGATCATGAAGCGATCGAAGAACTCACCGCGGCCATCGATCGTTTTATTAAATAATCGTAACTATTCAGAGCTATGCAAAACTGCATTTAAACAGATAAGCATTTTTTATGGTAGTGCGTGTGTGTATTTCCGCATAGCCGCGACCGCATAAATCGCAGTCACAAGCTCCGTCACCGGCATCGCAAACCAGATGGAATCCGCGCCACAGACCATGGGCAACAGCAGAATCAGAAGGCCGCTGATGACGAGCCCTCTGGCTACGGATACGAGAAAGGCAGCCTTCGGCTTCAGCAGAGCTTGGAAATAGTAGGTGGAGTAGATATTCAGGGGCAGCAGGAGAAAGGAAATCGCGTAGCTTCTGATAATGCGGGGTGCAATTTCCAGGATCCGTGCGGTCGGTGTCATGAAGATACGGATATACAGGTTCGGGCAGGCAAGGCTAAGTGCCGTCCAAAAGATACTGAAAAAGGCAGTAGCATAGAGGGAGCAGCGCAAAGTTTCCCGGATGCGGCTGCCTTTTCCGGCTCCGTAGTTGGTAGAGATGATGGGCTGTGCAGCCTGCCCCACACTGTAGGCACAGCACTGAACGAAGGTGCTGATATTGATGATGGGACCGTAGACGGCCAGAGCATCGGAGCCTAGGTAGCGCATGATTTGACGGTTGAACAGGATGGTCAGGATCCCCATGGCTACATCGATAAAGAAGGTAGAAAAGCCGGTGACTGTGATCTCACGGACTTTTTTTAATACACTTCCAGAATTTACCAGCCTCAGCGTATTTTCTTTGGACAGGAAATGAGTCAGCATCACCACCAGGGAGAGAACAGAGCCGATAGCGGTGGCCAGACCAGCACCGAAGATCCCCATATCAAAGGTAAAGACGAATAGGTAGTCACCGATCATGTTGAAGACGCCGCCTGCCAGCACGCCTGCGGTGGCCAGTCCCGGATTGTTGTCATTTCGAAGAAAGGCAGCCAGCATCTGGTTCAGCAGGAAGGCCGGGATGACGAACCGGATCGGCTTTAAGTAGGTGACTGCCATGGGCAGCAGGCTGCTGTCCGCACCGAAGAAGGACAGAATCGGCTCTTCAAAAAGCAGGATACCTGCCCAGGCAAACAGAGCAAGAACGACGGAATACAGCACGGAAACGGTGAAGTATTCGTTTTCAGAACCATTTTCATTGTTATGCTGCCCGCGGCGCATAGAGAAGAGGACAGAACCACCGATGCCGGTCAGCAGGCCAAGGCTGTAGATTACATTCCAGACCGGCGCAACCACGGCTAAAGCCGCCGTGCCGTCCGGACCGTGATATTGCCCTACCATGGCCATATCCACCACAGAGTAGATGGATGTGATTAGGGCGCTGCCGAAGGCAGCTGCCAGATACCGAAAGTAAATTTTCTGAACATGATCTTTTAACAAATCCATTTT
>CAVHYN010000098.1:13802-14873 GCA_963640245.1 Bulleidia sp.
AATTGACGATAGAGAGCCTTTACTTTGGCAAAATAATTAAATATAATGAAGAAAGGAGAGAAGAAGGAGGTATGATTATGCCGCTTTTAAAAAAAGATTACTATACGATAAAGGACATCGAAGAACTGCCGGAAGGAGAACGGGCGGAACTGATAGATGGACAGATGTATATGATGGCACCGCCTGGAAGAAGACATCAGTGGCTTTCTGCTTATCTCTTGACGGAGATAAGTATCTACATCAGAAGTAAGAAGGGAACATGTGAGGTATATGCAGCTCCCTTTGGTGTATTCTTGAAAAATGAAGACACCGAAGAAGATTATGTGGAACCGGATATTGTGGTAGTATGCGATCCGAACAAGCTGGATGAAAAAGGCTGTCACGGTGCTCCGGACTGGGCGATAGAGATTGTATCGCCGTCCAGCAAAAAGAGAGATTACCTGCAAAAAGCAAATTTGTACATGAATCATGGAGTTCGGGAATACTGGATTGTGGATCCGATGCGGGAAGCAACCGTAGTTTATAAGTGCGAGGAAGAAGGGTTCCCGGTAATATATAAATTCGGTGAGCCTGTAAAGGTCGGAATTTACGAAGATTTTGAGATTACAATAGAATAATATTCCCCCATTTCGTTAAAAAATTAGCAACTAAATCAAAAAATGCACATTTGTGCGCAAATGAATGCAAAAAAGGCCATGGTCGAGCGAATAGACGTTTCGACCATGGCCTTTTTGTTGAAAACGTGCGAATAACGGTAAATTGTATAAAAATAAATACAATATCCTATAATATACTCAACAAAGCAAACAATACAAGTTTGAGGAGGAATAAAAAACTATGGCAAGTAATTACAGAGAACCGGAAATCATTTTCGAAGGATGGACCGACAAACCGGGCACCGGCATCATCGTAACAGGAGCAGCGAGCGGAATCGGAGCCGCTACCGCGATTCTGGCAGCGCAGCACGGACTGAAGGTAGCAGCCTGGGATATGTTCGTAGAGGGCGTACAGGAGACCATCGAGCGCGCAGGCGAGTTCGGCTGCAACATCAAACCGATTCAGGCAGACCTG
>CAVHYN010000099.1:0-14669 GCA_963640245.1 Bulleidia sp.
GATGCTTACGGAGATATGTGTTACAGTGCAATGTGGCCAGAAAATACAGGAATTCAAATTGTCGAAGTTGGAGCAAAAGAAAGCGGAATCAAGGATGGTATCGAATTAGAGGATTTAGATACGATTTATTATCTGAAAACGCAGACAAATGCTGACGGTACGAAAGTTACCGGGAAAGATTATGCTGAATATAGTTTTACACCTACGTCGGAATATGCCGGAGACAATATTTCAGTAAGAGTACACGACCCCTATCAGATAGAAAATGGAGTACTGAATATACAGGATGAAACGGATTGGCAACAGGATAGTCAGTACTGGACAACTTATCAGGCAGATGAGAACGGAAAATTCAATATTCGTCTAAAACAAGGACGAAATATTGTAGAGATAAGTTCAGAGCATGGAAAAGTATATCGGGTTATCACTGCAAAACCGGTAGAAGTCACGATTACAAATGAAACGCGTGCAGGACAGAAATTATTGTCTGGTGACACGGCAAAAGTACATTTTGATGGATTGAGTTCTGTAGTATACAAATTAGGAGCAATCTATAATCCAACTTATGATAAGCCGACATGGAAATTGAATCAGAGTGAAGTGTTCTTTTTGGATACAAAGCAGTGGGCAATTTCAAAAACATCGGATCAAACACTTTACTTGGGAGAAGCGGGTGGATACTCATTTACAGATGGCGTGATTCAGGCAGCAGCTTATACAGCAGAGCCAGAAGAGCTTGGAAAAGCATATCGACAGATGACAAGGTGCGGCAAACTTGAGGCTGCATATAATGGTCAGCTCAGCGTTATAAAGAGCGCGGATAGATGTGTGCTTCCAGATTTTTCATTTGAAGTGGAGGATTCAGGAGATTTAGAAGAAGATAATAACCGAATAGCAGGAGAATTAACAAGTTTAAATTTTGGAGGTACAAATAATAATAGAAACTTATACAGAAACTTTTTAACTGGAAATAGTGAGTCAAGAGATGTGTCCATAAATGTTACGGCTGTGCCTAAAGATTCAAACGCAAAACTCTATGTAAGAACTTGGAAATTGGGAGAGGAAAAACCAGTATTTCAGGAAATAAAAAGCAATAGTGCAACCAGCTTGGGAACGGCTAAAATGTCGCAAGAAGCAGCGATGACGGAAGTACTGGTCATTCCGGAAACAGGATATCCTCAAGTGTATAGTTGGCATGCCTATGGATCTTCTCAATTTGCAACAAGAAATAATAATTCGCCTCTCATCGGAGATATAAAAATAATCAATGCAACGGCCGGAACAACGTTTGAAAAATATGACGGAATTCTGAAGTGTGATAATAGCGAGAATTTTGCAGAAACGCTTTCTGGCGAAAGTATACCAGTTGAAAGTTTGGGATATGGTTTCTTAGTAGGAGAAGATGAGTTTTCAACGTCTGTGCCATTTGAAACAGAAAAAGTAAAGTTATCATTGTATAAGATGCAAGGTAATGAGCTTACGACAAATGAACTTACGACGAGACAAATTTCGATTAAATCTAAAGCGGAAGATGGAACAGAGAAAGAATATCCGTATGGAACAGAATTAGATTTATCAGTTGGCGATAATGTGTTTTATGTAACACAGACATCGAAAGCGACGAATCTAACGCTGAATTATTGTTATAAAATCAATATAGTAAGAAGATCAGCAGCCAAGAAGGTAAGTTTTTCAATTCCAGAGGGTGCAAATGTAATGGTACTGGATGAAAAAGAGAAAGTTCAAAAAGCGAACGAAGACGGTACCTATACTTTAAATAACGGAACATATACATATTATGCCTCAAAGATTGGATTTATCACAAAGATTGATAAGTTTGAGGTAAATGATGAAAATCCGATTCAAAATATTAAGGTTGATGAATTGGAAGCAGTACCGGAGCAAAGCGGAGCAGTCAGCGTCAGAATCGCAGGACAGAATACAGTCTTACGACCTACCGCCGACGTGGAGATCCCGGAGGAGATTAAGGACTTAAAGGCATATCGGTACGTAAAGTACAACTACGGCGGTTATACCGCTCTCCATGCATTACTGGATGCCTGCGAGGAGACAGGAATATCCTTCCAGTGTTCCAAGGGTAAGCTGACACTGCTTGATGATTCAGTTATCGGAGCCACCGGAGCAAATGCTGGATGGATTTGCGAAATCAATGGAGCAGTATGCAAGGACCCGGCCAATACACTGGTCAATGATGGCGACAAGATCGAATTTTTCTATAATTCAGATCTGACCGGTATGACCTACGCATGGCTGACACCGGAGCAGAAGGAAGTGGAACGCGGTACCGAGGTTACCCTGATGCTTCTGGGCAAGAACCTGTCAGTAGAAAACGCGAGCTACAGTGTAGTATCCGGAGCAAAGATCTATGATGGCAACAAGTGTCTGGGAACCACAAACGAAAGGGGACAGTTTGTAATTGATACAAACAGCATGACATTGGGCACCCATTACCTGACAGCCACATTGGAGAATGACGAGGGACAGAACCTGCTGACAGCGGTTATGAGTACTATTACCATTAAGAAGGTAGAAGATCCTTCCGCAGATCCGAACACCACGACGGTAACCTTCCGCCTGATTGGAGATACCAAGCACGGGGAGGACGAGAACAGTGAAACAGCGCATGCATATACCACATGGCTTGCTACAGACACCTATACCTTTGAAGGGGATGAGGTAACAGTTGGTGATGTATTTAAGGCGGCCCTTGAAAAAGCAGGCCTTTCTTATGTCGGTTTGGAAAAAAATTATATTAGTAGCATTGCAGCGCCTGAAGTATGTGGCGGATATGAACTGCGAGAGAAAGACAACGGCCAAAACTCTGGCTGGATGTATACCGTCAATGGCGTTCACCCGAGCCTTGGTCTGAACGACTGGTATGTAAGTACCGGTGATGAAATTGTATGGCATTACATTGATGACTACAAAATCGAGCAGTCTGATATGAAGAATGACGATGGAAGCTACGGAACCACAGGTAATGCTTCCACCTGGAATAAGTGGTTGGAGGCTCTGGACGAGACTCCAGGAGCCAGAGAGAAAGCGGCAGAAGTCGATAGAAAGATTGCAGCCATTGGTGAAGAAATTTTTCTGACAGAGGAGTGCGAAGAAAAGATTACCGTGGCTCGTGAGGCTTACGATGCTTTGACCCGTGAGGAGAAGAGCTACGTGGAGAATTACGCAGTTCTGCAGGAGGCAGAAGAGCTTCTGGCCGCATTGAAGAAAGCGCAGGCAGATAAGGAAGCAGCAGATGCAGTAATTACTATCATCAATGCGCTTCCGGATGCAAAAGATCTGACACTGGAGAATCAGGAAGCCGTGGCAAATGCCGGAAAGGCATACCGCGAATTGACGCCGGATCAGAAAGCCCTTGTGGACGCGGATGCAGATGGAGCTACCTATGAGAAGCTGTATGCGGCAGAAGGCGTTATGGCGGAGCTTCTGGGCGACGAGGCAGTCCGGCTGGTAGTAGAAGAGCTGACTGCACTGCCGGAGGCAGCAGAGGTGACATTAGAGCACGAAGCGGCACTTTCAGCAGCGTATGACCACTATATGATTTTGACAGGGGAACAGCAGGGCATGGTAGATGAAGCTCTGGTAAAGAAGCTGAGTGACGCGATTGACCAGTTGAATCTGTTAAAACAGGAAGCAGCGGAAAAAGAAGCTGTAGACAAAGTAAATGAATTGCTGAATAGCCTTCCCAGTGAGGATGAGGTACTCTTCGCGGACAAGACTGATATCGCGGCAGCCCGCACAGCTTATGAGGCACTGGATACCCTGAAAGATCAGGTATCGCCGGATGCGCTTGCGAAGCTGACAGCAGCGGAGAACCGTCTGAGCATATTACAGGATGAAGTAAATCAGGTCGTAGATTTGATTGACGCGCTCCCGGCTGTGGATGAGCTGACACCTGCGCACGCAGATCAGGTCAAAGCGGCAAGAGACGCTTACAATGCCCTGAACAATGACCAGAAGCGTCTGCTGACAGAGAATGGAGCCCTGAGCAATCTACTGGTAGCAGAGAATCAGATGAGTTGGCTGCAGAAGGATGTGGAGGCAGCAAAGAAGGTAACTGACCAGATCAACAGTCTTCCGGCGGTGAAGGAACTGAAGCTGGCGGATAAGACGGCAGTACAGGCAGCGAGAAATGCCTACGACGGATTGAGCGATGCACAGAAGGAATATGTATCTGCGGATACGCTGCAGGCTCTGGCAGACCGTGAGGCTGAAATTACGAGACTAGAAGCATTGACACCGACACCAAGCCCTGATACAGATCCTACGCCGACACCGACGCCTGATGCGGAACCGAACGACAAGACGGTAACGCTGACTTATCAGAATTATCCGATTTCCGTGACCGGCAAGTTATCTGGTTATGAGCTGCGTCTTGTAGCTTTGAAGGCAACAGATGACAGTGTAAAACGGATGCAGAACAAGATTAGTACCAAGGAAGCATTGATTCGTCTTTATGATGTAAAGATGTATCAGGACGGCGTGGAGATAGACTGGAATGAGCAAATTACAATAAACTTCCAGGTAGGCGAGAAATACAATGGTAAGAAGCTGACCGTACTCCATGATGTCGATGGAACGATTGAAAAGCTAAGTGGAACGGTAAGTGACGGAATCTTGAGTGTCACTGCAGACTCCTTAAGCCCCTTCGGTGTAGTGGTTACCGCATCTACGGTGACTGGAAGCGGAGTGACGAACAATGCTTCCACAACCACAACTGCCACCACGACTACCGTTACCAATGGTAATCTGAACGGAACTACAAACGAAACAGGAACCTCCGCAGAGGGAGTGACAGGCAATGTGACCAGTGCAAAGACAGGAGATGATACTGATATTCTTCTGCCGGTAGCAGGACTGATTACAGCGTCAGGAATACTTGCAGGTGTGGTTCTCTATTATAAGAAGAAAAGAAAGAACACAGGAGTACAGACGGAGGAAGAGAAGTAAATGAAAAATAAAATCTTAAGTCTTTTTCTGGCTGCAACTATGGTTCTTGGCCTTTGCCCGGTATCTATCCGGGCAGAGGCTGCCTCAGCTGATACAGTACAGCTACAGGAAGCGTCTGAAGCGAAGGCGGAGCAGAGCAGTCCGGCAGATGTGGAGCCTGTGATTACAGGTAGCGATTCCGAAGAGGAACTGCCGCCGGAGAAACTGGTGATTATCGGCACCGGGGAAGAGCAGGGCGCAGCGAACGAAGAAGGAAAGCAAGAAGAGACAAAACAAGAGGAAACAAAGCAGGAAGTGTCTCAGGAGTCCGAGGACTTCTGGAACGAAGACGAAGAGCTGATGCTGTACGGCCTGTCAGATCTGGACACAGATGAAAACGGGAAGCTGCGTTCCGTAGTGACCTATGATCTGGACACCGTGTTATCCCAGACTGTAGGCTGGAAACGTGGAACCAATGATAAGGTTCTGAATGAGGAATTTTTAAAAAATGTAAGCAGTACTGCTGCGGACTGGACTGTGGTATGGCTGGGGCGTCTGGGAGTAAAAGAAGATTATACAGCATTTCTGAACAGGGCGAATACCTATGTGAAGGAGATGTACGACAAGAATCCGTCTACAGGTCTGAGTACGAATACCCCCACGGAATGGCACCGGCTGACTATGGCTGTGCTGGCAGCAGGCGGAGATCCCACCGATGTGGGAGGACATGATCTGATTGCGGACGGTACCTATAACTGTCGGGCGGGCGCACCCTGGGCTCAGGGTACGAATGGAGTGGCATGGGCGCTTCTGGCACTGGATAGCAAAGGCTATGAGGTACCGGAAAACGCGAAGTACACAAGAGAAGCTCTGATTCAGTATATGCTGGATAACGAGCTTTCCGGTGGAGGCTGGTCACTGGATAACGAGAATCCGTCACTGGATTTGGATATTACATCCATGGTGATTTATGCGCTGGCGCCCCACTGCGCGGAAAACGCGAAGGTGCGGGAGGCAGCCAACCGGGGACTGGATGTGCTTCGGAATAAGATTTCCAAGGATGGCGATTACAGCTACGGCGGTACTTACAACTGTGAATCAGTAGCACAGGCAATTGTGGCATTTACAGCTATGGGCATTGACCCGACTACCGTAACGAACGCGGTCAGTGGCAAGAGCCTGATGGACGGACTGATGAAGTATTATAGTACCGGAACCGGCGGTTTCCTGCACGCGTATTATGATGACGAGAAGCAGAACCATCCGAACAATATGGCGACAGATCAGGCAATGTATTCGATAGCTGCTTACCTCTATTATAAAGAGGGTATTGCCCTTTTTGATTTCCGCGCCACAGCCAACACCACTCAGTACGTGGCCGAGGCTGACAACGGCAGTGTCTTTACTACTGCAGCAGGTTCCTCAGCTGACCTCTATGTGGGAGCAGAAGTACAGACGCTGACCTTCACAAATCTGCCTGTAGGCAACTATGATGCAGCAGTCGTGACCGTAAAAGATGGAGATGGGAAAAACTGGAAAACCGGTATCCGTGGTGCAGATGGCTACACGCCGGTGAACGGTGCAATCCCGGTAGCGGATGGAACTGTGATGAATATCGCGGTGACAAAGCAGGACGGCAGCACCGAGAACTGGACGCTGACCATACATACCAGCGCGGATGCGGAGACGAAAGCGGTCATGGATCGGATCGACGCACTGCCGGATGTGGATGTATTGACTCTAGACGACAAAGCGATAGTACTTTCCGTAAAGGAAGCCTATGAGAAGCTGAGAGACGCGGAAAAAGCGCAGGTTACCAACGCGACCCGGCTTACCGAGCTGGAAAAGCGACTGACCGAGCTGGAAGCAGCGGCAGAAAAGGAGCTGGCTGCGAAGCGCAGTGCATTGGAAAAGAATGTAAATGCCATTGCCACTCCAGTGAAGATCGGCGATAAGGATCTGGTAAACCAGTATCTGCTGGAGCTTGGCAAACTGGGAGACTGGGACGGTAAGGCAGCGATTGAAACAAAGCTGAACGGATATCTGACAGATATCGCGGCCAGACAGAAGCTGGTGGACAACTTGGACAAGGATATCTGGAACCAGGTAGATCCCCTGCGGGTCAGCCAGTCTAATGCAACTACGATAAAGAAGCTGATGAGCCGCTATGCGGCACTTCGCCTGGACGAGCAGAAGCTCTTAGCGAATGGACAGAGTCTGCAGGATGCGGCGGCTATCATTGATTCACTGGAGGACGGCATCGTACCGAAGAAGGTATTTGAGAGCCTGATGTCCACGAAAGAGACCTTTGTATACTATGGCCTGACGCCGGACGGGGATGCCTATACCTTGACCTGGGACGGCAAGACGGTGACCTCAGCTAAGGATGTGCAGGCAGGTGTGAAGATTACCACCGGAAGCGGCACAGCTAGCGGAACAGCGGCACAGATTGAGTTTTATCAGAGCGGAAGCATGAATGGCTCTGTAACCTTAAGTGCGGAGACCAGTGTCAAGAGCGGAAGCTGGAAGACCTACTGGATGAATCCGGATAAGCTGAAGATACAGAGTGCAAAGACAGCGACGGTATCATCCGGAAAGCTTAATATGACTGTGACCATCGGTGGCCGCTACTGGCTGTCTACGAAGGATTTGCAGCTGGAGGGAACGACGACCAGCGGAAAAACTACGGCGGTTAGTTCTATTCTATCGACACAGAATGTGAAGAGCCTGATTAATAATGGCAAGACTACGCTTAGTTCCATAAAGAGTACCGGAAGCAAGAGCAGCACTGCAGTACTGGGAACCCGGAATGCATCGGAGAACGGTATGGTGTCCTCATCCGAGCTAAAAGGGATTCAGGGAAAAAATGTAAATTTGCAGGCAAAGGGAGATATTTCCGATACGGTTTCCTATACCTTTACCATCAATGGTGAGGATGTAAAGGTGACCAAGGACTGGAAATACAATATTCAGACCGATTGCAAGTATGAGGATGATATCAAGGAACTGGCAGTGAGTCCGCTGATCCTCTGCATGGAGGGCACCGGCACATTTCCGGGTAAGCTGCTTCTAACCTTGAATACAGAGCTAGAAGATGATGACTTGCTTTTGTTTCAGTATGATGCGATGAATCGAAAGGCAGAATATGTCAAGAAGGTAAGCGTAGAAGACGGAGTCATGGAATTTACGCTTCAGGAGAGTGGTCATTATTTCCTTGCAAAACGGGCTCTGGCAGGTTCCTTAAATGACAGCACAGATGCAGAGCAGGCCGAGATTGCAAATGAGTCTGAGGCGGCCGAAGCTGTACCCTGGGATGAATCGGAGGAAACCGTAGTGCTTGGCAGTGGAGAGGAAACACAGCAAAAGACAGAGGCTGTCCGCTGGGTGCTGATCAGCCTGATTGCACTGATGTGCGCTACTACAGTGGTATGGATCATTCACAACAAACGTCTGGAGGCAAGGGAAGCTGCCGATGAGGCGAACGGTGTTAACGAGACAGATAACAGGAAGGATGGAGAGGAATGAGACAGAAAACGAAACGCTTAGGACTCTGCCTTCTGCTGGTTCTGACCCTGCTTCTTGGCGGGTGTCAGACCAGCGCAGTGAAACAGGAACAAGCTTCGACGGAGACGGCTGCAGCGGATACGACAGAAAAGTCGGAGGCCACAGAAGAAGCAGTTGAAGATGCAGATGCAGAGGAACCGGAATATATCGACGGGGACTATGTGGAGGAGCATTACGGGGATCAGGAAGAGGAGGATCTGAGCAAGTATAAGACGGGTTCTTCCTCGACAAAGACCACCTCAGGCAGCACAAGCACCACCGGAACGACAGGAGGCGATGGAAGTACGACAGGCAGCGACTCATCTACAGAGGCAGCCAATGCGGACAACTACTATACCGATCCGGTTCCGGAAGGAAAGCCGACCCCGGTAGAGCCCCAGGATCAGGTGGTGGACAGCAGTCAGCAGCTCACCTGTACTCTCTATGTGGAGTGCTCTAATATCCTGAACAACATGGATGATCTGACGGAGGGAAAGGCAGACTGGGTACCGTCAGACGGAGTAATTTATGGTCCGAAGACAGTGACCTTTTCCGCAGGAGAATCCGTCTACGATATCCTGCAGAGAGAAATGCAAAATAACCGGATTCATATGGAATCCCAGTATACGGCCATGTACAACAGTGCCTATGTGCAGGGTATCAATAACCTGTACGAGAAGGACTGTGGCCGATGGTCCGGCTGGATGTACTGCGTGAACGGCTGGTATCCGAATTATGGATGCAGCCGGTATCAGGTACAGTCCGGTGATGTGATTGAATGGCATTATACCTGTGATCTGGGAAGAGACCTGGGTCAGGATATGTCATAAAAAGTAAATGAAAGAGGTTCTAGGCGTCCTATTTTCAGGGACGCCTAAAGCTGTCTATAGCAGGAGAAGAAAATGGACACGTTTTCCGGGTATCATCCACTGATAAATTTTACATATTTTTCCATTACTATAGGAATTTCCATGTTTTATATGCATCCGGTATTTCTGGTGCTGTCGTTGGTCGGTTCTGTGAGCTATGGCATCTATCTGAAGGGACGAAAAACCGTGAAAGTATTGCTGTTTGGCATGCTGCCGCTATGCATTCTTACGATGGTGATGAATCCTCTGTTCAGTCATGCGGGGGCGACGATGCTCTTTTATATGAAAAATGGGAATCCTGTGACGCTGGAATCCATCCTCTACGGGCTGGCTTCAGGACTTATGCTGGCCGGTGTGCTATCGTGGTTTTCGGTATTTCATGAGGTGATGACCTCGGATAAATTTATGTATCTTTTTGGAAAGGTAATTCCAGCTTTTTCCTTGCTGCTGTCTATGACTCTGCGGTTCGTGCCGCGGTTTACAGCCCAGATTAAGAAAGTAGCGCAGGCGCAGCAATGCATCGGCAGAAATGTGGGGAATGGCAAAATCCATGAACGGGCGGCTCATGGCATGAAAATTCTTTCCATTACGACGACATGGGCATTGGAAAACAGTGTGGAGACAGCGGATTCCATGAAGTCCAGAGCCTATGGCCTGCGGGGACGGACAAATTTCAGCATTTATCGGTTCGACCGAAGGGACGGGGCATTGCTTACCTTTCTTCTCGGAGTGACGGGCGTGCTTCTTGTATGTATGCATCTTCGAAGGCTGAAAATCCTGTATTTTCCGGTTTTTATCATGAATGAGACAACAGCGGGGGCAGTCATCCTGTATATCCTATACGGGATCCTCTGTATGCTGCCCCTGATTTTAAATATATGGGAGGACATCAAATGGCGCTCTTTGCGATCAAAAATCTGACATTTACCTATCCGGGTCAGGAGACGCCTGCCCTTACGGATCTGAGCTTTTCTGTGGAGCAGGGAGAGTTTCTGGTAGTCTGTGGAAAATCGGGCTGCGGAAAGTCCACCTTACTGCGGCATTTTAAGACAGCTATGTCGCCTTACGGAAAGAGGGAAGGACAGATTCTATTTGAGGATCGGGAGCTGGATACGGTCTCGGTGCGGGAGCAAGGGGCGCGCATCGGCTATGTGCTCCAAAGTCCGGATAATCAGCTGGTGACGGATAAGGTCTGGCATGAGCTGGCCTTCGGCCTTGAGAATCTGGGCTATGAGACCGGCACCATCCGGCTTCGGGTGGCGGAGATGGCCAGTTTTTTCGGGATTCAGACCTGGTTTGAAAAGAAAGTGGAGGAGCTGTCAGGCGGTCAGAAACAGCTTTTGAACCTGGCGGCGGTGATGACGATGCAGCCGGATCTGCTGGTGCTAGACGAGCCAACCTCCCAGCTCGATCCGCTGGCGGCAGGAGATTTTCTCGCGACCCTGCGGAAGATTAATGCAGAGCTTGGCACGACGATTCTGCTGATCGAGCATCGGCTGGAGGAGGTGCTGGCCTATGCGGATCGGGTGCTGGTCATGGAGGATGGCCGGGTGCTGGCGCTGGAGAAACCTGAAAAGCTGCCTGCCCGGATCCGGGATAATGATATGTTCCAGGCGATGCCGGTTCCTATGCGGATCTTTGAGGAACTTTCCGGGGATGGTGACAGCCCGGTGACGGTTCGGGAAGGCCGGGAGTGGCTGGAAAATTGGAGGAAGAGTCGGGGGTGTGCCGAGGATGCCGAGGAGAGAGCAGAATACGCAGAACAGCCTGAAAAGTCCTGTCAGGCTGCCTCGGAGATGGTCATCGAGGCCAGAGAGGTATGGTTCCGGTATGAAAAGGATCTGCCGGACGTGGTAAGGGATCTGAATCTGACTGTTCGAAAAGGGGAGCTTTATTGCCTGCTTGGCGGAAATGGAACCGGAAAGAGTACCACCTTAAGTATCCTCGGACGTATCCGAAAGCCCTACCGGGGTAAGCTGTACCTGAAGGGAAAGGAGCTTGGAAAGTATCGGGAGAGCGAATTGTATGGTTCTGTGCTTGGTATCCTGCCTCAGAATCCCCAGTGCTTGTTTGTAAAGGATACGGTGGAGAAGGATTTGCTGGAAATGAGTAAGGACAGTGACAGACTTCGCGATGTGATCGCGAAGACCGAGATCGGCCATCTATTGAACAGTCATCCCTATGATTTGTCCGGCGGCGAGCAGCAGCGTGCAGCGCTTGCCAAGGTATTGCTTCTGAACCCGGAGATTATCCTGCTGGATGAGCCGACCAAGGGGCTGGACGGATTCTATAAGAAAAAGCTGGCGGAGATCCTGGGAGGACTGACAGAGGAGGGCAGGACGATTCTGATGGTATCCCATGATATCGAATTCTGCGCGGAATATGGAGATACCTGCGCACTGTTTTTCCACGGCGGCGTGGTGACCAGCGCACCGGCAAAGCAGTTTTTCGCAGGCAACAGTTTCTATACGACGGCGGCAAACCGGATGGCTCGTAAATGGTATCCGGACGCCGTGACAGCAAAGGATGTGATCGAACGATGCAAAGAAAGCTAGAACGGATGGAGGCAGCCGATCGCGAACAGGCGAAAGGCATGGATACTCAGGCTATGATCCCGGTGCTGGCTATGGTAGCAGAGCTGATTTCCATGCTTTGCTTCCATTGGGTTTCGGTGCCGGATCTGAAGTACAGTCCCTATGTACAGGCCGGAAAGCTGTGGAAGCTGGAGGAGACGGCAGCAGGGATTGCCTGGGCTTATGATGTTCCAGAGAGCATGACCCGGGCGGCCAGCCAGGCAGCGGGATATTTGAGGTTTGGAATGGTGATAAGCGTGGTGCTGGGACTATTCTTTATCCTTCTGGCCTTCCGGGTAAAGGTACGGGCGACAATGCTTGGAAGGGCGGCATTTTTATGGAATGCGGGAATGACCGGAGCTGTGTTCTGGTGGGTCACAGATACAAACAGTGCTCTGAATCTTCTGGAAGGCCGGGTAAATAATTTCCTGAATCTGACCATCTATAGCCATGTGCAGCTGACGGCAGCCGCCTATATGCAAATTCTGCTGGCATTGCTTTTGCTCCCATTCCTAAAGCGGCTTCTGGATACCAGAAAGGAATATGCGGCGGAGTTTTACCAAATCCGGACAGAGAGCGAGGATCGGGGAATCGGAAAGCGGACGATTCTGGCTTTTGTGCTGATTCTGACGGCTATCCCTGCGGTAATCTTATTTGGTATCTTTTTTCTGAATGACCGAAGTGATTATTTTATTTCCCTATGCATCATCATCCTGTCTATGCTACCGTTTTTTCTGGTCTTTGAAAACAGGCGGCCACAGGCCAGGGAAGTGGTAGTTATCGCAGTAATGGCGGCCTTGGCTGTGGCGGGGCGTGCGGCCTTCTTTATGCTGCCCCAATTTAAGCCGGTGGCAGCGATTGTGATCATCGCAGGCGTGGGACTGGGGGCGGAGGCCGGCTTCCTGACCGGGGCACTGGCTGGTTTTGTGTCAAACTTTTTCTTTGGACAGGGACCGTGGACGCCCTGGCAGATGTTTGCCTTTGGAATCGTGGGATTCTTAGGCGGACTGATTTTCCGTAAGAAAAGGGGAAAATGGAAGCATTTCCGCCTGTGGCTCTGTATCTACGGGGGACTGGCGGTACTTGTGATCTACGGCTTTTTGCTGGATACGGCATCTGTCTTTATGGGAATGGGTGAAATCAATCAGGCAGCGTTTCTGGCCATGTACGCCAGCGGTTTCCCGATGAATGTGATTCATGGGGGTGCTACAGTGTTTTTTTTAGCTATGCTTGGTGAAGCGATGTTGGCAAAGCTCAAGCGCATCCGGAAAAAATATGGTATACTGGAGCCGTAAGCTGGCATCTTGGAAAGTGAGGGGTAGGGTTTTGGTAAGTGGTTATGAGAATAGAAAACAGGAACAGGAGCCGGTTTGGAAGGTGCTAAATAAGAAAACGGCAGCCAGGTATCTGAAAGAGGAGACGGTGAAGGTTCCGGTTCATTATGTGAAAATTGGATCGGATGCCTTTAAGAGCAGCATCAAGATGGAGAAGCTATTGCTTCCCAATGGAATGAGAGAGTTAGGATCAGATGCCTTTCGGCACAGCAAAGCGCTTAGAGAGGCGGCATTGCCGCACAGCATCTTAAGGATCGGCAGTGGCTGCTTTGCGGACTGTCCGTCTCTTCGGACAGCTTATATTTCCAACAGTCTGGAGAGTATCTCTGAGGATCTGTTCAAGGAGGATAGGCGGCTGGAAAAAGTGCTGTTTACAAAAGAAAACAGGACGGAGCGCATACAAAAGAATGCCTTCTGTGAATGTACTTCCTTGGAGAGAATTTTACTGCCGCCAAGGCTCACGGAGATTGATGACCGTGCTTTTTATCGCTGTAAGGCTTTGAAACAGGTGCGGTTTCCGGAAGGCCTGAAACGCATTGGAAAGGATGCCTTTTATTTCTGCGGCCTGGAAAGTCTGGAGCTGCCGGAATCTCTGGAGATTCTGGATGAAAAGGCATTCTTTAAGTGTACGCAGCTCACGGAGGTACGTCTGCCCACTCATATACGGCGTATTGAAAAATGGGTTTTTCACGGCTGCAGCCGCCTGAAGCTATTGGAAATCCGGCATGATCCGGAATATATCGGCGAGTGGATCATCAATAGAGCCGCGCGAATACGATGCTATCAGGGGTCGAAGGTAGATGCTTATTGCCGGGAATCCGGTTTCACGGTAGAATACTTGGAGTAACATGGAAAGCGAACATGAAATATCAGATGAATTTTACCACTTCCTATGACGATATCATTCGATTTCGATCAGCAGAGGATTTACAATCTTTTTATCGAGAGCATGGCTGCGACGGACTGGAGCTTATGCCCCTGCCTTATTCTACAGCGGAAGCTCCGGATGTCTATCTTTCGCCGGAGAACTGTCCATTGATCGCGCAGGGAATGGTAACCGGGATTCACTGCTGCTGTATCGGGGATTGGCTGAACCGGAACCGGGAGGAGCTTCTTGGACATTACCGGAAGGATCTGGACTATGCCATGCGGCTTGGTGCAGAGTATGTGGTCTTTCATGTAGTGCAGGTGGATGATGAGGAAGGATTTACTTATCAGAGGAAGCATACCGATCGGGAAGTGATCGATGCAGCGACGGCCTTTATCAATGAACTTCTGGATGGGCAGAATTATTCTTTCTGGTTTTTGATGGAAAACCTCTGGTGGCCGGGGCTGACCTTTCTGGATCCGAATGATACCCGGGCACTGATAGAGCAGGTGCATTA
>CAVHYN010000100.1:0-10019 GCA_963640245.1 Bulleidia sp.
GGTCAAGGAGCGAAGCCTATGATGACTGGGAGGATGAGTACGAGGAAGATTAATGGCATCTGTTTGGTAACCCGTTATTCTGCAGTCATGAATTTCAGGGATGATCGCGTTATAACGAGGTGGATATGAAAACGAAAAGAAAAGTCCTGCTGGGAAGATCGATCACAATCTTTATGATGATCTCGTATATGGCCATCATTACTTTACTGGTGGTGTTGGATACTATGATGCTGGCAGATCGGAGAAATGCATTCAAAGAGGAAACAGCCGCTATTCTAAAGGAGATGGTTTCTGCGGAGAAATACAGGTTAAACCGCATCAGCGAACAGATGGACCGGATTTATTTTTATGATGAAAATTATAAGGCGTTTTGCGAAAGCGAGCACTGGGACGGAGAGAATAACCAGAATCTCTATGAATTGATCAAGCAGATGAAAGAAAATATGAACCTGAGCAGTTATCTCCATGGTTTTTATATTTTTTATCCCAACGAAGAGCATATGCGTTATACGGTAAATACAGTACATATCGATCCGGCGGTGACCCACGAGATCGGAATGATACTGGGCTCATATGCGGACAGCATGGAGAAGGGAAATCTGCCCGGGGATCAGTGGATCGCTTTTTCCTGTGAAGGAAAGGCGTATATGGCCTGCTTTCGTTATCAGAACAGAATAAGTGCTTTTGGCGTTCGGTGTCTGGATGATCTGTCAGAGAGCGAAGAGGCGGGAGAGAACGAAGGATCTTCGTTGGCTGTCTTGGATGGTCTTTCTTATCTACAGGGAGAAGAAGAGGGGGAAAGAGTACAGATCCTAAACCATATAAGGCAAAGCAGCTCAGAGAATGCGCTGCTCTATACAGAGAATACTGATATTGTGGCAGGAGCGCAGATCACAGATACAAATGTAAAGCTTTTTCTGATCAGGTCCAGAAAGGGATATTCTTTGCTGACAGCCGGGCAACTGGTTGTATTTTTGATAGAGATCCTTGGTATAGGAGGAAGTATTTGGTTCCTTCGTATTTTTCACAGGGATATGATCAGACCGCTGCAATTGCTGACAGAGGATATGAATCTGCTTCGGCAGAAAAAGAAGACAGGATTAGAGCGGCATTTTCGGGCAGAGGAACTGCAAAATATGGAGGATACCCTGTCTCTTTTGCTGAAGGAACGGGAACATGAGGCGGAAAAAGCCAAGAATGAGGCGCTGAAGAAACAGAATGTAATGCTGCAATATCTGCAATTGCAGGTCAAACCTCATTTTTACCTGAATGGTCTCAAGACACTGAGCATATTGAATGCGGAGGGAAAGAAGGAGGAGGCAGGAGAGCTGATCCTCGGTCTGTCAGAATACATGCGCTATATTCTGAATGAAAAAAGACAGAAAGTGACGATGGCGGAGGAACTGGAATTTTGTCATAATTATATCAATCTGCAAAATACCATGAAGGAACGGCAGTTTGTTCTTACTTTCACGGGCAGCGAGGAAACGAAGCGCTGCTTTGTGCCGATTATGAGCATTTTTACCTTTGTGGAGAACAGCGTAAAATATGCTGTTCGCAGCGATCAAACGGAGCGGGAACTGTACATACAGATCCGGGCAACTCTGTTTGCATCCCGGGATTTGGAGGAGAGGGAAGAAAATGTCCGGGAAACAGAGAACCTTCAGGAAGAGAATGATTTAGGGGCAGAGATAAGTCGAAATACAGATTTTTATCTGGACCTTGTAATGCGGGACAATGGAGAGGGATATTCTCCGGAAATTCTGGAAAAGATCAATGGAACAGGGCTGGGGGATTCCGGGCATATCGGCCTCATGAACATAATCCGACGTATGCAAGTGCTGTATGGAGAAAAGGCGGAATATTCTTTTTATAATGAGCGGGGCGCTGTCATGGAATTGATCATTCCGCAGACTATATGATGTCGCACAGGGAAATGCAGCGATCGTTATTGGTAAAAGGTGGAAAAAGGAAAACGGGCAGAGTGAGATGAATGTACTTTTTGTGGATGACCAAAAAGCAGTGGTGAATTTCTTAAAACAGCAGATCGACAGGGACAGATTGCCGGTGAAACAGATCTATACGGCGACCAGTGCCAAGGAGGCTAAACTGATCATGATGAATTTTTCGGTGGATCTGCTAGTGACGGATATTGAGATGCCCCAGGAGGATGGGCTGTCACTGGCGGCCTGGTCCAGAGAACATTATCCGGATATGGTCATTGTACTGCTGACTTCCTATGCCAATTTTGAATACGCCCAGAGAGCTATCTCACTTCATATCCACAGTTACATCCTGCAGCCGGTTAAAATCTCCGCCGTGGAGGAGATGATCCTGCAGGTAAGTAAGGAAATCTCTGTCAGACGCCAGGTAAAAGATAAGGCACAGGATTTTAATCCCGGTATGTGGGATGCTCTTTTCGACTCTATGATCGTAAAATGCAAGGAACGGCAGACGAAGGATGCGGAGGAATACTGGAAGAAGATCCTGACGGGGCAGGGATACCGACCGGGGGAAGCGCAATGCTACCTGGGACTACTGCGTTTTCGCCAGAGTATCACTTGGGGAAAGAAATGGGAGGATACCAAGATCCGTTTTATTTTTCGAAATGTACTGACAGAATTGTTTGCACAGGATTCCTGCACTGTGCTGGTGTCCAATGTCCGGACCGGAAGTTACTGGATCTTGCTTCTGTTTGAGACGGAAAGAAACAGAGAAGAAGAGATCCGTGAGAATCTGTCCGTTTTCAGAAATTTCTTAAAGGAACATACGGGAACCGATTTCAGTGCTTTTTATAAGGGGAGTCCTGTAAAAGACAGTATAAACGAAGAAACGGATGCACTGATGTATTATTCTGAAGAGAAAAGAATGAACCAATGCGGTATTTATCAAGTGGATCTGCAGGAATATACACACAGTGACGGCAATGCCAACTGTATCGGTCAGGCTATGGCTTACATACAGGAGCATTTGGAAGAAAACCCGGTTAGAACAGAGGTGGCCGAGTATGTGCATATGAATCAGGATTATTTTTCCAGAATGTTCAGGGAGCATACAGGACTTACCTTTAAGGAATATCTGCTGAAGGAAAAAATGGAGAGAGCTAAGAAGCTTTTAAAAAACACACAGCTTTCCGTGGGAGTTATCGGCATGAAGCTGGGATACGACAATTTTTCTCATTTTACAAGCTCTTTTAAGAAGTATACCGGAATTACGCCTAAGGAATATCGGGAACAACACTGAGAGTGAAATATAAACTATAAGTTTGCTCTTATATAGGGCTGATGTCACTAAAGCGCAGCAGAAAAGTCATAAATTAAAAAAAGACAGGTCAGAAAGTTGTTATTTTTTTCTGCCTGTTTTTTTATGTCATAAAAATGATAATAGTGCTGCCGCTTTCGCCTATCATGGGGAGAGGAAAGAGGATAAAGTAGAGATAACAAAGAAATCCGTTACAAGATCGGTGACGGAAAGTATGCAGTCGCAGATACCTTGTGGCAGAGAGTGAAAGAAATGCATGATAGCATTTCTTTCAAACAGCATTGATGCAGTAAACATTATCAATGTAGAGCACATCGGAGAATTTGGCTACGCGAAATTCTCCTCATGTGCCGCAGGCAAGTTGCGGCAAAAGGAGGAAAGCATGAAAAAGAGATGGAAAAAACTGACAGCGCTTTTGATGACAGCAGTTGCGGCAACCACTCTGGCTGGATGCGGAGGGGGGAGCAGTTCCGGTGGCGGGGAGACTACTGCTTCGGATACTGCTGCACAGAGTGGTGATCTCAAAGAAGTAAATATCATGATGGGGGATATTTACAGTATGACCGGTACCAAGGAAGTGGAAGATGCCATTAATGAGATCATTGAGTCTAAGTATGGCATGCACTTTAATATACAGTGGGTGCAGTACGGCAATCTGCAGCAGCAGACAAATCTGGCACTTACCAGCGATGAGATCGATATTTTCCAGGGGTTTGGACTTTTGTCCTACATCAACAACGGACAGATCACGGACCTGACAGATTATCTGGCAAATACGGACAATGAAAAGATGAAAAACCTTTTTTCGGAAAATCTGAAAACCGGGTGCAGCTTTAACGGTCGTTTATATGGTCTGCCTAAGGTGGTGGACTACGGTCATTATTACGGACTTTCTATTGATGAGGATATCGCGGCTGAGTATGGCGCAAAGAATGATGACAGATGGACGCTGGAGGAATGCGATGCTTTCTTTGCCTGGGTAGCGGAAAAGCATCCGGAGATGAAAGCAATTGCCCCTAACGGCACACAGATCATCGGTGTAAACGGCTTTAGTTGGGATCAGGGTGGTGCTTATGAATATGGCGGTGTATTGCCTAACTATGGCGCAGACTCTACCACATTTGAGTGTCTTTGGGATAATGAGGACTTTATCAACTGTGCAAAATGGTGCAGAAAGTGGTATGAGGCAGGGTATGTCACTGCGGATATCTTAAGCAATACCCAGTCTGCAGAAGCAGTGGTGAGCAATGGCCAGGCTGCCTGCTATTTTGATTGCTGGGGCGTGAACAACAAACAGGGCATGATCCACACTGTAGTGGTGGAACACTGGACAGACTCCGGCGCTGTAGCACAGAATATGTATATGATCAACGGCAATTCCAAGGACAAGGATGCAGCATGGAAGGCTATGGAGATCCTTTATACCGATGAGGAAGTGGGTAAGATCTTCTATAATGGCATAGAGGGAAGAGACTATATAATGAATGACGACGGCACCCTGAGCTATCCTGACGGAAAGGATGCAACCAATGTTCCCTATGGTGCATCCAACCTGTCCTGGCTGCTTCCCTGGGCTGCTAATGGCGGTATCTCCCAGCAGATCAATGGTGCTACCTTCTATGATGATACTGTTGCATTTAATGAGACAGGTACCTTCTCCAAGGCCAATGGCTTCCAGTTTGATTATTCTCAGATGACAGATGCCTATACAGCAGTGGCAAATGCTTATCAGAAATATTACACCACGATCCTCTCTGGTGCCGTAGATGTAGATTCTACATTGGAACAGGCCAGAGAAGCTTACAAAGCAGCCGGTTATGAGGAACTTCAGGCAGAGAAGCAAAGACAGTTCGATGCATTTTTAGCTGCTCAGGAATAAGAAACGGTGTGAAAGATATGCGGGTATTGTATCTTTAGCGGATGCAACACCTATCCGGATGCAACACCTGTGGAGGCAATGTCTCCGGCATACAACACATTCGGATGCAACGCCTCCGGATGCAAAGTCTGTGGATGCAACACCTGTGAATGTATTGCATCCGAATGCGATGTCTTTGGCATGCATTGCTTGCAAAATAAGGCTTAATAAGAGATAAAAAGCAGCTGTCATGACTGCCGGTGGCAGGATGACAGCTGTTTTTGGCAGTACGAAGGCAGTGTTAATGCTATGCAGAGATGATGCGGGATTAAAAAGATACAGATTCCTTTAAGCCTGGTTTGCACAAGCGATGAAGAAAGGAAAAAACATGAGTGAGCAATATGGAAAGCCGGTATTCGGCACTATCACAGAGGATTATCCCATAGCTGAGACGAAAAACGGCAAGGTGGCGGGGGAAAATCGAGAAGGGGTGGCGCTTTTCAGAGGAATCCCCTACGGAAGTCGTGTAGACAGAAACAGACGATTCCAGACAGCAAAGCCGGCAAAGAGTTGGAAGGGCGTCAGGGACTGTACGCAAAATGCACCTATCAACTTACAGATCGGAGAGAGTGTGGTGGCCAGCCAAAACCTTCAGTTTTATTACAGCGGCGGTCATCCGGAGCGGTTCGGTACGGCACATGAGCCACAGAGCGAAAACTGCCTTTACCTGAATGTGCTGACCCCGGGGCTTGATGAAAAAAAGCGCCCGGTACTTTTTTATATTCATGGAGGAGGCTATGCTACAAATTCCGGCACAATTGCCATGGGAGCGGATGGTCTTTGCCGGGAGCAGGATGTGGTGGTAGTAAGTCTCAACCACAGACTGCATTTCTGGGGATATCTCTATCTGGGAGATTTTAACGACCGGTTCCGTGACTCCGGAACGGTGGGACAATTGGATCTGATCCTGGCGCTTTCCTGGGTAAGAGAAAATATCGAAGTCTTTGGAGGAAATCCTGATAATGTGACGATCTATGGTGAATCCGGTGGGGGTGGAAAGATCAATCATCTGATCCATATGCCGGAAGCAAAGGGGCTTTTCCAAAAGGCAGTTTCTATTTCTGGTTCCATGCCGGTAGGTATACTGACCAGAGAGCAGGCGGCTGCCAACGCGGAGATCTTTCTGCATAGGCTGGGCGTTAAGAAGCATGATTGTGAAAAGCTGTTGGAAATGCCAAGTGCGCAGCTTATGGCGGCGGCCGTGCCGGAGGGAGACATGTTCGGCCAGTCTCTGATGAACGGTGAAAAAAAGGTAGATTTCATGTCCTTTGCACCGGTGGCTGACGGAATTCATATGCCGGATCACTTTACTACAGGATATGAGGTAGATGATTGCTGCAAGGATATCCCGATGATCATTGGGGCGTCGGAAGATGAGATGGCCTGCTTTGTGGCAGAGTCTTCCTTTGATATACATGAGGAAAATTTCCGGGAGAAGCTTTTGGAAAAGGGACCTTTATTCAGTCTTCCGTTGACAGAGAAAAATGTGGATGGATTCATGAAAGCTTTCGAAAGCGTGAACAGGAAAAAAGATACACCGGATGCCACTTTTCTGAAAATGATCTCTCAGGCTTCCAGTCTCGGCAACGGTGCCTATAAACAGGCTTATGAGAGGACTGCGACGGACTGTGCGCCGGTCTATCTGTATTTAAACCGGATTGATGTGCCTCACGTGTATCTTTTAAACAGACGGTATGCGTGGCACACATTTGATCTTCCCCTGCAGATGCGTATCGTACCATTTGTAGAATTGGAGAATCTATCGCTTACTATGTCCGGGATGTTGGCTGCCTTTATGCGCACAGGCAATCCGTCCGTCGGTAACTGCATTTGGGAAGCTTTCACAACAGGGAAAAAAGAGACCATGGTTTTTGATGAACAGATCTATATGGCAGAGGATCCTATGCGAACAGAAAGGGAAGCAACAGAGGCTGTTCTATAGAAAGGGAATTAAAATGGGAAAATGGATTTGGAAATTCGGGGAATTTGAAAAATATCACAGCATGCTGCTTCACAGCAGGCGTCATAATTATGGATATGCGGAACCACCTGTGTGGAAGATTTACCCTGTGGAACCCGCAGTGCGTTTTACAAAGGAAATCCATACGACGGGCGGGGAGATCCTGATCCATGGACTGGGAGATATTTCTGTATCTTTATTTGGAGAAGGAGAAGGATTTCTGTTTGGAGAGCGCAAACTCTGGGGGGAGCATTCCATTTGTCTGCCGGCGGGAGATTACAGGATCCAGGTGCGGGTCATGAACACGGAGAGCTTCCCGGCTATCAGGATCGATGGAGTGGTGGAAACAGATGAGAGCTGGCTGGCGGATGATTGCACAGGTCTGTGGACACCGGTAGGGACTTCAGCGTTGTTTGATGAAGAAAAGGTGACTTTAAGGCCGGATGTTTTTCCTTTTTCCTATGAAGAAAAGTTTCCGGCAGCGATGGAGGCAGTGATCATCGACAACGGCGAAGAGGGATATCTCTATGATTTTGGGAAGGAGATGTTTGGCAAAATCCATATAACCGGTCTGTCAGGAGAGACACCGGTACGGGTCATTCTGGGAGAATCCAGAGAAGAGGCCATGAGTGCACAGTGGGGATATACCCGCTTCCTGGATATGCCGGAAAACGGTGCACTACACTACCCGGCCTATGCCTTTCGGTATATTTTTGTGAAGGGAGAAAAGATACAGGTCCGGGCCGAGGCGGAGATGCTTTCTCTTATGCAAAGAGGAGAATTTCATTGCGAAGAGAAGGTGATCAACGAAGTGTATCAGACGGCGGAGTATACCTTTCACTTAAACGCCCGAGAATTTTATTTAGACGGCATTAAGCGGGATCGATGGGTGTGGTCAGCAGATGCCTATCAAAGCTATTTTGTGAATCATTATCTGTATATGGACCAGGAAACGGAAAAAAGGACGATCACCTCTCTGGCACCTTCTTTGCCTGTGGTGCAATACGCCAATACCATTATTGATTACAGCTACTTTTGGCTGATCAGTCTGTGGGATTATTATCGTACTTATGCAGATCGTCATTTCCTTTTCCAGATTTATCCCCAGGCAAAGGCAGTCATGGAATTTTGTCAGAAACGGCGAAGTGAGGATGGATTTATCAGAGGTTCGAGAAATGATTGGGTCTTTCTGGACTGGGCACCTATAGATAAAGAAGGGGCAGTGCTGGGAGAGCAGATTCTGTTGGCAAAGGCTATGGAATGCTTTGGCAAAGTGGAAGATCTGGTCATGAAAGATGTTCAGGAAGGAAAGGAAAAGGAAGCATCCAGATTGGAAAAAGCACCAAGACCGGAGCATGGACCGGATAATCGTCTGGTGCAGGCCTGGCCGGAAGCGACAGGTATCAATTGGCGGCAGGAGGCAGAACAGCTGCGTTGTAGGATACTGGAAAAGTACTATGACGAAGAAAGGGGTGTCTTTATCGATAGCTTTGAGTCTGGCAGAAAAAATGTCACCAGACAAAATAATCTGTTGGCTTACCTTTATCTGAATATTTCCGAGACGATGAAGAAAAATATCTATGAAAAAGTGGTATGCGATCCGGCGGTGACGCCTATCACGACGCCTTATTTTAAGTTTTATGAAAACCAGGTAATTTGTGAGGAGGGAGATGACATTCGTCTGGAGGAGAGCCTTCGCAATTACTATGGCAGTATGCTGGCGTTGGGTGCCACCACATTGTATGAGCAATATGATCCTGCCCAGAAGGGAACAGAGCATTATGCTATGTACGGCAGACCTTTTGAAAAATCTCTCTGTCATGCCTGGAGCTGCAGTCCCATTTACCTGCTGGGGCGTTACCGCCTGGGTGTGCAAAATACCGGCATCGCCTATGACAGCTTTGTGGTAGAGCCAAAGCTGGGAGATCTATCCTCTTTTGAGGGTATTGTCCCGCTGCCAAAAGGTGAAGTGAGGGTAAAGATGGATAGAGAGAAAGTGTCAGTATTGTCCACAGCTTCCGGCGGCGTGTTACGGATTCAGGGATGCGAGTATGCGCTTTTGCAAGGAGAGGAAGTTACCATCGACTGTAAAACGAGATGCAACCCCTCTCGTTCTGGCCTGAGGCCATAATGACAAGCATCTCGTCTTACAAACTGGCACCTCGCTTTACAATTCAGCAAGGCAAAAACCGCTCCATTTGATAATTGCACAATCGATTGACAATGTAAACTGAAACAACTACAATTGAGTTGCGAGAAGGTAATAAGCGTGAACAATCTGTTGGATAGTAGATCGTTCGCGTGGCTATTTGTGCTGCAGGCGTTACAAATAGCCACGATCGCAAAGGTAGCTTTAAAGTTTGCCTTGCGATTCCTCCGGTGCGATACGCCTGTGGAATGGAGAATATTATGGCAACAACACCTACGCAGATCAGAATTGATTCAGATATAAAAAAACAAGCCACAGCACTGTTTGGTAGTCTCGGACTTGATATGTCCGGCGCAGTAAATCTTTTTCTTTATCAGTGCGTCCTTCGCGGTGGTCTTCCTTTCAGCGTTGAGATGCCTCAGTACAGCCAGGTAACACTCGACGCAATGGCAGAGGCAAGACGCATATCCCATGATCCTGATGTCAAAGAATATGATTCCATGGAAGAACTCAAAGCCGCCCTGGAGGAGGACTGATGTATCATGTGAAACCGGACTGGCTACTGGTGTATCTGATTGAAAATGATATACTGACGCTTACCCTTGTTGATACGGGGTCACATGCAGACATTTTCGGGAGATAAAGGGCTGGGTATCGGGCTTGGCTTTTATCATTATGTAAGTGATCACCATAATCAACCTGTAGGAGCCGGCTTGTACATCCCTCACAGG
>CAVHYN010000101.1:0-8231 GCA_963640245.1 Bulleidia sp.
GCGGCATTGCCAGAGTACTATGAAATGTTCTGCCGCAGATTGCAAATTTTAAAAAATGCGGCACAGCAATCATTCTTTCTAGAATGATGATAATGAGAAGAAAAGAGGTAGAAATATGTACGATTATTTAGTAGTGGGTTCCGGTCTCTATGGAGCCATCTTCGCCCACGAGGCAAAGAAAGCAGGAAAATCGGTTCTGGTTATTGACAAACGACCGAATATCGCCGGAAATGTATACACGGAAGACGTGGAAGGCATCCATGTCCACAAATATGGCGCACATATTTTCCATACGAACAATAAAAAGGTATGGAATTATATCACACAGTTTGCAGAGTTCAACCGCTTCACCAACAGCCCGGTTGCAAACTATAAGGGCGAGCTATATAGCCTCCCCTTCAATATGTATACCTTCAACAAGATGTGGGGCGTGGTAACTCCGGAAGAGGCAGAGGCCAAGATCGAGGAGCAGAAGAAGGAAGCCGGCATCACGGAGCCGAAGAACCTGGAAGAGCAGGCCATCTCTCTGGTAGGAAGGGATATTTTCGAAAAGCTGGTAAAGGGCTATACTGAGAAGCAGTGGGGAAGAGACTGTAAAGACCTTCCGGCCTTTATCATCAAGAGACTTCCGGTTCGCCTGACCTTTGATAATAACTATTTCAACGCCCTGTATCAGGGAATCCCGGTAGGCGGCTATACGAAGATGGTTGCAAATCTGCTGGAGGGCATCGAGGTACGTCTGAATACCGATTATCTGGAGCAGAAGGCAGAGCTGGATGCACTGGCAGAGAAGGTAGTCTATACCGGCCCGGTAGATGCGTACTTTGATTACAAGCTTGGAACACTGGAGTATCGTTCCGTACGCTTTGAGACCGAGCTTCTGGACAAGCCGAATTTCCAGGGAAATGCGGCAGTAAATTATACCGATCGCGAGACACCCTGGACCAGAATCATCGAGCATAAGTGGTTCGAGTTCGGCAAGGATGATGACGGAAATGACCTTCCGAAGACCGTTATCAGCCGCGAATACAGCTCCGAGTGGAAGCCGGGAGATGAGCCCTACTATCCGGTCAATGACGAGAAGAACGGAAAGCTGTATGCGGAGTATAAGAAGCTCGCAGATCAGGAGGAAAAGGTGATCTTCGGCGGCCGTCTTGGCGAGTATAAGTATTATGATATGGATGCAGTGATAGATTCTGCATTGAATATGTGTGAACAGGAATTGAACTAACAGAAATAGAGAAGAGACTGTGTCAAAAAGGCACAGTCTCTTCTTTTATGGAAAAATCTGTAATTGCTATTTCCGGCCAGATGATATAAAATAAATTATTAATGTAATAAAGTTATGAGGGAGAGTTATGAATCTGGAAAAGTATGTAGAACAGAAAGCACCCAGGAATCGCATTGCCCTTCTGGCGATCGTCGATATCTTTTTGATTAGCCTGTCCGGCTTTCTGGCACTGTATGTAAGGTATGATTTTAGCTTCGCTAAGATGGACATGAGTTATGTGAATTATGAGATTCAGTATTTGCCCATCGGTGTGATCGAGACGCTGTTTTTATTTGTCATGTTCAAGCTGTATCGGAGCGTATGGCGGTTCGCAAGCTCGGTGGAGCTTCTGAACGTCATCGGAGCCTGTACGGCCAGCATTGCCGTGCAGATCGCGGCAATGGGAATGATGGGAATGCGGATGCCGGTCAGCTACTACATGATGAAATATATGTTCCTGATTCTGGGAGTGGGAGCAGTGCGCTTCACTTACCGGATCCTGCGTATGCTGCAGGAGCAGCGTATCATAGATACGAGGAAGAAGTGTAAGAATACCATGCTCGTAGGCGGCGGTGCAGCCGGAGCCCTGATCATCAAGGAATTCCAGAACAGCCGCTTCCTGAACCAGAGAATCAGTTGCGTCGTCGATGACAATCCAGGCAAGCAGGGCAAGTACCTGCGCGGTATCCGGATTGCCGGAGGCAGGGAGGATATCCCCCGCCTGGTAGAGGAGATGAAGATCGACGAGATCATCGTGGCCATTCCTTCCGCACCCCAGTCTGAGACCAAGGAGATCCTGAATATCTGTAAGGATACCGGCTGTGAGATGAAGGTATTGCCGGGCATCTACCAGATGATCAAGGGCGAGGTCAGCATCTCGAAGCTTCGCAAGGTGGAGATCGAGGATCTGCTCGGTCGAGAACCTATCCGGATTCAGCTCGATGCGATCATGGAATATGTATCCGGTAAGACCGTCCTCATTACCGGAGGCGGCGGCTCCATCGGAAGCGAGCTTTGCCGGCAGGTGGCGGCGCATACACCGAAGCGACTGATTATCGTAGATATTTATGAAAATAATGCCTATGATATCCAGCAGGAGCTGAAGCGGAACTTCCCGGATCTCGATCTGGTGGTTCTGATTGCGTCGGTACGTAATGAGCACCGCATCGACAGTATTTTTGAAAAATATCGCCCTGATATCGTATACCATGCAGCAGCGCATAAGCATGTTCCGCTCATGGAGGACAGCCCGAATGAGGCGATCAAAAATAATGTATTCGGAACCTTCCAGACAGCCATGGCGGCAGATAAATATGGTGTCAAGCGCTTCGTCCTGATTTCCACAGACAAGGCCGTGAACCCGACGAATGTCATGGGTGCATCTAAGCGTATGTGCGAGATGATCATCCAGATGATGAATCATCATTCGAAGACAGACTATGTGGCCGTTCGCTTTGGAAATGTACTGGGAAGCAACGGAAGCATCATCCCGCTCTTTAAGAAGCAGATTGAAAAAGGCGGGCCTGTGACCGTCACCCATCCGGATATCATCCGCTATTTTATGACCATTCCGGAGGCAGTCTCCCTCGTTCTCCAGGCCGGAGCACTGGCAAAGGGCGGGGAGATCTTCGTCCTGGATATGGGAGAGCCTGTGAAGATCCTCGACCTGGCAGAGAACCTGATTCGCCTGTCCGGCTACAAGCCCTACGAGGATATCGACATCGAATTTACCGGCCTTCGTCCCGGCGAGAAGCTCTATGAAGAGCTTCTGATGAGCGAAGAGGGACTGCAGGAGACAGAGAATAAGCTGATCCATATCGGAAAGCCCATCGAATTTGATGAGGAAAAGTTCCGGGAACAGCTGAAGGTACTGTATGACACGGCTTATGAGGACTACGATGGAATCAAAAGGATGGTACAGGAGATCGTGCCGACCTATACGATAAAGGAATAAGAGGAATCGTATAGAATGCTCAGCGAAAGGAAGTGGAAGCAATGAAAAACTTGAATATTCCGGTTGGAATTTCGGATTTTGGAAAAATCCGCAGCGAAGGTTTTTATTATGTGGATAAAACAGGGCTGATTGCTGAACTTCTCAGGGCAAAAGCGGAGGTGACCCTGATTACGCGTCCGCGTCGTTTTGGAAAGACGCTGGGTATGAGTATGCTGGAAGCTTTTTTTGATATTCGCAAGGACAGCAGGAAACTGTTTGCAGGTCTTGAGATTGAAGAAAATCAAGAGCTTTGCCAGAAATGGATGAATCAGTGGCCGGTGATATTTTTATCATTAAAAAATGTAGACGGCCTTCATTTTTCGGATGCATATCAGCAGCTTGTATATGAAATCAGCTGCCTTTATCAGGAACATAGTTATCTTTTGAACAGTCCGACCTTAAGTGAGTTGGACAAAGCGACTTTCAAGAGAATCCTGGAGCGCCAGGCCAAAAGAACAGAAGTGGCAGGTTCGATTCAGCTTCTCTCGCAATTGATGAACAGACATTATCAGAAAAAAGTGATTCTTCTCGTGGATGAATATGATGTCCCGGTTGCAAAGGCAAACAGCAATGGCTATTATAAAGAGATGCTGGACGTCATGAAAAGCCTGATGCAGTCCATGATTGATAATACAGCACGTCAATTTGCAATTATGACAGGCTGTCTAAAGATAGCAAAAGAGAGCATTTTTACCGGAACAAACAATTTTGTCTCGGATACCATTCATAGTTCCCGCCGGAATGAATATTTCGGATTTGTGCAGGAAGAAGTAGCGCAAATTTTACAAAATGCAGAGATAGAAGAGCAGAGCGAGAATATAAAAAAATGGTATGATGGTTATCGCTTTGGGAATGTGGAGGTTTATTGCCCCTGGGATGTAATGAATTATATTTTGGATCTACAGTACAATCCAAATGCGAAGCCGGCCAGTTATTGGAAAAATACCAGTGATAATGCGATTATCCGCTCTTTTATAGATTATGCCGGAAGCAGCATTACCAAAAAGCTGGAGACATTGCTGGCTGGTGGATATATTGTTCAGGACGTGGACGAAAATCTGACCTACGATTATTTGCATTCTTCAGAGGAAAATCTTTGGAGTATGTTATATTTAACAGGCTATCTGACAAGGACAGATGCAGATACAAACCTTCCAGACAGTAAGATCGCACTTGCGATACCAAATGCGGAAATTCATGAAATTTTTGAAACAACTATTATAAAATGGTTCCAGGACAGTGCAAAAACCTGGGATAAAAATAAATTGTTTGAAGCTGTCTGGAATGGTGACAGTGAAGCGATTACAAAGGAAATGAATATGCTTTTGCGGCGCACAATCAGCTATCATGATTACAGAGAGGATTTCTATCATGCATTTCTTGCAGGCATCTTTACGGGCGCAGGTTATATGGTAGACTCGAATAAAGAACATGGAGAAGGACGAAGCGATATTATCGTCTATGATTCACTGCATGGCCGACTCGCAGTTTTCAAGGAAAAATATGTAAGAACTCTGGAGAAGCTGGAAAGCGAATGCGATGTAGCCCTGCAGCAAATTGACAGGAGAATGTACACGAAGGAATTCGAAGAGGATTATGACGAGATTTTATGTTATGGCATTTCATTTTTCAAAAAACGCTGTATGGTGAAGAAATCGTAGAAGGAAAGGAAAAGGATCCCGTTCGCACAGGATCCTTTTCCTTATTGAAAATATATCTTTTGCCGCTTTTTATCAAACAGGGAATAATATTGGATGGTCTGGTAGCTTTCTTTCCAGGAATCGAGTTCATGCTCTTCATTTCCATCATACCAGATACCATCATTTCCGAGATACCCTGCGAAGTTGAAGACCGGAAGCTCCTCCCGCTGCGCCAGTAGATAAGAATCATGAGCAGAAAGCGGAAGACCGGCATATTTGCGGACTACAGCGCCCAGATAATTCGTACTCATTACATCGTCCCCGACACTATTTTGCAGAGAATAATCCTCTGAAATATCGTAATTACTCCAGATGAAATAGGGGACAGCGTAGGTCTTCTGGGCAACCGTGAAATCAGTATCCGACTCCTCCCTTCCGGACGCCTTCAGCGCATTCTCAAAATCGGAATTCAGGGAGGGCTGATGATCGCCGAAGAAGCAAAGGATGACAGGGGTATCCAACTCTTCTAATTCGGAAATCAGATAGGAAAGAGCCTGATCGGACTTTGCGATCAAGGATTCGTACATCTGGAAGTCGGCATATCCGTTGTACTCTTCATCCACACTTACGATTTCATCCTCGCTAAACTGCGAGAGATCCCCGTAACCGCCATGATTTTGCATGGTTACATTGAAAATAAAGCTAGGCTCTGTCTGCTCCTTTAGAACCTCCACGAGCTTTTGGTAATCGCCCAGATCGGATACGCGGTTCCAGATCGTTCGTTCACTGTCCTCGAAAGAATCGATCGACAGAAACTCATCAAAGCCAAGCTTGGGATAGACGATACTCCTGCGCCAGTTTCCGGCATATTCCGGATGCATGGCAATGGTGGTATAGCCTTGCTCCTTCAAAAGGGAAACCATCGAGGGGACATTGGTAAAATTGAAGCTGGAATAGGGATTGATTCCATTCGTAAATGCCATAGAATTCCCCGTCAGGTATTCAAATTCTGTCGTAGAGGTTCCGCCTCCTCTGGTGGAGACATAATTCCATCCAAATTCGATGGTATGAGGGTCATCCTGCAGAGAATGGAAAAAGGCCAAGTCTTCGTCCGTACAGTCAAGCTCCCCTAAAACGCTTAAATCGCTGAAGGTTTCGTTCATAATCGTGATAATGGTAGGCTGGATGCTTGTTTCCTGAGATTCTTCATCAGAAATATAATCCTGCAGAATACCGGAGGCTTTCTGTGTGGTATAATCCTCCGGTTTGGTCACCTTCATGTTTTGCAGGAAGGTAATAAAGGAGGAAGCGAAGCCGGAGGCCTTGTAGGTATTTGACTGATTCCAGAAGTCCATTCCGATCTGGTAGGTGTTCTTAAAATCAGAGGTTCCGACCCAAAGGCAAAGGAGGATGGCTGCCAAAAGAGTCGTGCAGCGTGTCATCAGAATCTGCTTCTTTTCTCTCTTTTTTTCAAAATATCCGGTTTTACCGAGTGCCCGAAGAAGAACGAGAATGAAAAGCAGAAGTAAGAAGGTATAGGCCATTCCATCCCCGATTTCATAGGAATACTGACTGGCGACCTTTGCGGCTGTAGAAGCTGCCGTAAAATCGGTGGGAAGCAAGGGCTGACCGCGAAATTTCAGAAGATAATAATTCAATACCCCCGTCAGCCAGGCCAGAAGATAGAAAAGCCGAAGACCTGCTGTCTCCATCGGTAAAAGACATACAAAAAAGACCTCCAACAAAAGACAAACCATAACGTCTAAGAGACAGCTTGAGAGGCTGATAGAAAATGCGGACGGATTCCAGGTAAGCTCAGTCAGCAAAAAAGCAAGAAGCGGCGTGACAGCCAGGAAGATCCAATATAGATTTTTACAAAAATTCGGAAATCTTTTCAGAATGGATGAACCGTAAATCCAAAGAAAACAGGAAATAAGCAGCATCGCGGCCGCTGACGCGGCATTCACAGGAGCGATCCGGTCAGCGACCTTCGTTACACCGATCACTCCGGCATGAAGCTTTATCAAATAGAAGCAAAAAATACCCCCCCCCGATAGCTGTTTTCAGAATTTTCTGACAGATATCTTTTTTGTTTTCTGATTGAAAAACAGGGGATTTTGGGAAGTAACGCATTTGAATTTTCAAATCCTTTCTTTGTTTCACTCTTAATGGAATCTTAACAAAATTTTAATACTTTGTCAAAGAGGAAGGAGAGTGTGGTTCTTTGAGAGATCCATTTCTTGTCCAATGAGGGAAAGTATGGTATAGTAATGGGATTGAAAGAGGAAGAAACGGAACGGAGATGGAACAGTTCGTTTTTCAAAACGCACTGTAAGGTGAAGAAATCATGGAAATACAATCAGGAAAACATGCGCTGATAATTACGGCATATCGGGAACTTGATTATCTGAAAGAATTATGTGAGATCTATTCAAAATATTTCAATTGTTATATTCATGTGGATAAAAAAACAGATGATAAAAATGGAATAGAGGAATTGAAAAAATTAGATCGAGTCTACGTAATATCAAAATATAAGGTAAACTGGGGAAGCTATAAGCATGTCTTAGCAGTTCTGGATTTATTAGAAAAGGCTAAGGAAGACGGAATGGAGTTTTATCATGTGATAAGCGCCAATACGATTTTGATAAAAAATCCGCAGAACGTTGAGAAATTCTTTGACAAGCATCCATCTCGTATCTATATGGAGATAAAAGAAAATAAAGGAAATTCTTTTTATGAATTTGAATATCGTTATACTGCATATTTTTTTCAGTACTTGTACGATTTAAAGGGAACACATCAATGGCTCTGGGAAAGAATAGAAAAATATAGCTCTCAACTACAGAGAACTTTAAAAATACGAAATAATATAAAATTTAACTACAAAGGATATTTATATTGCCATTTAACACGTGAGGCCGTGGAGTATGTAATAAAATATGTGAAAGAAAACAGAAACTATATGAACACACTTAAATTTTGCAGCGTGGGAGAAGAGTTTTTCTTTCAAAATATTATTATGAATTCGCCTTTAAAAATGAATGTCCGGAATGATACACTGATTTATGACGAATGGGGGAAAAGAGGGAATCCAGCGTTTCTGGATGAGACTGATATAGAAAAGTTAAAGAAAACGGAAGCCCTATTTGCGAGAAAAGTCGGAAAATCAGGAGAAGAAGTTTGGAATGAGATTCGCAGATATAACGGATTTTAAAAAAGAAAAATTTAGCTTAACTATTTTCGGGCTGTATATTTACAAAATGGAGTGAGGAGAGAATGTGGAATATAAGTACTTATCAATTACCGATAGCAATAGTGGTGACAT
>CAVHYN010000102.1:0-7173 GCA_963640245.1 Bulleidia sp.
TCCTACATCGGTGGGATATGGCGCTTCTTTTGGAGGCGTATCAGCTCTATTGACGATGCTGAATTCCTGCGCCAATGGCATTACCGTGGTCAATATTGATAACGGCTACGGTGCGGGATATGTGGCCACACAGATCAACCGGATGGCTTTTTCTTTATGATTTTTTCAAAAAAACGGTGATATGGAGGAGAAAAAGATATGGAAGAGCGTAGCAAAATTAATTACGGCGCCAAGGCTTTGCTGCCGATCGCGGTATTTCTGGTGCTGTATGTCGGATGCGGAATCGTATTTGCGATTCTGGGAACAGAGAAGCCTTTTAATGTAATGCCCCGTTATGTAGCAGTGCTGGCGGGTGTTCTGACAGGCCTGCTTGTATTTGAACGGGATAAGACCATTGCGGATAAGGCGGAGGTTTATTATAAGGCTGCAGGCGGGACGGGTCCTATGACCTTTGCACTAGTCGTTCTGATGGCCGGCGGCTTTGCCGGAGCCTGCGCAGCAGTCGGTGGTAAGGATTCTATGGTAAATCTTGGTATTTCCCTGATTCCGCCCTCACTTTTGATTCCCGGTATCTTCGTGATGTGCGCAATTATCTCCACCTGTATCGGTTCAAGTATGGGTACAGTCAGTGTGATGGCTCCCATTGCAGTAGCATTGGCCGAGGGTGTGGGATTAAATCTGGCTATGGTCTGCGCAGCTGCTATCACCGGTGCCACCTTTGGAGATAACCTCTCCATGATTTCCGATACAACCATCTGCGCGACCAAGGGAGTAGGCGCGGATATGCGTGACAAATTCCGGGTCAATGCGAAGCTGGCGGTACCTGCAGCGCTGATTACTGCGATGATCTATGTGGTAGTGAGCTCACAGAGCGCCTTAACAACGGCAGAAGTCGGCAGCTACAACCTGATTACGGTTATTCCTTATCTTGCTGTACTCGTTATGGCACTTTGCGGTCTGGATGTAGTACTGGTGCTGGCAATCGGCATGGGACTGGCCTATATTGCGGGACTGGTGACAGGCAGTGCGGACTTCTTTACCTGGGCTCAAGGCATTGGATCTGGTATGGAAGGCATGTTCTGGGTATGCGTTTTCGTTATGATGATATCCGGTATGATTGGCCTGGTGCGCTACTATGGCGGCCTGGACTGGCTGGTAGGAAAAGCAAAGAAGGCCATGAACTCCCAGAAAAAATGTGAGTATATGATCCTGTTGTTCCCGATGGTTCTGGCAGCGATCATTGTCAATAATACACTGTCCATTATCATCAATGCTCCGATTGTAAAGGAACTGGGTGAGAAATATAAGGTAGAGCCAAAAACGATGGCAGCGCTTCTTGACATCGGAGCCTGCATGGGTCCGATGGTTATGCCACACGGAACAGTTATGATGATGGTGCAGGAATATTCGGGAAGCGGTTATCTGGATATTTTAAAATATGAGTATTATCCGCTGATTTTCCTGGTTATTGTGATTGCAGCAATTCAGTTTGGATTCTTTCATAAAAACAAATAACGTCATTTTCAACAAAACCCTCCCTGGGGCTTCTTGACTTCCTTATGCAGGAGTGCTAAGATTTATGCATTAAGGGCTGTCAGAAAGGCAGCAACATCACCCAAGGAGGGACATAATTATGAGCGCATTAACAGATTTGATTTACGCAGGCTCAAATGCAGTTGCCGGACTCACGGAAGGCGCAGTAAATGATGCGATTGCAAAGTATGGAGAGGACAAAAAGGTAGCGATGCCGGATACGGCATATTTCCTGCCGACCATCTATGCGGCCACAGGCGTAAAGGTAAGTAAACTTGGCGATCTGCCGGCCTGTGTAGGCGTATTGAAGAGCCTGATCAGCAATAAGGAAGATCTGGGCGAGGCCTTGAACGCAGGCCTTGCGACAGCAGTAGGAGCAGAGATCATCGAGGCTTTAAAGTATGTGGACAATGCGGATCCCTATGCAGAGGACAGCGGCATCGGCTTCGTACCGGACCCGATTATCCGTTCTCTGGGTGTACCTCTTGTAACCGGTGATATTCCCGGCGTAGCCGTTGTACTTGGCAAGGCTGACAACGCAGAGGACGTAGTAAATGTAGTAAAGGATTATCAGAGTAAGGGTATTATGACCTTCCTGATCGGTGATGTCATCGAGCAGTGTGCAGAGGGCGGCGTAAAGATCGGCCTTGATTTCCGTGTAGTTCCGCTGGGACATGACGTAACCGCTGTGATCCATGTCGTAACCGTAGCGATCCGTGCAGCGCTGATCTTCGGTAATGTAACGCCGGGCGATCTGCCGGGACTTTTGACCTATACAAAGGAAAGAGTACCTGCATTTGTCAATACCTTCGGTGCTCTGAACGAGGTGGTTGTATCGGCAGGCGCAGGCGCTATCGCACTGGGCTTCCCGGTTGTAGTAGACGTAGACCTTGGTGAGAACCAGGTTCCGGGCGCACTGGAGTCTGTTCTCGATCACAGCATGACCGTAAAGAAATCCCTCGAGCTTCGCAGCATCAAGATCAAGGTTACCGAACTTCCGATCCCGGTATCCTTCGCATCTGCTTTCGAAGGCGAGATCATTCGAAAAGGCGATATGCAGGTAGAATTCAGCTCCCACAAGGCTCCGACCTGCGAGATTGTACAGACCTGTGACGCAGACGCTGTAGAGGACCATAAGATAACCATTATCGGCAAGGATCTGGATGAGCTGGAGCAGGGACAGACCTTCGCACTGGCTACTTATGTACAGGTAGCAGGCGCAAAGATGCAGTCTGACTTCGAGCCGGTTATCGAGCGTAAGATCCATGCATGGTATAATTATATGGAAGGTGTTATGCACACCGGACAGAGAAATCAGATCCGCGTTCGTGTAAATAAGGAAGCATATGAGAAGGGTCTGCGCCTGACTCATTTCGCAGAGGTTCTCTACAATATGATCATGGACGAGTTCGACATCGTAGTAGATAAGTGCCAGGTGACCATCGTAACCGATACCGAGAAGGTGCAGGAGCTTCTGGATACCGTCGCAATGCCGACCTATGAGAAGAGAGATGAGCGTCTGGAGACCTTGACAGACGAAAGTGTAGAGCAGTTCTATACCTGTACGTTGTGCCAGTCCTTCGCACCGTCACACTGCTGCGTAGTCACACCGGAGCGTCTGGGACTTTGCGGAGCCGTATCATGGCTGGATGCGAAGGCAACCAAGGAGCTGAATCCGACCGGACCCTGCCAGCCGATCTCCAAGGAAGGCTGCGAGGACGAAGTAAAGGGTATCTACCCGGATGTAAACCGTATGGTATCTGAGGCAACTCAGGGAGCTCTTGAAAAGGTAACCCTGTACTCCATCATGGAAGATCCGATGACCTCCTGCGGATGCTTCGAGTGTATCTGCGGCATCGAACCCTTCTCCAACGGCGTCATCATCGCCAACCGTGAGTATGCAGGCATGACACCGCTTGGCATGACCTTCGGTGAGCTTGCAAGTATGACAGGCGGCGGCGTACAGACACCGGGCTTCATGGGTCATGGCCGTCACTTCATCGCATCCAAGAAGTTCATGAGCGCTGAGGGTGGCTTCGAGCGTATCGTATGGATGCCCAAGGAGCTGAAGGACGACGTAGCAGAGCGTCTGAACAAGTCCGCAAAAGAGAAATACGGCATCGACAACTTCACCGATATGATCGCCGACGAGACCGTAGCTACCGACGAAGAATCCTTGATGGCATTCCTGCAGGAGAAGAATCATCCGGTACTGGGACTTGACCCGATCATGTAATTAAGAAAGAATATTTTTAGTATTCATTATCAATACCAGAAGTGACCAGTATTTTCCGGATGCAACGGTGCAGGAGGAAAATACTGGTCGCTTCGTCCGTTTTTACAAAGAAAGGAGCACACCCCTATGAGCTATTTAGGCGAAGACATCAAAAAACTCGGCTTCGGCCTCATGCGTCTCCCCAAGCTTAAGGACGGCAAGATCGACGTGGAGCAGACCAAGCAGATGGTAGACCTCTTTATGGAAGCAGGCTTCACCTACTTTGACACCGCCTGGGCTTATGCCGGCAGCGAAGACGCCATCCGTCAGGCTCTGGTAGAGCGCTACCCCAGAGATCGCTTTACCCTGGCAACCAAGAACGCTGCCTGGATCAACTGCAAGACCCGTGAGGAAGCCATCGCCCAGTTTGACACATCCTTAAAGCAGACCGGTGCAGGCTACTTCGATTTCTACCTGCTTCATAACCTGGGCGAGTCCAGAACGGAATTTTTTGACAAATTCGATCTCTGGAGCTGGGTACAGGAAAAGAAGGCTGCGGGTCTCATCAAGCACGTGGGCTTCTCCTTCCATTCCACTCCGGAAGAGCTGGAAGAGATTCTGAACAAGCACCCGGAAATGGAGTTCGTACAGCTGCAGATCAACTACGCGGACTGGGAAAACCCGGCCATTCAGTCCAGAGCCTGCTACGAGGTAGCCAGAAAGCACGGCAAGCCGGTGGTTATCATGGAGCCGGTCAAGGGCGGCATGCTGGCAAATCCGCCGGAGACCGTAGCAGAGGTTTTGAAGGCAGCCGAGCCCGATTCCTCCGTAGCCTCCTGGGCCGTTCGTTTCGCAGCAAACCTGGAAGGCGTCATCACGGTTCTGTCCGGTATGAGCAATGTGGCGCAGATGCAGGATAACCTGTCCTACATGAAGGACTTCCAGGGCTTAAGCGACGCGGAAAAAGCGACTTTGAAAAAGGCGCAGGAAGAGCTGGCGAAGATCCCGCTGCTCCCTTGCACCACCTGCAATTACTGCGCGAAGGTCTGTCCCCAGGACATCGGAATCTCCGGTTCCTTTACAGCCATGAACTACCTGACCCTGTACAAGGATAAGGCAGCCGCGCTACATCAGGAGAACTGGCTGGTAGGCGGCCATGGCAGAAACCGCGCCGATCAGTGCATCAAGTGCGGCGAGTGCGAGGCAGTCTGCCCGCAACATATCAAGATTCGCGACAATCTGGAGAAGGTCGTAGAAGCGTTGCTGTAATCCTTATGGTGTGGACATCATTGCCGCAGGCAACAGCAAGGCGAAGGGAATGGAGCGGGTGCTTCAGCATTATGGCATCAGGAGGGAAGAGATCATTGCCTTCGGTGACGGGGAAAATGATATGGAGATGCTTCGGTTTGCCGGGATCGGCGTGAAAATTAAAAATCCTGTGGCCAATAAGTAAAGAAAAGAAGACTACCCTTATACAGTGGTGGTCTTCTTTCTTAATAATAGAATCTGAAGGATTTTCAAGATAAGGAATTTGTATCACCGGCACTGCCGAAATTCCTTGCAAGTTCAAAATCCACCATGGCGGTATCCAACGGGGAAGCGGAGGTAAGCTCGAAGTATACGTAGCTTCCGTCCTGAGTCCGGGCATATCCGGCTGCCGTATAGACGGTGCCGTCCGCCGTCTCATCCTGGTAGAAGAGATAGGAGGAAGTACCCCGGTCAATCAGATCTCCGATAGTACAGGGGATGGAAGCCTCTTCCATATCCACCACATGTTCCGATACGTAATCAGAGAGAACCTCGTCGAGAATCCATTTTTCGGATTCCTCCAGAGAGATGGAAGTCATGGAAACGGTCGGGGCGTCAGTCTCCGGTAAAGTCTCCGCTTTTACGGAAAAGGGTTCCAGATAAAGAACCAGCGCCAGCAGTCCGGCCAGAATACAAAGGGAAAATTTTTTCATAGGCTCACCTCATTTACGATGTATGTTCTCTTTTATATGTAGTATTCTAGCAGAAAGATATTACAAAATTATGATAAAATATTTAGAATTACGTTATAAATTTTGAAGGAACTTTAAAGATTTCAGATAAATTCACAAGTTTCCACAGAATTCCTGAAAAGCAGACAGAAAACAAATACAAACAAATCTCGGAAGAACTCTTGCTGTCTTGTCACCTGTATGGTATGATGTAAAGGCTTTATCAAGAAGAACTGTTACTAACAGGAAAAGAGGAGTAAGAAAATGGAAAATGTGAAAGCTTTTCTGAAAAAGAAAAATGTGGAAATCAGTGTAAAACGCTATCTGGTAGACGCATTGGGAGCCATGGCGCAGGGTCTGTTTGCCAGCCTCCTGATTGGAACGATTGTAAGCACGCTTGGAAAACAGCTTGGCATCGAATATTTGACAGAGCTTGGAAGCTATGCCAGTGCAGTGTCGGGTCCGGCCATGGCAGTTGCGATAGGCTGGGCGCTGCAGTGTCCGCCGCTCGTGCTCTTTAGCTTAGTAGCCGTAGGCAACGCGGCCAATGTACTGGGTGGTGCCGGCGGACCGCTGGCGGTTCTTGTTATCACGGTAATTGCGGCAGAGTGCGGCAAGTTGGTCAGCAAAGAGACGAAAATTGATATTCTCGTGACACCGGGCGTTACCATTTTCGTAGGAGTAGGCCTGGCGGAACTCATTGCCCCGGCCATCGGTAGGGCAGCATCCAGTGTCGGCCAGCTGATTATGTGGGCTACCGAGCTTCAGCCCTTTACGATGGGCATCCTGGTATCCGTGCTGGTCGGCATGGCATTGACGCTTCCTATCTCCAGCGCGGCTATCTGCGCTGCTCTCGGACTTACCGGTCTTGCAGGAGGAGCTGCCGTGGCCGGCTGCTGCGCACAGATGGTTGGCTTTGCAGTTATGAGCTATAAGGAAAATGGAGTCGGAGGCCTGGTAAGCCAGGGCATCGGTACCAGTATGCTACAAATGGGAAATATTGTAAGAAACCCACGCATCTGGATTGCCCCCACGCTGGCCAGTGCCATCACCGGTCCCATCGCTACCTGCATCTTTCATATGACCATGAACGGAACACCGGTTTCCAGTGGCATGGGAACCTGCGGTCTGGTAGGTCAGATTGGCGTGTATACAGGCTGGATGAGTGAGATTGAGGCAGGTACGAGAGCGGCTGTCACAGGTTTTGACTGGGCTGGATTAATTCTCATTTGTTTTGTGCTCCCGGCAGTTTTAAGTACCATTTTCTGTGAAATTGAGAGAAAAATCGGCTGGATCAAAGAGGGAGATTTGAAACTGAATTAAAGATAGATTTCTCATTGAAATATCGTAACTGTATGTAATTTTGCAGTTACGATATTTTTATGTAATAGAAAATTTGGTTACAGTGTCAAAAGCCTGAGCCCACGACATGCTCGCATGTCGGTG
>CAVHYN010000103.1:0-7023 GCA_963640245.1 Bulleidia sp.
CGTGCCCTGCGAGGTGGTGAAGCGCTGCACAACGGATTTTTCCTTTGATTGATAGAAGGCTCTGCTAATGCAGAGCCTTCTATTTAGCTTGCGAATTTGGCTATTTGACCTGTTGTGATTTTTTTTGACGGATTCACTGCTATAATCGGGGTGAGCCTGGAGGTTGCTTATGAGAATTGCAATTTGCGACGATGAACAAAGGATATGTGATCTCATAAAGAACACAATAGAACGCTACTATTCCGCCCGGGAGCTGGATTTTGATATCCGGGTCTTTTATAGTGGGGAAGAAGTGCTTCAGCAGGATCTTGCTGCCATTGATGTGCTTTTCCTGGATGTGGACATGCCGGGGAAAAACGGAATGGAAGTGGCAAGGCTTATTCGCGAGAAGAATAAGGAAATGCTGATCGTGTTTATGACAGCTTACAGCGAATTTGTGTTTGAGAGCTTCAAGGTGGACGCCTTTCGGTATCTGTTAAAACCGGTGGAGTGTCAGGCGTTTCAGGAAACCTTAGATGCCATCAGTCATAAATTTGAAGAAAAACAGGATGTGCTGACCTTTCAGTTTCAGAATGAAATCTTTCATATCCGCTACGCAGACATTATCTATATCGAAGGTATGCGGGACAAAATCTGGATCTATTGCAAGGAACAGACCTATCGATGGAGAGGTACCATGAAATATCTGACCGATTTGCTGGAAAATAAGCATTTCTTTCAGGTACACAGAAGCTACATCATCAACATGGAAAAGATAAAAAAATACAATTCTCAGAGCATTACACTGGAAGGGGGATATGAAGTCCCCATCAGTAAATATCGGCTAAATGAATTTAAGGAAGCATATATCGGATTCTGGAGCAAGATTTTATGAGCATCACGAACCTATTTGCTGCTTTTTTTGCGTTTGCCCTGGATATGCTGGGGATGTTTCTGATTGTTAACGGGAGAGAAAAAGCGCAGGAAATTGTGGACAGCTGGAACCGAAAAAAGACCGTCGGTGTGGTGGCCCTCACCTGCGTGGCGACCTTTTGCGTGGCCTGTCTTAGGATTTACCTGATCATCTGCCTTGTGGCCGAGTTCTTCGGGATTCTATGGCAGTATGGCAGACGTGGGGAAGACCATCTAAGGAATTTTATTTACGGGACCTTCAGTCTGGCAATTCTGGGATTTTCGGAGCTTGTCGTTATCTTTTTATACTATACAAACGATCTGGGCAATCTTAGATTCAGCGGGAGGATTGGCTTTGAAACCCAGCTGGCCTGTGCGGTGGGCATGGCGATTTTGCAACAGCTGATCCTGTTTTTTCAATATACGGACAAATCCTTTGAGGCTTTTCGCAGGATTCTTATGCGCCTTCTGCTCTTTAAAGAACTTTGTGATTTGGCATGGTTTTATATCGGCGCTAAGGAGGGCTTTTTTGATCAGTATTTCTTTGGGAAGATACTATTGCTGGTGGGGCTTATCCTGAATTATGGCGTCTTCTATGTCATCGTCTTTCGCATCAAGGAGCGCACAGAGAAAAGCAAGCGTGCCGAGATGAATATGAATGCCTATGAATATTATCTGAACATGGAGGAAGAGCATCTGCAGATCCGCAAGATGTACCATGACATGAAAAATAAGCTCATGATCATGGAAGCGGAAAATGAGGGAAAGTTGGAGCAGGCGGGAAACACATGGAATTCCATGAAAGAGAAGCTGGACCAGGCAAAACAGTTTTATCATACAGGCTGCACCGCCCTGGATATGCTTTTGTTTGACGGACAGATAAAAGCGAAAGCCAGAAATATCACCTATGAGGCGGTGGTTTCAGAGGGCTGTCTCGATTTTATGGACAAGGAAGACATTACCGTAATCTTTGGAAATGCCATTATGAATGCCATTGAGGCCTGTGAAAAAATAGAAGACGGGCCGCGCCGGATCAATATCAAAGCCGGAAAAAATCTCAATGATATTCTGATTTATGTAAAGAACACCGTGGATGTTCACGGAAAGAAAGACTCGCTAAGATCCGCCAAGAAAAATCCGATAGAGCATGGTATCGGAATGAGCAGTATACAGGAATGTGCAGAAAAATACGGCGGTTATGTATCTGTGATCCAAGAGGAAGGCAGCTTTCAGCTGGCGATTTTGTTTGGAAGAGAATAGGCATGAGAAGACACGTAAGAGGAATGATATTCGTATTCATATTGTTTTTTTCTGTCTGTTTGCGCGGCATACAGGCATATGCCGATGCGAATATCACAGAAAAATACGAACGGGATTATCTTTCTCAAATATTCGATTCTGAGAACGGATTGGATGGCACCACGGCCAACTGTGTTTACCCGGATGCCGACGGCTTCCTCTGGTTTGGTAGCTATACGGGGCTGTATCGATATGATGGTACAGATTTCAAAAAATATATGGTGGAGGGCAGGTCCCTTCCTGTGAATGACCTGGTGCAGGATACGAAGGGCGATTTCTGGATCGGAACCAATGGAGACGGGATTTATCGTTTTGATGGGACGGACTTTGAAGAAATCAAGCTTGAAAAAGAGGACCAGGGCGCATCGGTGATCAACAGTTTGTATCTGGATGAACAGGAGGTTCTCTGGGTAGGCACAAAATCCGGCGTCTTCTCCATCGATACAAAGAATGATTGCAAGGTAAAGAAATATGAAGACTGCGCCAATCTTGCGGTACGGGATATCGGTGCGATTTCGGAGGGCAGCATTCTGGCCGTGATGAAGACCGGGGAGGTATTTCTGATCCGGGATGACGAGACCCGACAGCTGCAGCTGGCGTCGGAAGGTGCCGGCGTACCGCGCTGCTTCTTTGCGATTAACGAGACGGAATTCTACATTGGCACCTCGGCGGATTGTCTGTTAAAGCTTTCGTCCCGGGGAGAAGTGTTAAAGACCATCGATGGAAATGGCCTGAGCTCGTTCAATGACATTTATGCGATTGACAAGGAAAGCTATTGGGTCTGCAGCGACAGCGGGATCGGGGTTCTTAAGGACGATACAATCACAAAGATTGATTCTTCCTTCCAGAGCTCTGTGGAAGAAGGCTGCGTGGACTATCAGGGAAGCTACTGGTTTGTGTCCTCCAGGCAGGGAATCCTGCATTTGTATCAAAATTATTTTTCTGATATGGGAGCCTATTGGGGCATTCACCAGACGGTGAACGCCATTCAGCCTCTCGGCAATAAGGTTTATGTCGGATGCGAGGATGGCCTTTCCTGTTTTGAAGGAAAGAACAAGGTGAAAGACACGCTCACCGAAGCCTGTGAGGGGCTGCGGATCCGGCAGCTTTTTCTGGATGACCAGGAAACCCTGTGGGTGGTCAGCTATGAGAACGGCCTGAGATTGATGGACGCTGCAGGAACGATCACAAGCATCAATACAGAAAACAGTGATCTGGGAACCAACAAAACCCGTTGCATCTGGAAAAGAGAGAACGGAGAAGTCTTCATTGGCACAGAAGAGGGGCTTTACCTGAGAGATTCCCAGGGAAAGGTCAGCAAGTATACAGACAATACGGTATTAAATGAGACCCGTATCCTGGACATCTGTGAGGGATATGACGGAAAGATCTATGTGTCTACGGACGGATATGGCGCTTATGAAGTTACGAATGGCGTGGTAAGCGACATCTATACCAAAGAAAAAGGCCTGATGTCCGACGTGGTATTGAAGGTGGTCCCTTCGGTGAATCTGAAAGGTGTCTGGATTGTAACAGGAGAGGGACTTTGCTTTGTCAAAGAGAATGGAGAAATTCAACGTGCGACAGGTGTTCCGGTTTCCAACAGTCTGGACCTGATCCTGACAGAGGACGGAAATGCTGTGGTTTTGGCAGGAAACGGCTTTTTTGAAATCAAAGAGGAAGCACTTCTGCAGGAAAATGCCCAGTGCTTTTATCTCAGCAAAAAAAATGGATTGCCCATCGATTTCACGGCCAATGCGAGAAACAGCTTGCAGGGCAAAGTCCTCTATATGTGCGGTACCACAGGCGCTGCTGCGATCTGTGTGGATAGTGAAATTGCAGAAACGCCGGTTCGACTGTACATCAATGCCGTGGAGGAAGACGGGGAAGATGTTGCCATAGATCCAAAGATGATCACGATATCCGCAGAGGCAAAGAAGGTAAGCATCGATGTGCGGGTCATCAATTATATCGACAGAAATTTTTATGCGTCGTACTGTTTGGACGGTGTTGATGATGATGCGGTTTTCACAGAGGATCTGAAGGCGGCGAATGTCAGCTATACCAATTTAAAGGGCGGCACCTATACCTATACGTATAGAATTTACGATGAAAACACGAAGGGAGCATTGAAAACGCTAAGCCTGCGTTTTCACAAGAATTATAAATTTATAGAGCAGCTGGAAGTGCGGATCCTGTTAACGCTTCTGGGATTTGGTGCCTTTGTATTGCTCACGATTTACCTCGTTTACGTGAGAGATAAGAATATAAAGAAACAGTATTATCTGGCCTATCTGCAGAAAAAGGAGCAGGAAATGACCGCATTAACCCATAAGGATTTGGTAACCGGTGCTTTCAACCGAAACCGCTTTGAAAATGAAAAAAATAAGATCGATATGAAAAAGCTCTATGCCATGGTGTCGGTCAGTGTGGATTATGCGGAATATTTCAAAAGGAAATATGGCGTGTTTTTCACGGATGAAATCTATCGCAAGGGCATTAAAATCATTCGCGAACACACAAAAGAGAAGATAGAGATTTATCGTGTGTCAGAGAACAGCTTTTATTTCTGGTTTATGGAACCCATTCAGCTGGAAAATTATATTTATGATCTGAAAAATGCTTTTTGGGAGGAGGGGACGAAGGCGAATCTTCCCTTGTCCTTCTCCATTGGTGGCATTTACAACAATGCAATGGGAAAAGAAAACATTGACGAGCTCATTGAACGCTGCGACAAGATGCGATGCCTGGATGAAAAACATGCAGAGGCAAGATTTATTGAGGGAAAGGTTAAGATGCTGTAACCGGCAGGAGGTGCGCCATGGAACTGGATGCAACAAAATTACAATCAGTGCTAAATGCGATCGAGGAGAATATATTTTTCAAGGATACAGAAGGAAGATATGTCATGGCCACCCATACCTGTCAAATGTTGTCAGGCGGGAAAGCTGATTTTTCGATCTGCGGAAAAACAGACAAAGAGGTTCAGGTGGACAAGCAACTGGGAGAAAAATTCTACCAGGAGGATATGGAAATTGTCCGGACCGGGGAGTCTATAAAATATATTCAGGAGATGACATTTCCGCAGGGGACATTCTTCTATGAGATCAAGAAAAGCCCGGTGCTGGACAAGAATGGAAAGATCCTCGGCATTACAGGAATTGTAAAAGATGTGACGGAGTCCACGCGCCTGTATCGGAAGATGGAAAAATACAGTGTCACGGACGAGATGACCCAGACCTACAACCGCTCCTACTACGAGACCGGAAAATACAGGGAAGATCTGCAATATCCGGTGGTGGTTGTTATGATCGATATCAATCATCTGAAGTATTATAATGACAACTTCGGCCATAAAGAGGGGGATATCCTGATCAAAACCATCGTCAACAATATTCAATCCCATTTAAGGGAGAATGATCGGCTGATCCGTTTTGGCGGCGATGAATTTTTGCTTTTGCTGCAGGCGTGCGACGAAGCGCAGGGAAAAAAGATCGTGGATCGGATCCGACAGGTGGAAGACAAGATTCAACTGCAGGATATTCCGGTGGGAGCGGCCTATGGTATGGCAGAGGCCGGGCGCCCGGAAGAGCTGGAAACGGCCATTACACAAGCCGACCAGGCCATGTATGTGGACAAACGGAAAGAGAAGTAAAATTAAGGAGCATCCAGAAGAACAATTCACAAAACACTCGCGGCTATTGCCGCGGGTGTTTTTGCGATTTGATTTCTATCAGGTCCTCAATGGCAAGCTCCGGGTCCATTGTATGGAACATCATATAGTTCCTTTTCATGGTTCTGAAATCGGCCTGTTTGTATATTTTTGCGCTGGATTCTTTTTTGTAAAAGTGCCAATAACGATAAATATACCCGATCCAGTACATTGCTTCGGAAGAGGCCGTGGCTCCGGAATGTGGAATTTCATCGCCACCAGAACAGAGGAGTTCCTCCAATAAATATTCCTCACCTGCCCACTGCATCCGATTGTACACAGAATCAAGATCCCTTGCGACTTCGGATTGCATGAAACAGGAAACAAACTTTTGACTATCATATCCCTGCTTCGCTGACAATTCGAATAGACGCCCTTGAATGTCGCATAGTTTCAAAGACATATCATCCATGATCAGACCTCCGCTGCCTCTAAGATTTCATCAAAGCTGAAGTTTAAAATCCCAATATAGCATTTGATGTGTATAATATTATATACTATGCTATACAAAATTCAACGATACGTGGTAAGAAATGGGGGTGCCGACGTGGTACGAGTAACTTTGGGCGATGTCTGTGAAAAAGCCAGTTCCAATATTGCACAGAAGGATTTGAATGGCAATGAAGGAAAATATCCCATCTATGGCGCCAGTGGATTTATAAAGAACGTGGATTTTTACCACCAGGAAGAACCATATATCGCTATTGTGAAGGACGGAGCGGGAATTGGCCGTACTATGTTGCTGCCTGCGAAGTCCTCCGTGATTGGGACCATGCAATACATTTTGCCGAAAGAAGGTGAAAATGTAGACCTGGAGTATTTGTATTATGCCATCGTGTACATGGATTTGGGCAAATATTTCAGCGGCGCAACAATTCCGCATATCTATGTCAAGGATTATCAAAAAGAACCATTGAATTTGCCGGATAAGGGTGAACAACAACAGATCGCATGCATCTTTAAGAAAACAGATGCGCTGGTTTCTGCCAGAAAAGAAGAAATGGAACAGCTGGATGCGCTGGTCAAAGCACGATTTGTTGAACTTTTTGGGGATCCGGGGAGCAACCCGATGGGATGGATGAGAAAGACGTTGCAGCAATTAGTAACTGTAGAACCTCAAA
>CAVHYN010000104.1:0-6792 GCA_963640245.1 Bulleidia sp.
CCGGCTTTACATTTCGCTTGCAGTTCATGGTCAGAGCCTCAGCGGAGATTTTGCCGGAGTAGTTGCCAAGGACTCTCGCGATGGTATTCCAGAAGGTGGACTTGCCGTTTGCACCGCCGCCGTAGGCAATGATCATGTGCTCTGCGTATACCTTGCCGACTGCTGCCATACCTACGATTTCCTGCACATAAGTGATAAGTTCCTTATCGTTGCAGAAGAAGATATCCAAAGTCTCCAGCCACAGCTGCATGCCTTCATCGCTGGGCGAACAATTGGTCACCTTCGTAATCAGATCATCCGGGTCATGGGGATGCGCTCCAGCCATGCCCTTTGTAAGGTCATAGGTTTGCTCCGGTGTATTCAGAAGCTCTGCATCGTAATCCAGCTCGGAAACATCAATGGCAAGCATCGGTTTTGCGGCATTCTGGGTATTGACGATGTTCTTATAGTTGCGATATTTCATCACGAACTTGTAATAACTCTGCGCTCCTGCCAAGGCATACAGCAGACCAAGCTGTGCGGAGGAAACTGCCTTTTCCAGAGTCTTACCGCCTGCCCGGACAGCCTCCTCCGATACGCCTGCTGCAATCAGTGCCTCTTCTGCCTTTTTGATAGCATCCTCTGCATCTGCAAGCTGAAGGTCGAGGAAGTTCTCTGTGATTCCCAGTGCTTTCTGACTGTCCTCATGCCAACGGTCTCCGCAATAAGTAAGGAATCCTGTGGCATTCGTGTAACGCAGACAGTCTGCGTTTTCTCTCGTCAGCACCTTTGCCTCACCGATATCGGAGTAATCCTCCGGCTTCATACTGCCTGAACCAAACTCATCGTTGAATTTATCCGGCGGGATATAGCCGTCCTGCTGCTGAACTTTCTTTGCGAACTTTACTGCGCTCTTCCAGATGGTATCCAGCTCCGACTTTGGCAGCGGTGGCTCACATTTCTCTGCACGCTCCATATACAACTGATGCGCTTTATCCGTGATGCCGAACTTCTTTAACACTCTCCCGGCAAAATGGGACATCGTATTATTACGGCTGCCCTCTGCAATAGAACCTCCCATGTAGATGGGCATCTCCGCATCTTCCTGTTCCAGCATATCGGTTTCATCCAGGTCTTCATCAATCTGAAGAAAACCGTCATGCCACACCACATCATCTTCCTTACAGCTTGTCCCGAAGAAGAAACGCGCGGCATCCACGGCATTATCATCAAAGAACGGATACTTCTTCTGGATGGCACTCTTGACCGCTGCATAGAATGCCGGGTCGGTATACTCTGCCACCGGGAACAGGACATGATACTTAGGGCGAGCGGCTTTGCCGTTCTTTTCCTTCATATGATTACGGCTCGGAATCAGAGCAAACTGCATATCACCGAAAATATCAGCGATTTTTTCTGCCGTCAGCCAGTCTTCCGGATTTTCCGAGTGGTCGTTGTCACAGTCCAGAGGAATCACCGAAGAAGAAATAAAATTGGAGATGTTACGGTAACTGTCCTTATACTTGGCGAATACCTGGTCATGGACCATCGCCTCTGCCAGTTCTTTCCTGTTCGTGATTTTTACTTCGTGCGGATACAGACAGTTCGCTGCTTTGCCAGTGCAGTCCGCAGTATATAAAGTAAATTCCATTTACAAAGCCTCCTTGCAATCTTCCGTAAAGTAACGGATTTTTATCTGTTTTCTTTTTGCTTTCTCGATCTCCGCAGCCATGCCCTCTGAGATATGACTGCCGAACACCCACACTTCTTTGCACCTGCCAAGCAGCACCATATCCATGAATACGGCAAGTTCCCGCTCGGTGTCCTCATCCATAAACTGTGGAAAAAGCAAATGCGGTGCAAGCGGTATCGCTTTCTGATCCACGGCAAATCTGCTGTATTTCTTTGCTCTTTCGATGTTGCCGGATATATCGCCCGAGAACGGACTGCATATATACACCAGCGGACGATACCTTGCGGCTTTTTCTTCCCTTTCAACATTTGTGAGAGCCTCATAGGTTGTTGGGTCGAAATAGCCTTCGCTGTTAAATTTACTGATAGCCATCGAATGCCTCCTTTCTTCACTTCGTAGGGATAGACTTATCCCTCTAGCGGATATGTATTGGCATTTCGCCTTTTTCCGTTTTAGAGAGCGAATCTGAAAAAGAAATTTTTCTACCTATAAAAAGGAAGACCCGTCCGCAGGTGAATTGCCTGTGAACGGGTCTTTTCTTTAAAACGGAAAAAAGATGATTTCCAATACATAACTGCTGCAAGGAGGAACGGCAAAAACATTTTTCAAAAGTTCTCCCTGCAAAACGGAAAAACGGCTTTTCCCAATACATAGCTGTCAGAAAGGGATGAGCCTTTCGGAAATGGAGGTGCTGCAAATGCAGAATGCGATGCATGAAGAAAAACTGCCGCCAGCATCCAGTGAACTGGATGAAGAGCTCATTGATGTGCTGATTGCCATCAGTGTGGTATCCAAGCGGCTGGCAGAAAAACTGAGATGTCAAAGTGAAAATGAGAAGGAGTAAACAGTATGAGCAAAACAAGCGATTTATTGCTGACCCTCGATGAGATGATCACCTGCGGTCAGAACATGGTCAAGGCAGCCAATGCCCTGAAAGCGTACTTTTCCTCTACGGAGGAATCCGATGCTCCGGCAGCTGTTGCAGAGAAGCCGGTCATTGATGCTATGGAATCCAACGTCAAGGCCTACACGTTTGCAGATGTCAGGAAGGCATTCTCTGCAAAGTCGCATGACGGCTACACAGAAGAAGTGAAAGCTCTCATTACAAAATATGGGGCTGCAAAACTCAGCGACATCAAGGAAGAGAACTACTCTGCGTTGATGGCTGACCTGGAGGTGATCGGATGCCACAGCACGCAAGATTAAACTCCTCCGCAAGCTACCGATGGCTGAACTGCCCGCCCAGCGTACTGCTGAGTGAGAAGGTTCCCGACCAGACAAGCCCCTATGCCAGGCAGGGCACAGATGCCCATACGCTCTGCGCCTATCTTGTAGAAAAGGCCCTCGGACGTGATTACAAGGATCCCACCGAAGACCTCGACTACTACGACCAGGAGATGCAGGACTGTGCTGAAGGATACGCATCCTTTGTCATGGAGGAGTACGAAACCATCCGGCAGAGCTGCCCCGATGCAGATGTTCTGATTGAGCAGCGAGTCAGTTTCGCCAAGTGGGTGCCGGAGGGGTTTGGCACAGCGGACTGCATCATCCTTTCCGATGGTATGGCAGAGGTCATCGACTACAAGCACGGGCTTGGTGTCCTTGTTAGTGCGGAAACAGAGGAATTCGGAGGCAATCCGCAGCTTATGTGCTACTGCCTCGGTGTTATCCAGATGTTTGACGGCATCTATGATATCGACACCGTGAAAATGGCAATCTATCAGCCTCGCCGCAACAACATAAGCATTCACAGCATGACAAAAGCTGACCTGCTTCAGTGGGCAGACGAGGTGCTTGCACCGACAGCATATCTGGCATTAAAGGGCGAAGGCGAATTCAAAGCCGGCAGTCACTGCCAGTTCTGCAAGGTCAAAGCCACCTGCCGCAAGCGTGCCGAGTACAATCTGGAACTTGCCAAATATGACTTCGAGATGCCTGCTGAACTGGAGGATTACGAAATCGATGCGATTCTCATGAAAATCGACCAGTTCACCTCATGGGCAGCCGACATCAAGGAATACGCCCTGAACCAGGCACTGCTTGGCACCGACTATGGTCATTTCAAAGTAGTCGAAGGCCGCAGCAATCGCAAATACACCAACGAGGATGATGTGGCACAGAAAGTCATCCAGGCCGGATATGATCCCTACGAGAAGAAACTCCTGGGACTTACGGCAATGACCTCCCTTCTTGGCAAAAAGAAGTTCGAGGAACTGCTCGGTGAGCTTACCTACAAGCCACAGGGCAAACCAACATTAGTTTCTAAGGCGGACAAACGTCCGGCTATGAAAAATTCAGCAGAAAATGATTTTAAAGAGTAAAGGAGACCATCTATTATGAAAAACTTCACAAATCCTACCAAGGTTGTAACCGGCATCTGCACCTTCAGTTATCTCAACTGCTGGGATGCCAAGTCCATCAACGGCGGTGCGCCTAAGTTCAGCGTATCCCTCATCATCCCGAAGTCCGACACCAAGACCATCGAAAAGATCAAGGCGGCCATTCAGGCAGCCTACGAGGAAGGTCAGGCAAAGCTGAAGGGTAACGGCAAGAGTGTTCCTGCCCTCTCCGTCATCAAGACTCCGCTGCGCGATGGCGATGCCGAGCGTCCTGATGATGAGGTGTACAAGAACAGCTACTTCATCAACGCCAACTCCTCCACCGCACCCGGCATTGTAGATGCTGACCGCAATCAGATCATTGACCGTTCGGAGATGTACTCTGGTGTCAAGGGTCGCGCATCTATCAACCTGTATGCCTTCAACTCCAACGGCAATCGTGGCATCGCCTGCGGTCTGAACAACCTGCAGAAGGTGGCTGACGGCACTCCGCTCGGCGGCAAGTCCCGTGCCGAGGATGACTTCGCAACGGAAGATGACGAGGACTTCCTCAACTAACTGACAATCGTAACAATGACAATCCGGGCGGCGGGCACTCCTGCCGTCCACTCACAGAAAGGAATGGTGACAACTTATGACAATGGAACTCATAAACACACTGATTGATGCCTCCATCCGGGGGACACTTCTCGGAATCACGATGTTCTTCTGGGGCTGTGCTCTGGTTGCAGTATGGAAATGGATCTTCGGACTCGCCAAGCGGTTCTTCCACTGGCTCTGCCCGAACTTCCGCAAAAACAAATCTGACAAACAGTAATCCAAGGGCGGTGGCACTCCTGCTGCCGCCTATTTTTTATGAGGTGAATCAATGGAAAAGATAAAAGAAATGTCAATTGACTTGGAAACCTATAGCGACAGGGATATCAAGAAGTGCGGTGTCTATAAATATGCGGAGTCCGATGCTTTCGAGATTCTGCTCTTTGCCGTCTCCATCAATGGCGGCGAAGTTATCGTATATGACCTTGCCTGCGGCGATGTCCTCCCTGATGATATTATCGATGCTCTGGTAGATGACACTGTCACCAAATGGGCATACAACGCATCCTTCGAGCGCGTCTGCCTTTCCTACTGGCTGAGACGCAATTATCCGGAGAAGTTCCTAAGCTACAGCATTCCGGAAGATTCCGTAGGCAACTACCTCGATCCTGCTGCCTGGAAGTGCTCCCGCATCTGGGGGGCTTACATGGGACTGCCCCTTTCCTTGAAAGGCATCGGTGCTGTATTAAAACTGGATGAGCAGAAAATGGAGGAAGGCACTGACCTCATCAAATATTTCTGCAAGCCGTGCCGTCCTACCAAAAAGAACGGCGGCAGAACCAGAAACCTTCCAGAGCATGACCAGGAAAAATGGGAACTCTTCAAAAATTATAATAAAAGGGATGTCGAGGTAGAACTTTCCATCAAGGACAAACTGGCAAAGTTCCCTGTTCCGGACTCTGTCTGGGATGAATATCATCTCGATCAGGAAATAAACGACCGAGGTATTCTTCTGGATATGTATTTCGTAGAACAGGCAATCCAGATCGATGCCCAGACCAAATCCTATCTCCTTGGCATCATGCAAAAGCAGACAGGACTTGAGAATCCGAACAGCACGATTCAGATGAAGGAATGGCTCTCCGATAATGGTATCGATGCACCATCCCTTGATAAAAAGGCAGTCAAAGAACTGCTCTCTGACAATGACGGTGAAATTTCCGATGTCCTTTCCTGCCGTCAGCAGCTTGCCAAATCGTCCGTCAGTAAATACCGTGCGATGCAGAATGCGGTATGTGCCGATGGCAGGGCACGCGGAATGTTTCAGTTTTACGGTGCCAATCGCTCCGGGCGCTGGGCTGGCAGACTGATACAGCTGCAGAATCTTCCTCAAAATCACATGGACGATCTGGAAGAAGCACGAGCCCTTGTAAGAGATGGCAACTTTGAAGCACTGGAACTCCTCTATGACAACATTCCTAACGTGCTGTCGGAACTCATCCGTACAGCTTTTATCCCAAAGCCCGGATACAAGTACATCGTTTCCGACTTCAGTGCCATCGAAGCCCGTGTCCTGTCCTTCCTTGCCGGAGAACAATGGCGCATCGATGTGTTTAAGGACGGCAAGGACATTTATTGCGAGTCTGCCTCCCAGATGTTCGGTGTCCCTGTGGAAAAGCACGGCATCAACAGTCACCTCCGCCAGAAAGGTAAGATTGCAGAATTGGCGCTTGGTTACGGCGGCTCTGTCGGTGCCCTGAAAGCGATGGGCGCCTTGGACATGGGGCTTTCCGAAGATGAATTACAGCCCCTTGTGAATGCATGGCGTGCCTCAAATCCCCACATCACACAGTTCTGGTGGGACATTGATGCCGCCGTCAAAAAAGCTGTGATGTACAAGACCGCTATGCAGACGCACGGTTTCAAAATTTACTACAAAAGCGGCATGCTGTTTATCGACCTCCCCTCCGGCAGACGGCTATGCTACGTGAAACCTCGCATGGGAATCAACCAGTTCGGCTCAGACTCCGTCACCTACGAAGGCATCAATACCGGCAAGTGGACTCGCATTGAAAGCTACGGTCCGAAATTTGTAGAAAACATCGTGCAGGCAGTCAGCCGGGATATCCTCGCCTATGCTATGCGGACACTCTCCCACTGCTTTATCTGTGGCCATGTCCACGATGAACTCATCATCGAGTGCAGTCCTGATGTATCACTGTCTGCGGTATGTGAGCAGATGGG
>CAVHYN010000105.1:0-6726 GCA_963640245.1 Bulleidia sp.
CGTCAGCTCCCAGGCCTTTTCGTCGCAGGCGGCTTCCCAGCCTTTTCGATCCTCCGCTTCGACCCGCCAGACCTCGAAGGGATGTCCCAGGAGACAGTGGCTCAGCATATGCAAGAGCTCCTGACAGAGAAAATCACTACCATTTTGAAAATCATGGCGGAGGCGAGACGGGGCGAGGTAGAAGGTGTGACCATCGGTTTGAAAGCATGTCGCTTGCTTTGGTTCTTCTATCCGAAATTTTGCTGCCCCCAGCACCGGTGCAAGACCATGGAGACGCTGGTAGAGCTTCAGCTTTATCAGATCTAGGATTTCGTATTCGGTTGCATGCTGGCCGGACTGCTTTTCCATGTCCCCACTTTGCTCCTTTCATCGTTGTTCCTGACTTTTATTTTATCACGACACCGCAGTTTTTTAAAGGAAACAAGTAACTATTCGGAACCAGCCCAACGCACTTGCTGTCAGGGGGCTATGAAAGTAATTGGAGAATACAAAAAAATATCTGTACCACTCCTATGAAAGAATGATACAGATATTTAGTTTTATAGCCGTATTACAGCTCGCAGTTCTTCACCGTTCTCGGGAACGGGATCACGTCGCGGATATTGCCCATGCCGGTCAGGTACATGACGCAGCGCTCAAAGCCCAGACCGAAACCGGAATGGCGGACGGAACCGTATTTACGCAGATCGAGATAGAAATCATAGTCCTCTTCTTTCAGACCAAGCTCCTGCATACGGGCGGTAAGCTTCTCCAGATCGTCCTCTCTCTGGCTTCCGCCAATGATCTCGCCGATGCCCGGTACCAGGCAGTCCATGGCTGCTACGGTCTTTCCATCCTCATTCTGCTTCATATAGAAGGCCTTGATATCCTTCGGATAATCCGTAACGAAGATCGGACGCTTGAAGACCTGCTCGGTCAGGTAACGCTCATGCTCAGTCTGCAGATCGCAGCCCCAGCTTACCTTGTAATCAAAGTTGTCATTGTTTTTCTCCAGAATCTCGATGGCTTCGGTATAGGTCACATGACCAAACTCTGAATTCAATACACCGTGGAGTCTCTCCAGAAGCTCCTTGTCGACAAACTGGTTGAAGAACTTCATCTCCTCCGGCGCATTCTCCAGTACATAGCTGATGACGTATTTCAGCATCGCCTCAGCCACCTCCATATTGTCCTCGAGATCCGCAAAAGCCATTTCCGGCTCGATCATCCAGAACTCTGCCGCATGGCGGGTAGTATTGGAATTCTCCGCACGGAAGGTCGGTCCGAAGGTATAGACATCCCGGAAGGCCATGCAGAAGGTCTCTACATTCAGCTGTCCGCTGACTGTCAGATTTGTCTCCTTGCTGAAGAAATCCTGGCTGTAATCTACCTTGCCCTCCTCGGTCTTCGGTACCTTGTTCAAATCCAGGGTCGTCACCTGGAACATCTCGCCTGCACCCTCACAGTCGCTGCCGGTGATCAGCGGTGTATGCACGTATACAAAGCCTCTCTCCTGAAAAAACTGGTGAATGGCATAAGCAATCAGGGAACGTACCCGAAATACTGCCTGGAAGGTATTGGTTCTGGCACGCAGATGCGGGATTGTTCTCAGATACTCGAAGGAATGGCGCTTCTTCTGCAGCGGATAATCCGGCGCGGAATCGCCCTCTACCAGAACCTCCTTTGCCTGAATCTCGAAGGGCTGCTTGGCCTCCGGTGTCGCTACCAGGGTTCCCTTTACGACTACAGCCGCACCTACATTCAGCTTGGAAACCTCTTTAAAGTTCTCCATCTCATCATGGTATACCACCTGTAGGGTCTGAAAACAGCTGCCGTCACTTAGTACCAGAAAGCCGAAGGCCTTGGATCCACGGTTGCTCCGGATCCAGCCGGCTGTGGTAATCTCCTGTTCGAGATAATTCTCTGTATTGTGAAAAAGTTCTTTTACGGTAATGCAATTCATGATTCTTCCCTGCCCTTATTTTAATTGCGGCTATGACCGCTCGGTTTTCAGTATAACGCAACGATTCAAATCCCGCAAGTCAGACCGCTGCTACATCAGCTCTTTTTCTGAAATTCCCTGCGGCATTTCGGACAGGTGACAATGATCTTTCCCTTTCCCCTTGGCACACGTATTTTCTGACCACAGCCCGGGCACTTATAGATATGATGGGTTTTTCGATCCTGCCATATTTTTTTCCAGTTTTTTACTTTGTAAAGCGTACGGCTTTTCAAAGTCAGATATTTCCGGTTCTCTGCATAGCGCCGATTGTAATCTCTCGAAAACATCCGATAATAGCAATAAACCAGAATGGCCAGAACCAGGTAGGTAAGAATCCTGGTTCTGACAAAAAGGTTCAGAATGATGAGAACCAGGCCGACCGTCGTCAGAAATCTGGAGAGCTGGTCGGCGCCGTAACGGCCCTGCATAAAACGTCTGAATTTATCCTGCATTTTTCGCTCCTTTTATAGCGGAAATCGTTATGAAAGCTCAAAGGCTCCCGTATAAAGCTGATAATATTTACCCTTCTGGGCAATCAGTTCGTCATGGCTGCCACGCTCGATGATGCGTCCCTGCTCCAGTACCATGATGACATCGGAGTTCTGGACGGTAGAAAGTCGATGGGCGATGACAAAGACCGTACGCCCCTCCATCAGGCTGTCCATGCCTCGCTGCACGATCGCCTCGGTTCGGGTATCGATGCTCGATGTCGCCTCATCCAGAATCAGGACAGGCGGATCGGCAATGGCTGCCCGGGCGATAGTCAAAAGCTGTCTCTGTCCCTGGGATAGGTTGCCGCCGTCACCGGTCAGCATCGTATCATATCCCTGCGGCAGATGCTTGATGAAGCTGTCGGCCCCCGCCAGGATGGCTGCTCCCTTGACCTCACTGTCTGTAGCATCCAGCTTGCCGTAACGAATGTTGTCGGCTACGGTGCCGGTAAACAGATGGCTGTCCTGGAGAACCATTCCCAGAGAGCGGCGCAGATCCGGCTTTCTGATTTTATTGATATTGATGCCGTCGTAGCGGATCTTACCGTCCTGAATATCATAAAAGCGGTTAATCAGGTTTGTAATTGTGGTTTTTCCTGCTCCGGTAGCTCCGACGAAGGCCACCTTCTGGCCGGGCTTCGCAAAGAGCTTGATATCGTGAAGGACGGTTTTCTCCGGTGTATAACCAAAGTCCACACCATCCATTACGACATCGCCCTTCAGCTCCGTATAGGTCAGGGTGCCGTCGTGATGCGGATGCTTCCATGCCCAGGTGCCGGTACGCTCCGGTACCTCCACGAGCTTGCCGCCTTCCCAGCGTGCATTGACCAGGGTGACATAGCCGTCATCCTGCTCGGAGGGCTCGTCCATCAGGTCGAAGATACGCTCCGCACCTGCCAGCGCCATGATAATCGAGTTGAACTGCTGAGCAATCTGGGTAATGGGCTGGTTAAAGCTTCTGGTCAGCTGCAGGAAGGAGGCCAGACCGCCAAGGGTCAGTCCACCGATGCCGCTGATGGCCAAAAGAGAACCCAAAATGGTCGTAAGTACGTAGTTGATATTTCCAATATTTGACATAATCGGCATCAGCACGTTCGCGAAAACGTTCGCGTTGCTGGCGCTGTCGAAGAGCTTATCGTTCAGCTCCTTGAATTTTTCCTTTGCCTCTTCCTCATGGCAGAAGACCTTCACGACCTTCTGACCATCCATCATTTCCTCGATATAGCCATTGACCTTTCCGAGGTCATTTTGCTGCTTGACAAAGTAGCGTCCTGACTTGCCACCCAGATCCTTGATGACCCGTGCCATGACAAAGACCATGATGACAATCATCAGGGTCAGCAGCGGACTTAAGTAAAGCATGGATGCAAATACGCTGACGATGGTGATGGCCGATGAAAGCAGCTGTGGGATACTCTGGCTGATCATCTGACGCAGGGTATCGGTATCGTTCGTATAGATACTCATCAAATCACCGTGGGCATGGGTATCAAAAAACGGAATCGACAGGGTCTCCATATGATCAAACAGACCGTCACGGATTTTTTTCAGGCTGCCCTCTGCGATCTGGATCATCAGGCGGTTATAGATATACGTAGAGAATGCACCCACCAGATAGATCAAAGCCATGCTGGTCAAGGCCTTCAAAAGCGGGGTAAAATCCGGTGTCTGGCTTCCGATCAGCGGTGTAATATAGTCATCAATCAGCCTCTGTAAAAATAAGCTTCCGTATACATTCGCCAGAACGCCGACGACGATGCCGACGATGACAAGGATGCTCTGAATCGGATAACCCTTTATAATAATATCGAAGATTCGCTTTAAGGTCTTCATCGGATTCTTCGCCTTCGGGCCGCTCTTCATCCCTCTGGGGCCTCCGGGACCCGGTCTCGTACTCTTACTCATTGCTGTCACCTCCCTCGCTGTCTGTCGGTTTTTGCTGGGATTCGTATACCTCACGGTAGATTGCATTGTTCTTCATCAGTTCCTCGTGGGTACCGATGCCGTTGATGGAACCGTCATCCAGCACAATGATCAGATCCGAATCCTGTACGGAAGAAATACGCTGGGCAATGATAATCTTCGTTGTATCCGGAATTTCCTCCCGGAAGGCCTTTCGGATCATAGCGTCGGTATGGGTATCCACAGCACTCGTGGAATCGTCCAGAATCAAAATCTTCGGCTTTTTCAGAAGGGCTCTGGCGATGCAGAGACGCTGCTTCTGACCACCGGATACATTGCTGCCGCCCTGCTCGATCCAGGTATCATATTTATCCGGGAAGCGCTGGATGAATTCATCGGCACAGGCCAGCTTGCTGACACGCACCAGTTCTTCATCTGAAGCGTCCTTGTCGCCCCAGCGCAGGTTCTCCTTGATGGTTCCGGAGAATAATACATTCTTCTGCAGTACCATGGATACCTGATTGCGCAGGGTATCGAGGTCATAATCCCGGACATCGATGCCGCCTACCAGAACTCTTCCGCCGGTTACGTCGTAAAGTCTCGGAATCAGCTGTACCAGCGTGGACTTGGCACTTCCGGTCCCACCAAGGATGCCTACCGTCTGTCCGGATTCGATCTTCAGATTGATATGATTCAGATTCAGATTTTCCTCGTCATTTCGGTAGCTGAAGGTCACATCCTCAAAGGTGATGGAGCCGTTCGGCACTTCGGTTACGGCCTGCTCCTTGCTGCTTAAGTCGCTGGTCTCATTCAAAACCTCGCAGATACGCTCTGCGGAGGATTTTGCCATCGTCAGCATAACTGCAACCATCGCGATAAACATCAGGCTCATCAGGATATTCATCGTATAGGTAAAGAGGCTCATCAGCTGTCCTGTCGTCATATCTCCGACTACGATCGTCTTCGCACCCAGCCAGGATACTGCGATGATACAGGCGTATACCGTAAATTGCATCGTCGGCATCATGGCTACCATCAGCTTCTGGGCACGTACTGCACAACGGAAAACGGACTCCGAGGCCTTTCCGAATTTCTTCTTCTCATGCTCCTCCCGAACGTAAGCCTTTACGACGCGGATACCGGTCAGATTCTCCTGTACGGTCGCATTCAAGATGTCGTACTTATCAAACATTTCGCGGAAATATTTTCCGACACGTCCCATCAGGAAGAAAATGACAATTCCAAGGAAGACCAGAGCCACCAGATAAACGCAGGAGAGCTTTGCATTGATGATGAAGGTCATCGTCATCGCGGTAATCAGCATGACCGGTGCCCGCATCAGCATACGCATCATCATCTGGAATGCATTCTGTACGTTCGTTACGTCGGTGGTCAGTCGGGTGACCAGACCGGCGGTGGAAAAGTGGTCGATATTCGAGAAGGAAAATTCCTGGATGTGGTTATACATTCCCTCTCTTACGTTCTTTGCAAAGCCGGTGGATGCGATACCTGCCTGCTTCGCGGACATCGCACCGCAAAACAGGGATGCAAAAGATACCAGAAGCATCACCAGTCCCATCCTTACTACATAATGGATATCTCCGGTTTCGAGGCCGTAATCGATGATCGCTGCCATCAGCATCGGAATGATCATCTCGAAGATAACCTCAAAGATGATAAAGATCGGCGCGGAGATCGCCGTCTTCTTGTATTCACCGATATAGGCTTTCAATGTTTTCAGCATATGTCTCCTCCTTTAGTTACTGTTACAAAAATTCGTCATAATCCTGTTCTGTGATATCCTGTTCTGTCAGAGCCGCCAGAATACGATCCAGAAGTTCTAAAAGCGTTGCCTGCTCCTCATCCGTCATGCACTCGTAGATCTTCTCATCCAGATTTCTGGCACCTTCTCCCATCGCTTCCATAATCTTGTCACTTTTTTCGGTGCCTTCGATGATACGGTATCTGCCGTCCTTGGGATTTCGCTTGCGGATAATATAGCCCTTTTCCTCCAAGCGATTCAGGATCCCGGTCACAGTAGGATTTTTCAGCTGCAGCCAGTATTCGATTTCCCGCTGATGGATTTCCTTGTCGGTATTGCACTTCAGATAACAAAGCACTTCCATCTGCACGCCGGTCAGATTGTATTTCTGAAGATTTCTGTCCCAGAGCTCACGGAATTTATTGCTGATGATACGAATCCGCTTGCTGATTGGACTGGGTCCCCTCCTCATGAGCCGTTCCTCCTTCTTTTATTGTAAATGTTTTGTAACTATTCAGAGCCATGCAAAACTGTGTTCTGCGAATGCTTGCATTCAGGCAGATAAGCAGTTTTATATGGCGAGGTAACCA
>CAVHYN010000106.1:0-936 GCA_963640245.1 Bulleidia sp.
GAACCTGATAAGATACATATACGAATCCCTGATATGCATCGGATACAAGAATTTGGATCTTATTATTTGTTCCTGTTGCTAAAGGGTATTCGAGTCCATCTTCGTTGACAGCTACATAATTTGCATAATGAAATCTTGGAATTTCTATGGTTCCATTCTCATTCATAGTAACATTCAAAACCATATCGGTTCCATCTTCTTCCATAATCCATGCACTTCCATTTTCAGCAAAAGCTCCATGATTAATAGCAGAAATATCCGTATCATTCAGCAAAAATTGGCTTCCATTTAAGCCCGCTTCTCCAAAATATTTGCCTAACTCGGCTGTATCCAGGAATTGATTTCGGCTTGCACCTCCGCTAAAGAAGCTGATAAAAATGCAAGCACCGAAAACGGCAGCAAATCCACTGACATAAAGAAGCTTTGCATTCCAATATTCTTTTTCCATTCCAAGCTTCAAAACACTGCCTAAAAGTAAAGTAAGTGGAATGAGTGAAAGGCCTACATACCTCCATGGAAACTGAATGGCTGCAAGTGTCTCACCGATGGAGGAAGCAGCGGTGAGCTGATTCCAGGGAAAGAGATTCGAAGCTAAGAGTAAAAGCAGGCAAGAAAATATCGTCCATATCTTAAGCTGCCTGTTTCCTCTTCCTGTAATAAGAAAGAAGATTGCCACCAGTAAACCTGTCATCAAAACCAATCCAGGTGAAGTCTGAAGAGGATTGGTGCTGAAAATCCCCATAAAAAAGGAAAAATATACATTGGCATATGCCCCCAAGCCCTGAATATAAGTCTGACTCTCTCTTGCCAAATCAAGAGGTGTATGTAAGTAATAATCCAAAAACGGAATCAGGAAGGCCAGTCCGGGAAACAGGAACCAGCTAATTGCCTGCAATAATACCAGAAATCTCTCTTTTTGGAGTGTCTTTTTCCATT
>CAVHYN010000106.1:986-5079 GCA_963640245.1 Bulleidia sp.
CAATGTCAGAAGATGAGAATATAGTAAGCCAAGCATACTACCGGCAAGCAAAAAGATATTTTTCTTATCTCCTCTTGTATACACATCTTTGGTATAAATTTCCCAAACAGCAACTGCAATCAGAGGAAGGAACAGCAGCGCTGTGTACTCTCCTACCGCATTTCTGACATACAAATCCAGAAAACGATAAGATGACAAGGTATATACCGCAGAAGTGATAAAAGCGAATCTTCTATCTTTAAATACCGTCTTTCCAAGATAGTATGCACTGCATGCTGTCAAGAAATTTATCAGATATACAAAGAGCTTGAATGCAGTAGAAACAGAAAAACCAATCATCCTTAAGCAGGCAGGGAAGTATAAAAACAGATCTCCGTAAAAAATGGAAACAGGATATCCATATCCATCATGAAACACGGTATTCATGCGAACTGGGAACTGTCCACTTTTTATTCCCTCTGCAATTCCTTCGATTCGGAGCAAATGGAATGGCAGGTCATGACCCCAGTGAAGGCCGGGACTAAAATAAGGCAATGAAGCGATAACCGAAATAAAAAGCAGCAAGGAAATAACTTTCTTATATTTCCTGCAGAATGTTGTATACAGCCAAAGCTGAGATCCAAAGGAAAACAAAAGTACTACAAAAAATAGCAGACGCAAGTTATGGGTATTCTTATAAATCTGAATCTGCTTTAAAGAAAAGTCTCCAAATTGATAGTTGTTAATCTGCAAAACTACATCCGAAATCTGCCTTGTCGTATAAAAATCATAGCTTACTTTTGATTTATTTCGGCTAAGACGAAACGAATTTGCATGAAGAAAAACTCCAGATTCTGCAGATGACAAAAGACAATTTACTTCTTTTTCAGAATCATAATCCACTACAACGGTATAGCTTCCTGCCTCCAATTTGAAGATCTGGCTGCTAATCAGAGTAACGGGATCAGTCAGTTCTGCTTCCTCCCCTGTGGTATTCCAAGCGGAACCATCAAAGGAGAGAATATCCGAGTAAAAATCAGAAAGAGGTAAGGAAACAATTTGAGGATTTCTCGCTCTCCAGACTATGAAAAAGGTCAAAATCGATAATACAATAACGGTCAGAATCAAAAGGAAAGTTCTGCTAAATTTTACGCTTTCCTTCGCCCCCCCCCGAAATTATTTTTGCTGAATTTGGATTATCTATACTTTCTTTGGAATCTCGAGTGTTTTTCCACATTTTTTATTCCTCCGTGTCATCTCCTGCATTTTCGTCCGGGAAATCCAGCGTATAGGCCAATACAAGCGGCTCACTGATCATTCCCTTTTTATTGATTGCGACGGCCATAAGAAGGACATCGCCTTCTTCCATCAGCTCGATAGGTTTCTCATATCGGGTGCTTTCTTTGGTTGGCATGGAGCCATCCAGTGTATAATAGATACTGCCGTATGCAGCTGAAAGGTTCAGCCGCAGGTAATAGCTATAGATGCCTTCTGCCGTATCACAGTCCGGCTTTTCGATACGGTAGGCAAGCAGCTGTTCCTGTATATCATCATACGGGCAAGCTTCGATGATTTCATTGACCTCTTCGGTCTGGCCGGTTTCATTGAGAATAGCCATCATCGAGAGATAAAGGTCAGAAAGTGCCTGACTGTCACCGCTTTCTTCGGTCTCTACGTTCAGTGCCCTGCTCATATAGCTGACTGCGAGTTCTTTCGCGTCGAGCTTTGCATAGGATTCTGCCAGAAGATGAAAGATCTCTACCCTCGATTCGTCCGGCTCACTCTGAAGCTCCAGTGCCTGCAAAAGGAAATGAATCGCTTCATCATATTCTCCATTTTTGACGTAGCTTCTTCCCTTCCGAAGCTGATAGTTGTAATTCTGATCCCTGGTTATCGTAAAATAGGCGATATGAAAAGAGCAAAAGCCAAGGATGCAGGCAAGCAGCACCAAGAGAGCTGTAAGTCTGGGATGTGTCTTTATCCACTTTTCTCGCTTTTCCTGTTCATTCGAAGTAGGAAGTGCATCCGTGACAGCCTCCGGGATATCTTCTTTTTGCTTTGTATCGAGATTGTCCGGATCGATTTGTCCGATGATTACCTCGTCAAACGGATCGTAATCCGGAACAATCTGTATTTCATGACCGCAATGTTCACAATATAGCTTTCCGGGTTCCTGCTCGCTCCCACAATTCGGACATTTCATAAATTTCCTCTCTTATCGTTTCGACTGATTTCGCTCCGAAACGATCATACGTATTCTTCCAAATAACGTTCGAATTCTTCCATCGTCATCAGGATCTCCCGCGGTTTCGTCCCAGCTTCCTCCCCAACGACACCTGCTTCAGAAAGCTGATCCATGATTCGGGCAGCTCGGTTGAAGCCGACCTTAAACCAGCGCTGCAGCATACCGATGGAAGCCTTGTCCTTTTCGATAATAAACCTTCCGGCATCGGCAAACAAGGCATCGCGCTGTGCTTCATCACTCTTGCCGGAGGAAGAGCTTTCCAGTTCAGCAGCAGGAACAGTATTGATATGTTCCTCTACTTCCTGGTTATAACTGTGACCGCTGCTATTCTCCTTCAAAAACTCTACGACAGCGCTCACTTCTTCATCCGAGACAAAGGCACCCTGTACACGAACCGGTTTCGGATAGCCATAAGGATAAAAGAGCATATCGCCTTTTCCGAGAAGCTTTTCCGCGCCATTCATATCGAGAATGGTTCTGGAGTCCACACCGGATGAAACAGCAAAGGCGATTCGCGACGGCATATTCGCTTTGATGAGTCCAGTGATGACATTGACAGAAGGTCTTTGGGTGGCAATGATCAAATGAATGCCGGCCGCACGCGCCAATTGAGCCAGACGGCAGATCGCGTCCTCGACCTCTCCCGGAGCAACCATCATCAAATCAGCAAGCTCATCGACGACAATCACGATCTGCGGAAGCTTTTTCGGCTTCGTATCGTCCTGAATGTCTTCGATATTTTTGATTTTTTCATTGTATCCGGCCAGGTTGCGGACATTATAGTCTGCAAAAAGCTTGTAGCGGTGGGTCATCTCCGCTACAGCCCAGTTTAAAGCTCCGGCCGCCTTCTTCGGATCGGTGACAACAGGGATCAAAAGATGCGGAATTCCATTGTAGGAACTTAGCTCTACCACCTTCGGGTCAATCATGATCAGCTTCACTTCATCCGGAGCAGCTTTATAGAGCAGGCTCATAATCAAGGTATTGATGCAGACGGATTTACCGGATCCGGTCGCTCCCGCGATCAGAAGATGGGGCATCTTCGCAATGTCGGTCACCATGATTTTGCCTGCGATATCCTTGCCGACTGCAAAAGCGAGCTTCGATTTATGCGTCTTAAATTCCTGGGATGAGACCAGTTCCCGGAAGGATACGATGGTATTTTCTGCATTCGGCACTTCGATACCCACCGCAGCCTTTCCCGGAATCGGAGCTTCGATTCGGACATCCGTCACGGCCAGGTTCAGCTTGATATCATCAGCCAGATTTACGATCTTATTTACCTTTACACCCTGATCCGGCTGCAGTTCATAGCGTGTTACAGCCGGTCCCTGGCTGACATCGGTAACCGTAACGCCTACACCAAAGTCACTTAAAATCTGCTGCAGATGGATGGCGGTTTCATGCAGGATACGGTCTGCATCTTTATTTTCCTTCTGTTTCACTTCATTTAAAAGCCGAAGGGGCGGATAGATGTAATCGTTTTCAGATTTTTCCGGTGAAATTACAGGCTGTGCCGAAGCCTCCTTTTCCTCTGTCTCCTTGAAAGACACAGGTGCCGGTTTTGCTATCGGTTCTGGTTTGGGTAAAAATTCTGTTTTTTGTATCGGTTTTGGCTGGACAATTGTTTCTGGTTCCGCTACCGATACAGGCTTTATCTCCGGTTCGGCCGCTGCCGGATCTTCATTTTCTTCTTCGACTGTCTCTTCTGCCTTCTGCTCCCGATGAATCGGTATCCGGAACATTTCATCCAAATCCCGCAAATCGGGTCCTTCACTCTCTTCCGTTTCTTCCGTCAGAGGCAGGGTAATCTCTCGCATTTCATCGGTATAAGGAGCCTTTCGTTCCGTTGCTTCTTCTTTTGGCTCT
>CAVHYN010000107.1:0-780 GCA_963640245.1 Bulleidia sp.
ATTCGGAACATTTCATCCAGATCCCGCAAATCGGGACCTTCACTCTCTTCCGTTTCTTTCGTCAGAGGCAGAGTAATCTCCCGCATTTCATCGGTATAAGGAGCCTTTCGTTCCGTTGCTTCTTCTTTTGGCTCTTCCTCTTTTGCAGCAGTTTTTTTCATGGCTGTTCCGCTCAGGGAAATTCCGGAAACACGGTGTGCGATACGAGGCTCGCGAGGCTTTTCGGTCTTCGATTTCTCTCCATCCTGCTCATCCGCATCTGCAAGCAATTCCTCTTCTGTTTCCATCGCCTTTTTTCTTGCTTCACGCCGTTCATCTGCCTGCAGCCGGTATTTTTTTGCATCCTCTTTTGCTGCATCATAAACCTTTTTCCCGCCGGTTTTCATTCCACCGAGGAAAGAACGCTCTGTGATCACGACAAGACAGATGATGAGGAGCACAAGAAGAATTACCCAGGTTCCGATGGTGCCAAAGGCTCCGCTTAAGGCCTTACAAATCGCTCCGCCAAAGATTCCGCCTCCGGTTTTGTGCTGGGAAGAATACTCATAAAAGGCAGCAAAAGTTCCACTTCCGTCTTTTTCTCCGAATAAAAGCTGAAAGAATGCGGTCAGGAGAAAGGCCGTGAGAATCATCGCTGCAGCCTTTATGGCAGCGATCGTATTTTCCCGGTTTGAGATGGAAAAGGCGGCCACTAAAAATAAAACAACAGGCAAAATATAAGCAAAGATTCCAAACAGACCAAACATCACGCCGCTTACGAACCCGCCGACGCTCCCGCCG
>CAVHYN010000107.1:790-4839 GCA_963640245.1 Bulleidia sp.
GATACAGCAAAGAGAATCAGGATGGTCACCTCATCCTGCAGGAAATCGTTATCTTTTGTATTCTTTCTTTTTTTACTTCCCGAGGTCTTTTTCACGGTTCCTTTCCGGCGTTTTCCGGAGCTTCCTGCTGCCATTTCCTATCTTCCTCCCTTAACAAGCTCCATTTCTATAGATGTAACCAAAGGTTTGGGTGTTTTGACACCCAAACCATATTTGTCTTACAAAATTTCAAAATCCGTCTTTGAAATGCAAGCATTTCATCAAGCATTTCATGCCAGATTTATGAAATTTGGCATGGCTCTGGATAGTTACATATACCCTGACCAACTCTCATACATAATTATAGGTAACTGTATGACATTTAGCCAGGGTATGCTTCATTACGACAAATAGCGTTTTTTCAAATCATCTACCATCTCGATATAGCGTTCCTTGCAGGCTTCTTCCTCTCCCTGCTCGATTTTTTGTATACAATCGCTAAGGTAGGTATTCCAGATCTCGCCATAGACAGCATGTGCATCTGCTTGACGTCCGATTCGATTGACGATGGTAGGAGCAATGTTGTAATAGTCCTTCACCATGGCTACTCCCTCTTCACTCTGGAGGAGATAATCGTCACGGTAGGAACGTAAAAGCTCCAATTCATAGCAATCGTCCGGTTTGCCTAAGGATTCACAGGCTGCTGTGGTAATATAACAGAATTTCCGGTGAAAGCCAGCCTCAATCTTTTCGTAGCTTGCCTTTCCGACCGATGTCTTAAAGGCTTCATTCCATTTTTCAATCAAAAGATCCGTAAGCGGTTCTGCGGAAGGATTCTTCTGTTCGAGAATTGCCGGAAAAACATAGACGGCAAGTGTCATATTAAAATTGATCTGCTGTTCATTTTTCTTACTCTTCTTCGGAATACTGTCAAGCTCCGCACGGGCAGCATCTACCAGATGATCGGCAAGCTTTGTAAGCCAGGCGGTCGGGTTTTCTTCCTGCTGATAGACTGCTTCGATCGCATTCAGCGTATCCAGATTTTTACGAAGATAAGCCTGAAAGGCCTCCGGATATACATTCTTTTTAAAGGTACTCAGAGGATTTCCTTCCTTTAAGAGCATATCCTCGATTCCCTGCATGGCCTGATTATAGCTTTCACCATATGCTACCAAATCCATAAGTAGTCCTCCTGTTTACTCGTCCCAGTTATGGTATACATTCTGGACATCGTCATCCTCATCCAGGAGATCCAGTGTCCTTTGCAGATTCTTGATCGCATCCTCATCGGTCAGAGTCACATAATTCTGGGGAATCATCGTGACCTCTGCCTCTGCCATGGGAATTCCCTTCTCTTCCAGGATAGCACGCACGTCTCCGAAGGAATCCGGATCAGTCAGAATCTCAAAGCTGTCTTCCTCTTCTGAGAAATCCTCCGCTCCGGCATCCAGAGCAAGCATCATCAGATCATCCGGATCCATATCGCATTCTTCGCGGTCTACGATGATCTGACCCTTTTTATCGAACATATAGGATACGCAACCCTGGTTTCCGATTGCACCATTGCCCTTTGTGAAGGCACTTCTTACATTTGCTGCTGTACGATTTTTATTATCCGTCAGTGCATCTACAATAATAGCAATTCCACAGGGACCGTATCCCTCATAGGATACATACTCATAATTTACCGCATTGGCATTTCCGGCTGCCTTCTTGATGCCGCGCTCGATGGTATCGTTGGGCATATTGGCTGCTTTTGCCTTCGCGATGACATCACGAAGCTTACTGTTATTATTCGGATCGGCACCGCCGTCTTTGACTGCCACAGCCAGCTCTCGGCCAATGATGGTAAAGATCTTTCCCTTCGCTGCATCATTCTTCTCTTTTTTATGCTTAATATTTGCAAATTTTGAATGTCCTGACATATTTAAACACTCCTATTCTTTCTATTCCTTCCGTCGTACTGTCAGCGGCGACGGACATATAGATTTATATTATCACTATTTTTACAGGCTGACAAGACCCTTGCTCTTTCCTTTGGAAACTGTTCATGCATAAAAGTCATGAATCTCGGATACTTCTCCATGACGCAGGTAAATACGGGGAATCCGCTGCGACAGATCACAGACAAATTCATAATTAAATCTGCCTGAAAGCTCCGCAAGCTTATCCACAGAGAGAAAACGGTCTCCATCTTTTCCGAAGATCGTTACTTCCATCCCGTTTTCTGCCTCCGGAATCTCCGTCACATCCACCATCATCTGATCCATACAGACACGTCCGCGTATGGGGGCAGGCTTTCCTGCTACCAGAATATAGCCCTTATTGGAGAGGCTTCTCGGATAACCGTCCGCATAACCGATGGGAATCGTCGCAATTCGTCGCCTGGAATCTGCCTTATAGATGCCGCCGTAGCTCACTTCAGTTCCGGGAGCGATCTCCTTAATATGTACGATATGGCTTTTCACTTCCATTGCCGGCTTTAAGGGTACAAGCGCTTTTTTGACTTCGTCCGAAGGATAGAGACCGTATACGGTAATTCCGGCACGCACCATATCAAGGTTTGCCTCCGGCAGGTCGATGATTCCGGCGCTGTTGGAACAGTGCAAAATTGGGAATTCTATGCCCGCATCCTTACAGCTATTTGCAAAGGCAAGAAAACGCTGTCTTTGTTTTTCAGTGGATGTCTTATCCGCCTCATCAGACCTGGCAAAATGTGTAAACATACCTTCGAGCTTTAGCCCGGGCAATTTTGCGATCCTGCAAATCTCCTGTACGCTTTCAGGCGTATCCGCAAAACCGATACGGCTCATGCCGGTATCGAGTTTGATATGGACAGGAAGCTCCTTTCCCTGAAGAACAGCCTCTCGGGAAAGCTCCTCCGCCATATCATACCGAAAAACCGTAGGCCGGATATCCATCCGCACAAGCTCCGCATAATCTTCCGGAAATACGTAGCCCAGAATCAGGATGGGCTTTTTGATTCCGTTTTTCCGAAGTTCGATAGCTTCCTCTGCCGTCGCAGCTGCAAAGCCCCAGAGATACTCTTTTTCTTCTATCATTTTTGCAATGGGTACCGAACCATGGCCGTAACCATTTGCCTTTACCACGGCTGCAATTTGGGTTCCCTCCCGCAGATTCGCTTTCATCGCCTCAAAGTTCTCTTCGATCGCATCCAAATTTACGTAAGCCGCTACACGCTTATATTTTTTCAAGACTGAATACACCTCACTCTTATCGCAATCCTTTTACATGCAAAAGGGAGCTTGAAGCTCCCTTTTCTAATATTTCTTGCCCGTCACCTGTCATGAACGAGGATGTTCTTTCTCGTATCTGGTGATGTTATAAGAAAGCTGCATCAGACTCTCGGACAGATGCACATTCTCAACCAGGACATCCGACGGAACCTCGAGATCGATATGTGCAAAATTCCAAATCGCCTTAATTCCATACCGAACCAGGAGCTCCGTCATCTCCTCTGCCTTTGACTTCGGCAAGGTCAAGGCTGCAATCTGGATTTCTTCTTTTTGAATAAAGCTCTCTAATTCATCGAGCATAAGGATCGGAATTCCGCGTACGCTAAGTCCCTTTAAAACCGGATTTACATCAAAGATTCCCTTAATATAAAATCCGCGTTTCTCAAAGTCGACATAGTTGGCCAATGCCTGTCCCAGGTTTCCGCCTCCGATGATGATCATATTGTGCTTTTTATCCAGACCGAGAATCTTTCCAATCTCCTCGTAGAGATATTTCACGTTATATCCGTAGCCCTGCTGGCCAAAACCGCCGAAATTATTCAAATCCTGGCGTATCTGTGATGCTGTCACGCTCATTCGTTTGCTGAGTTCACCCGAGGATATCCGTTCGACTTCATTTTCCATCAGTTCACCAAGATAACGATAATAGCGCGGCAATCTCTTGATAACTGCTTTTGAGATCTCTCTCTCTTCCATAATCGTTCACATCCCTCAACCAAAATTTATTTTATTATAAGCGTAAAGTAGATTTTTTGTCAATCTTTTTCCCTGAATTCTGTCTTGTTCATTTGCGGAAATTTCGCTATAATAAAC
>CAVHYN010000108.1:0-4700 GCA_963640245.1 Bulleidia sp.
TAAGAGTAAATGTAAATTTTTTCATCCTTCTTACGCTGATACAGCACCTTGTCATTCAGACGTTCACCTTCATACAGGTGAAATGGATAATCATGAAATGCTCTTATACCGTCCACCAGCTGCATCTGGACTCCACCCGCTGCAGTAAAAGCCACGTTACTATCACCCAGCAAATCCACCGCATCATGAAAAATTTTCCGTTTCGGTTCATTCGCCTTCATGTAACATCAACTCCTTTGCCAGATTTTGATATGCCACGCAGGCCTTCGTCTCCGGTGCATATTCCAGAAGCGGTTCGCTGTAATAAACAGATTCTCCGACTTTCACTGTCGTTGGTATCATGCTGTCAAAGAGCCGGATCTGTCCCCGGAAGGTATCCGCCACCTCCTCTGTAATTGCCCTGCAAAGATTTGTCCTGGCATCACACATGGTCAGCAAGATACCTGCAACCTGCAGTTTTTCGTTAATGCGGCTCTTTATTTTTCTTACTGTTCTGAGAAAATCCTGCAATCCCATCATAGCCAGAAGCTGCGGATTCACCGTGATGATCACCTCATCTGCTGCGGTCATTGCATTGATGTTCAATGCCCCCAGGGACGGACAGGTATCCAGTAAGATCACATCATATCTTTCTCTCAGCGGCTCCAGGATTCGTCTCAGCATTCCCTCAGCACCCATTTCCAGCCGCAATTTGCTGTCCACCGCCGACAGCAGCATAGAAGAAGGAATATAATCCACACTTTTTCTCGTGCAAATATATTTCGAAGATTCCGGCAGTTCTTCCTCATCCATAACAGACATCATAAGATTGCCAATGCTCACCGGCACTTTTTCTGTATCCTCCACACCGAAACAGGTGCTGAGATTGGCCTGGCTGTCAAAATCGACAGCCAGTACCTTCTTTCCCATTGCAGCAAAGGAATATGCCAAGTTAAAAGTGGTAACCGTTTTTCCAACGCCACCCTTAAAGGATCCACACATATACACCTTTCCCATCAGCGGCACCTCCTTCCGTAATTGTTCTTTGATTCTGCCACCTTCATCACAGAAGTTACCTTTGCTTCCGGGAATGTAAGTATCGATTCTTCCGCCTTTGTGATGGTGAGCCTTCCCTTTTCACATTTCACGCGAACCTTGTCTCCATACGATAATCCAAGTTCCTGCAGCCACTGTCCTTTCAGAATAATTGTCGGTGTGGGTTTATAATGATATCCGGACTGCTTGCAAACCTTCATTTCTCTGTATTCCTTGAACGCCATACCCTCAGCCTCCTTATTCTACGATGTGGAATGTTTCCAGATATTCCTCGAAGATCTCGCAATTTACCAGCACCAGCTTATTCAGCTTGTAAATCGCACCGGCATCTCTGGCCATATCCTCAAACTTTGACTGACACATGGAATACAATTTTGCTCCCTCTTTGTAACGAACAAATTTCTTATCATCTACTCTTTTTGTTGCTGCCATAATCCTTGTCCTCCTTGATTCATTGTGCTTTGTTTTCTGGTTCAATGACTTTTTGAAGCTTTGCGGCGAAGCTGCTTAGACTGGATCCCTTGGCCACGAGCCAAGCCGCACCTCGATTCTGCTTTGCTTCATCTCGATTGTGGCTGGCACGCAAAAAAGGACACTTCCCTAAGAATTTTTTCTTAGAAAAGTGTCCTTCGTAAGTACAAATTATTCGGTTCTCTTTTTGCTCAATGGTACTTGCTGTATTTTGAAGTCAGTATTTACGGCGTTTATACAGCTTGGAGCAGTAGCTATTTGCTGTACTTTCGCTGTACCCCCTCTTCGCAATACCGCAGAATCCCTTGAAATAAGGCATTATTTATCAATAGACTTCATCGTCGGGAACAGCAACACATCCCGAATCGCCGCTGAATCAGTCAGCAGCATGCACATGCGGTCGATACCGAAGCCGATACCGCCTGTGGGCGGCATACCGATTTCGAGGGCGTTCAGGAAGTCCTCGTCTGTGGTATTTGCCTCGTCATCGCCCTGAGCCAGAAGTTCTTCCTGCGCCTTAAAACGTTCGCGCTGGTCAATCGGGTCATTCAACTCGGAGTAGGCATTTGCCATTTCCCAGCCGTTCATAAAGAACTCGAAGCGCTCCACGTATTCCGGATTTTCCGGCTTCTTCTTGGTCAGCGGAGAGATCTCAATCGGGTGATCCATGACGAAGGTGGGCTGAAGCAGGTGCTCTTCTACAAATTCCTCGAAGAAGAGGTTCAGGATATCACCCTTCTTATGGCGCTCCTCGAACTCAACATGATGCTCTTTTGCTACAGCGCGAGCCTCCTCCAGAGTGTGAATCTCGTTCCAGTCTACGCCGGAATATTTCTTTACAGCATCTACCATGGTGATGCGCTCAAAGGGTTTGCCCAGATCCATTTCAATTCCATTGTATACAATCTTTGTAGTTCCCAGAACATCCTGTGCTACCGTACGATACATGTTCTCGGTCAGATCCATCATACCGTGGTAATCGGTATATGCCTGATAGAGCTCCATCAGGGTGAATTCCGGGTTGTGGCGGGTGTCACAGCCCTCATTACGGAATACACGGCCAATCTCATAGACACGCTCCAGGCCGCCCACGATCAGACGCTTCAGGTACAGCTCCAGAGAAATACGGAGCTTGAAGTCCTCATCCAGTGCATTGGAATGTGTGATAAAAGGACGCGCTGCTGCGCCGCCTGCATTGGCCACGAGAAGCGGAGTCTCCACCTCCATAAAGCCCTGTCCGTCCAGATAACGGCGGATACTGCTGATGATTCTGGAACGTTTGATAAAGGTATCCTTCACTTCGCTGTTCATGATCAGATCCGTATAACGCTGACGATAACGCATATCCGTGTTGGTCAGGCCATGGAACTTCTCCGGAAGAATCTGAAGGCTCTTGCTGAGTAATGTTACCTCGGCCGCATGGATGGAAATCTCACCGGTCTTAGTACGAAAGACTTCACCGGTAATACCAATGATATCGCCGATATCATATTTCTTGAAATCCTTATATTCTTCCTCGCCTACACTGTCTCTGGCTACATAGCTTTGGATATTGCCCTTCAGATCCTGCACGTTGCAGAAGGAAGCCTTACCCATGACACGCTTGGACATCATACGTCCTGCGATAGTCACGGTCTTGCCCTCCAGAGCATCAAAGTCATCCTTGATCTCCTGACTGTGATGTGTCACATCGAATTTTGTAATCTGGAATGGATCCTTTCCTCGCTCCTGCAGGTCTGCCAGCTTTTCCCGGCGTACCTTTAAGAGCTGGTTGATATCCTGCTCCTGTCCATTCTGATTCTTCTGTTCTCCCATTCCTGTACTCCTCTCGTATGCCAATTACTTGGATCTCTGGATCTCAAGTACCTTATATTCAATCTCTCCAGCCTGCGTCTCGACCTTAATGGTGTCGCCTACGCGTGCACCGATCAGCGCCTTTCCTACCGGAGACTCATTGGAAATCTTTCCGTTCAGACTGTTTGCCTCGGAGGAACCTACCAGCTTGAATTCCTCTTCCTCGTCATATTCTACATCCAGAACCTTAACTACGCAGCCTACGCTGATCTTATCCAGATCTACCTCGTCCTCTACGACCACCTCTGCATTTTTCAGGATCTTCTCGATCTGCTCGATTCTTGCCTCGATATCGCGCTGCTCGTCCTTGGCTGCATCATACTCAGCGTTCTCGGACAGGTCGCCCTGTTCCCTAGCCTCTTTGATCTTCTGTGCAATCTCTTTTCTCTGTACTACCTTCAGATCCTGAAGCTCATCCTCCAGCTTTTTCAGTCCCTCATAAGTCAGTAAGTTTTTCTTCTCGCTCATTTTTACATCCTTCCTGGTTCTTTTCCATCTATGATTTTGTATTTAATGTCCACGTTCTTATGTGGAAAATGGGGTCTGCCGAGGCTCTCCCCACTTTCAGAATATCCACGATATTATACCCTTTTGCACCAATAATGTCAATTCATTCTTCAATGAACTGCAGAGAGATTTAGAAGGCATATTCTGGCTGAATGTTTACATCGTTTTATTTTTCCAGCAACAAATATCCTGCATTCTCATGCAAAATTTCCAACCCTTGAAGCTCTTCTGCATTCTGTTCATAATTCAGCCTGTCTATATAGAGAACTGCCTCCCCATTTTCGTCAAGAAAGCTCTCCAGTCCTCCAGCCTCACAGTGAAAATCTCCGCTGATTTCCGCCACAAAGAGGTAGTTCTGATCCCAATCTCCGATCTCCTCCGCATGCTCTCCAGGCACATAGATATAAGCCTTTTCCCCGGCATACTCTGCCTCACGGGTGACGCTTTCCCGGATAAAGAGCTGGAAGGGATCTCCCTTCGCTCCGCGGATAACGTGGAGATAAGCATTTTTCATATACAGAATCAGCAGAGCCACGGCAAATACAGCGGCCAGAATTCCTACCACTGTTTGGATTGTCGCATTTTTTCCAGTTTTTCCCGGTTTCTGGCATTCCTGTGAAGTCGCACTCTCTTCTCTAAGAGGCAGGCGGATCAGCCATCCTAGTATCGCTGCCGCCCCCATTGCCAGCGGTACCGTACAGGGATAGCAATACCAGATAAGCTTGGTTCCGATGGAGGAAAATGCAAGAAAGGGAAGGGAAAACCAGAGCAATAAGCCACCGGCCGTCTCCAGAATCTCCCGATTTCGGTTCTTCATTTTCCGCATCCACAGA
>CAVHYN010000109.1:0-4671 GCA_963640245.1 Bulleidia sp.
GTGCGTCCTATGAATCAAAAAACGCTCCGCGAGGATGCGCCAAGGCACATTCTTTTTTATGCAACAAGAAATTCCAAACAGAAAAAGCGAGGAGAGATCATATGAGCCACTATACAAAAAAAGATATCATGCGACTGGTGGAAGAAGAGGACGTGGAATTTATCCGTCTGCAGTTCACCGATTTATTTGGAAATCTGAAAAATGCAGCAGTGACGGCAAGCCAGCTGGAAAAGGTGCTGGACAACCGCTATGTCTTCGACGGTTCCTGCGTGGAGGGCTTCCTGCATGACAATGATATGGACATGTTCCTGTGCCCGGATCTGGACACCCTGGCGATCTTTCCGTGGCGCCCGCAGCAGGGCAAGGTAGCCCGTCTGATCTGCGATATACAAAAGCGGGACGGCTCACCCTACGAGGGAGATTCCCGCTATATCCTGAAAAAGGTATTGAAGGAGGCAGAAGACCTCGGCTATCGTCTGGACGTGGGGCCGGAGTGCGAATTCTTCCTCTTCCATACCGATGACGACGGCAATCCGACCGTTTTCAGCCATGAAAAGGCTGGATACTTCGACATGAGCCCCATCGATCAGGGAGAAAATGTGCGCCGCGATATCATTCTGACCTTGGAGGAGATGGGCTTTGAGGTAGAATCCTCCTATCATGAGGTGGCCTCTGCCCAGCATGAGATTGATTTCCACTATGATGAGGCACTGTTGTCAGCGGACAATATCATGACCTTCAAGCTTGTAGTGAAGACCATCGCCAGACGCTTCGGCATGCATGCTACATTTATGCCAAAGCCCATTGCCGGTGTCAATGGATCCAGCATGCATACGAATATTTCCCTGAAAAAGGACGGAAAAAATATTTTCACGGACGAGACAGATGCCTACGGCCTCAGCAAGGAAGCTTACTGGTTTATCGGCGGCCTTATGAAGCATGCGCGTGCCCTGTCAGCGATCACGAATCCACTGGTAAATTCTTACAAACGCCTGTTCCCGGCACAGACCGGCGCAGGCTTTACCGCACCGGCCTATATCTCCTGGTCGCCGGTCAACCGCAGCCAGATGATCCGGATTCCGGCTCAGAGAGAGGAAAATACAAGAATCGAGCTTCGAAGCCCGGATCCCTCCTGCAATCCGTACCTGACGCTGGCTGTCTGCCTGGCAGCAGGTCTGGACGGCATCAAGAATCAGATCGAGCCGCCGAAGCCAGTCAATGAGGATGTGCGGAAATTAAGCGAGGAAGAGAGAAAAGCCCGCGGCATCGAACCATTACCCAGAAACCTGGAGGAGGCTCTTATGGGACTTGCCGAGGATTCCCTGATCCGAGGTGTCCTCGGGGAGGAGCTGTGCAAGGGCTATATCGCGGCCAAAAAGCAGGAATGGGAGAGCTACTGCGCAGAGGTTTCTCCCTGGGAGACGGATCAGTATCTGTATCGTTTCTAAATACCACCTCTCAATGATATATTCAGTATATATTCCGGGAGGTGTAAGAAGTGACGAACATCATTGTATTATTTCCAAAAATCGAAGATGCAAAGAACATCCGGAATCTTTTGGTACGTCACGGCTTCCATGTGACAGCGGTCTGCGTGACCGGCGCCCAGGCACTCACCAATGCGAACAGCCTGGGAGACGGCATCCTGGTCTGCGGCTACAAATATCCGGATATGCTTTATAGCGAGCTGGCAGAATGTCTGCCGACACATTTTGAAATTCTTCTGATGGCATCCCAAAGGGTCTTGAGTGAAGGCGTGGGATCTGGTATCATGAGTGTAGCGATGCCTTTAAAGGTGCAGGATCTTCTGAATACCCTGGAAATGATGGTAGCCGGTGTCGAACGCAGGCGAAAGAAGCGAAAATCGATGCCAAAGCCCCGATCCGATGCGGATCAGAAGGTTCTCGATGAGGCCAAGGCACTCCTGATGGAGCGCAATGGCATGACCGAGGAAGAGGCACACCGTTATATCCAGAAATGCAGTATGGACAGCGGAACGAACCTGGTGGAGACAGCCGGGATGGTACTCAGTATGATGAGTTACTAACAGTTCAGTCGTGAGCAAAAATGAGCTGCGAAGCAGCGGAGAGCTCCGCAGGAGCGATTTTGCGAATAGCACGGCTAGACGCATGCCAATCTGCCCCAGATACATGATAGGAGGAAACAACCGAAAAATGAAATTTGCAAAAATGCATGGAATCGGAAACGATTATGTATACATGGACTGTACCAAGGAATGTCCGGAGGATCCGGGCGAAATTGCGAAGCTGGTCAGCGATCGCCACAAGGGCATCGGATCCGACGGCCTGATCCTGATCAAGTCCTCGACAGAGGCAGACTTTGAGATGGCCATGTATAATGCAGACGGTTCCTATGGAAAGATGTGCGGCAACGGCATCCGCTGTGTCGCAAAATACGTCTATGACAATGGCCTGACGGACAAGACCGAGATCAGCGTCATTTCCGGCGGAGCTGTCAAATATCTGAAACTGACCGTAGAGGACGGACAGGTCAAAAAGGTGCGTGTCAATATGGGCGAGCCGATCCTGACACCGGCCGAGATTCCGGTGATAGGCGAAGGGACTAAGCTGGTGGCAGCCCCCATCGTGGTAGACAATCAGGTCTATGAGATGACCTGCGTTTCGATGGGCAATCCCCATGCGGTCGTCTTCCTGGACGGTGTGGATGAGCTGAAGCTCACAGAGATCGGACCAAAGTTCGAAAACCATGAGCGCTTCCCCGATCGGGTCAACACGGAGTTTGTAGAGCGTCTCGACCGCAGAAATCTGAAGATGCGTGTCTGGGAGCGCGGCTCCGGCGAAACGATGGCCTGCGGAACCGGTGCCTGCGCGACGGCAGTGGCAGCGATTCTGAATGGCTATACCGAGCGCGAGGTCACGATTCATCTCCTCGGCGGCGACCTGGAGATTACCTGGGATGAGACCGACAACTGTGTCTATATGACCGGTCCGGCGGCATTGGCCTATACCGGTGAATTTGACCTGGACGAGCTTCGAAAAAGCGTAAAAAGTAGGTAATAGAGAAAGGGCAAAAACATGTACAAAGTAAATGAAAATTATCTGAAACTTCCGGGAAGCTATCTCTTTTCCAATATCGGAAAAAAGGTTGCAGCTTACAGCGCAGCACATCCGGAGAAATCCATCATTCGCCTGGGAATCGGCGACGTAACCCAGCCGCTGGCACCGGCGATCATCGAGGCACTGCACAAGGCGGTCGATGAGATGGGACATGCCGAGACCTTCCATGGCTATGCACCGGATCTGGGCTACGAATTCCTTCGCAATGCCATTGCCAAGAATGATTATCAGGACAGGGGCGCAGACATCCAGGCGGACGAGATCTTCGTCAGCGACGGTGCAAAGTGCGACTCCGGCAATATCCAGGAGATCTTCGGCCTGGACAATAAGATTGCCGTATGCGATCCCGTTTATCCGGTCTATGTAGACACGAATGTTATGGCTGGCCGTACCGGCACCTATGACCCGAAGACAGAGATGTGGAGCGATGTCATCTACATGCCCTGCACGGCAGACAATGGCTTTGCACCGGAGCTTCCGAAGGAGACACCGGATCTGATTTACCTCTGCTTCCCGAACAACCCGACCGGTTCTACGATCACGAAGGATCAGCTGCAGGTATGGGTCGATTATGCAAATAAGGTAGGCGCAGTCATCATTTACGATGCAGCCTATGAGGCTTATATTTCCGAGGAAAATGTACCGCATACCATCTACGAGTGCGAGGGTGCAAAGACCTGTGCCATCGAGTTGAAAAGCTTCTCGAAGAACGCAGGCTTTACAGGAGTCCGTCTGGGCTATACCGTCATCCCGAAGGAGCTGAAATGCGGAGACGTTTCCCTGCATGCCCTCTGGGCGCGCCGCCACGGCACAAAGTACAACGGAGCACCGTACATCGTACAGCGCGCCGGCGAGGCTGTTTACTCCGATGCAGGCAAGGCACAGCTCAAAGAGCAGGTCGGCTACTATATGAACAATGCAAAGACCATCCTGAACGGCCTTCAGGAAGCAGGCTATACCGTATCCGGCGGTGTCAATGCCCCCTATATCTGGCTGAAGACCCCGGAGAAGATGACCTCCTGGGAATTCTTCGATTACCTGCTTGAGAATGCCGGTGTAGTCGGCACCCCGGGATCCGGCTTTGGCCCCAGCGGAGAAGGATACTTCCGGCTGACAGCCTTCGGATCCTATGAGAATACAGTAAAGGCGCTGGAGAGAATTAAGGCGCTGTAGAAGAGAGAGGTAGGAGAGATATGGATTTTATTACAATTGGTGAGATGGTGATTGACTTCCTTCCGGGAAAAGAGGAAGGAAGCTATATTCGCAATGCAGGCGGCGCCCCGGCAAATGTAGCGATCAGTGCAGCGAGAAATGGTCTGCAGGCTGGTATGTACTGCAAGGTTGGAAATGATGATTTTGGAAAATTTTTACTGGACACATTGCGGGAAAATCATGTAGAGCCTCTCGCACCCAAGATGACAGACGACGCGACAACAACGATGGCATTCGTATCTCTGAATGAGAACAATGACAGAAGCTTTACCTTCGCAAGAAAGCCCGGCGCGGACATGCTGCTTGACAAGAGCGAGATTAAGGATGAGGATTTGAAGGACTGCCGCCTTTTACAGGCGGG
>CAVHYN010000110.1:0-4295 GCA_963640245.1 Bulleidia sp.
CTTCTTTTCAGAATTCCGCTTTTTCTCTCCATTTTTCTCTCCGTGAGCCGATAAAGGGCAGCCCTTCCGGTCTGCCCTTTCGTGATTTTTATACCAGATGATTTCTATACCAGATTGTGGATAATATCGAAGCAGTCAAAGGTAGCAAAGTAATCCTTCGGTGTCTCTGCGCGTCGAATCAGCTGTACGCTGCCATCCTCCTTTAAAAGAAGCTCTGCGGATTTCAGCTTGCCATTGTAATTATATCCCATGGCATAGCCGTGTGCTCCGGTATCGTGAATCACAAGAAAATCTCCCTTATCCACCTTGGGAAGTGCTCTGTCAATGGCAAATTTGTCATTGTTTTCGCAGAGGGATCCGGTTACATCGTAGATATGGTCACAGGGCTCTTCTTCCTTCCCCATAACCGTGATATGATGATAAGCTCCATACATTGCAGGACGCATCAGGTTTACCGCGCAGGCATCCACACCGATATATTCCTTATAGGTATGTTTTTCGTGGATCGCCTTGGTTACCAGGCAGCCATAGGGCGCCAGCATGAAGCGTCCAAGCTCCGTATAGATCGCTACATCGCCCATACCGGCCGGAACCATCACTTCCTCGTAAACCTTTCGAACCCCCTCTCCGATGACGCGGATGTCGTTCGGCTCCTGATCCGGACGGTAGGGGACACCGATTCCGCCGGAAAGGTTGATAAAGCGGATGTCTGCTCCGGTCTCCTTTTTCAGGCGAACTGCCAGCTCAAAGAGCACCTTAGCCAGCATCGGATAATAATCGTTTGTAACGGTATTGCTTGCCAGGAAAGCGTGAATGCCGAAATGCTTGGCGCCCTTTCCCTGCAGAACACGGTATGCGTCAAAGAGCTGCTCCTCTGTCATTCCATACTTGGCATCCCCGGGATTATCCATGATATCATTGCTGATCTGGAAGATTCCGCCCGGGTTGAAGCGACAGCTGATCGTCTCCGGAATATAACCCAGCGTTTTTTCCAGAAAATCGATATGGGTATAATCATCGAGATTGATGATCGCACCGATTTTCGCCGCATAGGCAAATTCCTCGGCCGGTGTATCATTGGAAGAGAACATGATATCCTCCCCCTTCACACCGAGCTCATGGGAAAGCATCAGCTCCGTCATGGAAGAGCAGTCACAGCCGCAGCCATACTCCCGAAGGATGTTGATCAAAAACGGATTCGGGGTTGCCTTTACTGCAAAATATTCCTTATATCCCGGATTCCAGGCAAATGCATCCTTTAACGCCTTCGCATTTTCGCGAATTCCCTTCTCATCGTAGAGATAGAACGGGGTCGGATAAGTCTTTGTGATCTCCTGCAGCTGTTCCAGCGTTACAAACGGTTCTTTTTTCATAAGTTGCACTCCTCTTTATATAAATATTTGTATCACTATTTTAGCAAAAACTTATACCCGGTTTTGGTTCGGTATACCTCTCCTGCCTTTACAATCGGGCTCTGAAAATTATCATGATGGCAGGCATCCGGGAAATACTGGGACTCAAAGCAGATCGCGCTCCGTCTTACATAGGTGCGTCCCCCTTTTCCACCCTTCTCATCGTCCAGGAAGTTAGCTGAATATAACTGAATGCCCGGCAGATCGGTAGAAACCTCCATGCAGATATCGCTCTTATCGGAAATGAGTTTGCCGCACAGTGCGTATTTGCCTTCATTTTTCAGGACATAATTGTGATCATACCCGCCAGCCAGCCTAAGCGCCTCGTAGTCCGCATCAATCCGCTCGCCGACCTTATGTGCAGTTCGAAAATCCAGCGGTGTACCCTCTACACTTCGGATTTCACCGGTGGGAATAAGCCCTGCATCACCCGGCGTAAAGGCATCCGAATCCAGCCATACCTCATGCTCCAGAACAGAATCCGAATCCTGTCCGTCCAGGTTAAAATAAGAATGGTTGGTCAGGTTGAAGATAGTATCCTGATCCGCCTTACCCTCATAGGCAATCTGCAGCTCATTCTCATCCGTCAGCGTATAGGATACGGTAATATCTGCATTACCCGGATATCCCTGATCCCCATCCGGGCTGTGAAGTGCGAATTCCACCTTGTTATCGTCGGCAATGATCCCTTTCCAGATTCTGGTGAAATACATATCCGGGCCACTGTGCAGGTTATTCTCTCCATTATTCTTCGCAAGAGCATAATCCTTTCCCGCAATCGTAATCACGGCACCACCGATCCGATTGGCACTTCGGCCTACGACAGCTCCCAGATCCGGTCCGTTTACCTCATAGCCTTCGACACCTTCGTAGCCCCAGACTACATCGCGCAAATTTCCGTCCTTATCCGGTACGTGCAGCTCTGCCAGCACCGCGCCCAGATTCAGCACGGCAGCTTTCATGCCCTTCTTATTTTCCAGGATATATTTTTTTACCTTCTGTCCGTCCTTCGTCATGCCGAACTCTTCTACCCGAATACTCATACCTTACCCCTTTTTTATCTTTCCTTAGTCTTTCTTTGTTCCCTTTAAATACAAATACCAGTATACGATACCGATACTTACTCCGCCGATCAAATTTCCTAAAGTTACCGGCAGCAAATTCTTTGTAAATGCTGCACCGAGATTTATTGCCTCATTTCCAACGCCATAGACCGCATTGCTGAAAATACCTACCATCAGATAATACATATTGGCAATGCTATGCTCAAAGCCTCCCAGCACAAAAATCATAATCGGAAAATAAAGTCCCGCCATCTTATTTGCCACGGTTTTTCCCGCAAAGGACATCCAGACGGCCAGACAGACCATCATATTGCAGACGATGCCGCGAAATACCGCATCTCCAAAGGTCAGCGCCACCTTTCCTGCTGCTACAGACAGAATTACATCCAGAAGTCCCTTGTCCAACAGGGACGGGCTGTGCCCGAAAGAAACCAGAAATGCCAGAATCGTGGAGCCGACGAAGTTGCCGAGATACACGCATATCCAGTTTTTCAGGACGCCGGAGAATTTTACTTCTCCTTCTAAGAGCGGAATTACCAGAAGACAATTTCCGGTAAACAGCTCGCTTCCAGCTATCAGTACCAGTGCCAGGCCTGCCGGGAACATACAGGCTCCTACCAGCTTGCCGATGGCTCCTCCGATGGTAGCTGTAGCCATCTCATAGGCAATGGCTCCGATACCGATAAAAATGCCGGCCATAATGCCCAAGATAAAGAGCTTAAGCGGCGGTGTGTTGACCTTTCCTTTTCCGATTTCGACATAGTTTTTTGCAATTTCCCCAGGTGTATTCATGGATAAAACCTCCTTATTAGAATACACCTATTATACCATAGAAGATTTCTATAGGATATAGGGAATCTACGTAAACTATTTCACATGCTCGTGAGTAAACAGATGATCCTGGCAGTATTCATAATTGCCATTACACTTGGAGCAATAGCGGAAAACCAAATCCTCTCCATCCTTCTCCGTGCGCCCGCAAATCGCACACTTATGAATTGCGGCTTGCTTTTCTCCCTGCTGTACTTTCCGATTATAAACCTGTCTGCGATGTACCTCCCGCGGAGAACGGTGACGCATCTTCTTTATGCTGAAAAAGAAAATCAGGAAATTTCCAAGGGATACCAGCGCCATAACCGCATAAGCCGGGATCGGGATAATGCCCGCCTGAACCAGGGTTACAAGGGCATTATAAGGAAGGAAGGGTCCTGCAAATCCGGCCACGATAGTCACGCCAAAGTAAATCGCATTGATGATACCCAGCCACTTTGCCTTAATCGGAATGATAAAGAAGAGTAAGAACTGCATATCCGGATAGGTCGCTGCAAAAGCAAAAAAGAGGGAATAATTCAGATAATAGGTTCCAAACATCGGACCGATATTGGCTCCGAATATATAGCAGCTAAGAAAGGCTGCCACTACATGAAGCAGGACACCCGTCAGGAGATAGAGATTGAAGCGAAATGCGCCCCATTGCATCTCCAGAACCTTTCCGATGGAATAATACAGATACATACTAATCAGGAAATAAAACAGTCCCGTCGAAGGCGGGTAAATGATAAAGGTCACGATCCTCCAGATCTGACCGTGCAGAATCGCTGTGGGATCCAGCGAGAGATATCCGGTATAGAAATCCGGCGCCAATACGTTGATCACATAGCCAAGGGCATACAGAATGATCACATAATACATCAAATTATGGATCGCATAACGCCCGAATTTTTTTTCTAGTTTGTCTATCCAGTTCATAGAAACTAACGCATCCTTTTTTGTTTTTCATTATATGTGTGCAGGAATCGTTTGTCAACCAATCCTCATA
>CAVHYN010000111.1:0-4175 GCA_963640245.1 Bulleidia sp.
ACAAGACATTGGACATGCTCACTTACAAATGCTGGTATTACACACAGGCCATGAAAGATGGCAGCGAAGACACGGCAAAAGCATTAACACCGGACGGTCTTCCGGAAGACATCCGAAGAGCATATGACAATTCACATAACCAATTTCCAAATAGCAATTAAATCGAAGAGACAACAAGAGGACGCAGGTGCGTCCTCTTGTCATGTGCGGAATTTCCGCCCCCTTTTTAGTTTCGGGGCAGAGTGCTGCGTGTATGTCTTAAGATGATGCCAATCAGCGATAGTCCAAGCGGAACGATTCAGGCCAGTATAGCAGCTGGTATCGCTGTCGCTGCACTAACCAACATACAGATATGAGTACCTGCCGCTTCAGCCAGCGTAATGCCAAGTCCAGGTTCCAACAGCATGGCAACACTCTGAGCCGTACTGAAGTAGCTGATTCCTTCTGCCATTTTCTCCGGGGGCGTGTATTCGCTAGCCAGTACCAGGGATAGGGTGCTGGAGATGGCAAACGCGATTCCATGCAGGGTTCGGAAGATCCAGAGCACTATGGAATACGGCCAGATAGAGTACAGCATTTAAAAAATCATCGGACCGATGAAGGACGCAATAAAGACAGACACGATGCTGACAGAAATTACGCCTCCAATAATCATCTTGGGCAGTAGATGATTGGTCAGTCTCTGTACTTCTTCATCCGAATATCCTTTTCCGATGGTATGGGAATTAACCGCTTCCATTGCCAGTCCCTGTGTCAGCGGATAACCAAGAAGACAGGTCACACCAACTGCTACACTCAGGAACGGGCTCCATTTCAGGACTTTACCGCAGATAAACGCTCCGATGGACGCTGCAATGGCTCCACAAATCAGGAGACCGAATACCGGAACAAACATTTTCAGCAAATCTTCAATCGGAAGACTCAAATAATTTACCAGAAGATATGCATACGCTCCTAACAACACCAGAGATTCTCCGCCACTCTTTTTCAGACTTCCCTTATCCAAGAAACCGATTTCTGTGAACAGAAAGCCCATCAGCAGATAACATACGGTAGCGTTTAATCCGGTTACCTTTGACAGCAGTTCTCCGATATAAGCTACCAGGGAAAGCTTTGCGAAATACATCATGGAGGAGCGAGTCCATTCAGGCATCTCCGGGATAAATCGGATACCTTTGGATTTCTTTTCGGTCTTTTCCGTTCCTGCTTTCTCAGAAGATACCGTCATGCCACCCTTTGCGATGAAACGATCTGCCTCTTTGCTCAGACATATGGACGCAATCGGTGCGCCAATCAGATTCTGGAAAGTCATCATTACGGTTACAAAGATGGCGATATCTGCTCTTCCCGCAGCATTTGCCAGCTCTGAAGTCAGGACAGTCGCGCCAAAACCACCGCACAGGGTACCTGCCGCGCTTAAGGCTTCCACTCTTCCAAAGATAGCAGAACCCAGCGTAAAGCAAAACAGGGTCACCACCAGCATACCGCAGAGTGTTACCAAGATAGTCTTCCACTGAGCTACCAATTCACGGGCATTCAGAGAAGAACCGATGTTTGTGAAAATCAGCCCCATACCGAAGGTTACCAGCATATTGGACAAGCCTGCAGTCGTAATCATATCCTCTGGAAATACATGAAGCGTTCCGCCCAGGATAACAAACACCAGAATTGTAAAGACAAAGCTGGAAATCATTCCCTTTGTCTTCATCGAAATCATATCGCCAATGGCAAACGACAACGTAACAATCAAAAATGCCAATATCGCAGTCATAACTTTTTCCTCCGTTCTTTTAGACTTCTCTTACGTGTTTTACATGGATTCCAATCCAGTCGTCCAGTACTCCAGCTACTTCCAGATTGTTTTTCTCCAGCATCATCATGTGGCCGTTTCCACGGATGCCGATGCGCTCCAGTGGCAGATATTCCGCATCGACACCAGCCTGCTTTAAGAATGCCGCTGTCCAGTAATCATAAGGCGCATGATAGGATGCCTCGCTTGTCACCACAACTGCCGGAATTTCTTTCAGCTTTATCAGCTTTCTGGCTGGTTCCTTCTGAAGATAGCCGTCTATCCACTCGGAATTTGGTGCTTTTCTCTGCTCCAGTTCCAGATCCTTCGGACTGGAAAGAGGCGGATCAAAGGTGAGCGGCAGATGGGAAATGCCATAGTTCAGGGGTTTCCCATCTTCATCAGCAATCAGTTTTTTCGTCTGGGCGCTGACAAAGGGCGGACCGGAGGGCTCGATGGAAATGATTCCTTTCACAAGCTCCGGCTGATCATCCGCCATAAACCAGGCAAAAGGACCTCCTTGGGAATGGGCTACCAGAATGGCCGGACCGATTTTCTGAAGCAACGCCTTTCCGGCATTGCGCATAAGCTTCTGCGTCTCCTCGATGTCGTAAATGGAATCGATCTGTGCTGCGTAAAACTCGTCAAAGATCGGATCTCCAGGACATCCTGTTCCCGGCCATTGGGTGTGACGCTCTGCCTGTGGAAAATCCCCTGCTTGCAGTGTGAATACCTCCGCCGTATCTTCCGCCGAAAATACTATCTTCTGTCCAATCAGCTCCCTATGGGATACAGATCGACCTCTGGCCGGCTGATCCACTACGTAGACCACATAGCCCTTCTCCAGAAAGAAATCTACCCACCCCGGCCGGCCATCTGGCGTCGTCATCCAACAGAGACCACTCTGGTCGGCACCATGAATCAATACCAGCGGATACTGATTGCGAATTTCCTTCGGCACGTAGACTTCCACGTACATCTGTCCATTCATCAGATGCTTTCCGTCTTTCTCCACATAGCTTCCGCCCACATGGAAAAATCCTCTCTCTGCCAGAGCGCTCTGGGAATTGGTATGGATTCCTTCCGGAACTACTCTGTTCTTCATTTCTTCTCCTTTCCGTATATAAATTTCATATACATTTTTGTATGTATGTTAAAATAAATAACATTACCATGTTTGACTTTCCAAATTTCCTTCTATATAATGAATACAAATACTGTACAAGGAGTACAATCATGAAACGTTCCAAAGAAGACGCTGCCATTACCAAAGAAAAGCTGCTATCTGCCGCCTACCGTCTGTTTTCCACAAAAGGATTTGAAAATACAACCCTCGCTGAGGTGGCCTGCGAAGCTGGTCTTACCAGAGGCGCTGTCTACTGGCATTTTCAGGACAAGAATGATCTTCTGAATCAGCTGGTTATCCAGATTATGCAGGAGCTGAAGAGTCAGCAAACTCTATCTATGTCTGACGCAGACGCTTCGCCGCTCGAATGTCTTCTTGGCTTTTCCCGTTATCCTGCTGAAATTCAGGAAAAAGCGTTCTTTGTAAACCGCCTTTACTGGCTTCTCAATACTCTGCCAGAATACGCGTCCTTCACAGAAAATGTACGTTCCCATAAGCAGGTACTTTTTAACCGAATCCTTCATCTTTTGGAGGTGATGGAGCAGGAGCCCCATTATCAGCTTCTGGGGGATCGGAACACCATTGCTGAAATCATTTTCATGATGTTCGAAAGCACTTACGCTGTGGATAGCTATCAGGCTCTGGATCATCCGCTTTCCTATGAGGATTTCAAGAAGGCGATTTCACTCCTGATTAAAGAAAACTGAGTATTCAGATCCAACTCTTCCATGCCTTTCTACTTTTCGCCTCTTCTCCTTTAAAAACCGCAAAAAACGACCCGCATATCTCTGCGCGCCGTTGCGTTTTTCTCTGTCTGTACCTGTTCAATCTTTGACTACGCAGTTCTTATTCTGTGTATTCTGATTGCTTTTCTCTTTATACATTCATGTTTGTATGTATAATAGCAGGCTTATATTTGAATGTCAATGATATGTTTACTGTTTTATTGCGTCGTTGCAAAAGACAACTCTGAATTATTTACTGCAATGCAGTGATCGCGACTGAAAGCCACATAGCTACTGTAGTCATAAATCTTTCTTGCATTCATCTGATAGAAGCCCTCATATCCGATCCGTTTACAGAATCTTACCACGATTGCGTCTGATACCCCGCTCAGTTCCGCTGTCTCTGACACGTTGGCGTCCAGCGCCTGAGCCGGATTGTTCATGATAAAATCTGCTACCTTGGCTTGTTCTGATCAAGCTTTTTTGTAACATTTCAACCTAATTTTTGCCATGGGGTCATCTGACCCCGTAGCGT
>CAVHYN010000112.1:0-4059 GCA_963640245.1 Bulleidia sp.
ATCCACAAGATGTGGATAAAATGTGGATAATAAGTGGATAACCTGATTTTTCTGCTTGATCCCACTTTCTATTTGTTATATTATTGAGTATAGGATAAATTGCTCTTTTTGCCCATTTGCAGGCAAAACGGGCTGCTGAGGAGATATATGATGAATCTGATAAAAGAAAAATGGAGCGAAATTCTTGAACACGTCCGAAAGGAACACGAACTTTCGGATATTTCTTTTGAAACCTGGCTGCTCCCCCTGACGGTACACAGTACCGATCAACATGTTGTAAAGATCATCGTTCCCATGGGTGAACAGATGATTACCTATCTGAATTCAAAATTCAAGACACCTATTTTCGTCGCTATTGCAGAATTCACCGGTGAAAAGTATGAAGTAGAATTTATTACTGAGAAGGAGGCCAGTCAGCTGAAGGCTGTGGAAGAGCCCGCCTCCTCTGCTTCTCATACCGATCTTTCGGCTGTAAATCCGGATTTTGAAAAATCCAATATTAATCCGAAGTTTACCTTCGATACCTTTGTTGTCGGCAGCAACAATAAATTTGCCCATGCCGCATCCCTGGCGGTTGCAGAGACCCCTGGAAAGGTTTACAATCCCCTCTTTCTTCATGGAGGTGTAGGACTGGGCAAAACCCATCTGATGCATGCCATTGCCAATCATATTCTGAAGGAAGATCCGACCCGCAAGGTTCTCTATGTCACCAGTGAGTATTTCACGAACGAACTGATTGAGACCCTGCGAATGGGTGATCCCTCCGGTATGACGCGTTTTCGGGAAAAATACCGCAACATCGATGTACTTCTTATCGACGATGTGCAGTTTATTATAGGTAAGGAAAGTACGCAGGAAGAATTTTTCCATACCTTCAATGCCCTTCATACAGCCAACAAGCAGATTATTATCTCCAGTGACCGGCCGCCTAAGGACATCGAAACCCTGGAGGAACGTCTGCGTACCCGTTTTGAATGCGGCCTTATCGCAGATGTCTCTTCCCCGGATTTTGAGACAAGGATGGCTATTTTACGGAAAAAAGAAGAGCTGGAAGGCTATCATATTGACGACGAGATCATTACCTATATCGCTACGAATATCAAATCCAATATCCGTGAGCTGGAAGGCGCCTTTAACCGCCTGATTGCCCTTTCCACCCTAGAAAAACGTCCCATCGATATGCTTCTTGCCGAGGAGGCGATCAAGGATATCATCTCCCCGGGAGAGAGCAGGAAGGTGACACCGGAGCTGATCATTGAAATCGTTGCCGATCATTTTCATATTACCACTGCTGATATTTACAGCAACAAGCGTACTGCAAATATCGCCTATCCGCGTCAGATTGCCATGTATCTTTGCAAGGAAAATGGAACTACTCTGAAGAAAATCGGTGATATTATGGGAGGTCGTGACCATACAACAGTCATGCATGGAGTCGAAAAGATCGAAAAAGAACTGCAAATCAATGACTCGACTATACGTACTATCGGAACGATAAGAAAAAAGATCAATCCCTCCTAAGCTTAGATTTATTCACATTCTTCTGTGGACAACCATGTTGATTTTGTGGGGAAAATCGGTCCGCTGATTTTCCGATGTGCATAACCATCCTTGTTTCAGGCCTGTTATCCAGTACTTTTTCACATGGTTATCCAATCCGAAGATCCTGTATTTTCAAGGGCTTGGACCACTTATCAACATATTCACAGCCCCTACTACGAATACGACGGATTCTTTTATATATTTATATCTATCCCCCTTCGGGACCATATCGAAAGGAGTTATACACATTATGAAGTTTATCTGCAGCAAATCAGATTTACTAAAGAGTATTAATATCGTATTAAAAGCCGTTCCTTCCAGAACAACCTTGTCGATTCTTCAGTGCATTCTCATCGAAGCGATGCCGGGAATGGTCAAGATGACAGCTAACGACATGGAGCTTGGAATTGAAACCACTCTGGATGCGGATGTTCAGGACAAGGGTACGATTGCTATCGATGCCAAGATCTTTTCCGAAATCGTCAGAAAGCTTCCAGACAATGATGTATCGATCGAGACAGATGAAAATTTTCAGATGAAGATCATCTGCGAGAAAGCCTGCTTTGATATTGCCGGTAAATCCGGTGAAGAATTTTCGCATCTTCCTTTTACCGAAAAAGAAGAGCCTGTGGTCATCTCTCAGTTCAGTCTGCGCGAAATGATCAAGCAGACTATTTTTTCTATTTCCGATAATGAAAGCAATAAGATCATGACAGGTGAGCTTTTTGAAATCCGCGATAATCATCTGCGTATCGTTTCCCTTGACGGACACCGGGTTTCCATCCGCAATCTGGAATTAAAAGAAGCTTATGCACCGAAAAAAGTGATTGTCCCCGGCAAAACCCTGTCGGAGGTCAGCAAAATTCTTTCCGGAGAACTGGAAAGTTTTGTAAATATCTATTTTACATCGAATCATATTGTCTTTGAATTTGACAATACGACGGTTGTCTCCCGACTGATCGAAGGCGAGTATTTCCATATCGAGCACATGATCACCAGTGATTACGAGACGAAAATTCAGATAAATAAGAGAGAATTTTCGGATTGTATCGACCGTGCCACCCTTCTTGTGCGGGAAAATGATAAAAAACCCATCGTCATTCAGATAGAAGACGGAGAGATGTGCCTGAAGCTCACCTCTTCTGTAGGTTCTATGAACGAGGAAATCTCCATTGAAAAAGAAGGAAAGGATATTTTAATTGCCTTCAATCCAAAGTTTATGCTGGATGCCCTTCGCGTCATTGACGATGAGATCGTTACCCTGTATATGGTAAATCCGAAGGCGCCCTGCTTTATCCGGGATGAGAAGGAATCCTACATTTACATGGTTCTTCCGGTTAACTTTAACAACAGATAATAAAACAGGAGCAAATATGGAATTTATAGAAGTATCGATTCGGGATGAATTTATCCGTCTGGGCCAGGCCATGAAGCTGGCTGGTATCCTCTCTCTGGGCTCGGATATCAAATACGAGATCGTGGATGGCAATGTAAAGGTAAATGGTGAGGTGGAGGAGCGAAGAGGACGCAAGCTCCACAAGGGAGATGTCTTTACCTATCAGGGGCAGGATTATAAAATCGTATGATCATAGAAGCCATGGAGCTGAAAAATTTCCGAAATTATCGGGAACTCAGTATTCAGTTTGATGCAAAGACCAATATTTTTTACGGGGATAATGCCCAGGGGAAAACGAACATTCTGGAGGCTGTATACGTAAGCGGGACGACAAAGTCCCATAAGGGGAGCCGGGATCGAGATATGATTTTCTTCGGGGAAGAGGAAGGACATCTTCGAACCTTTGTAAAAAAAAGAGAAATGGAATATCAGATAGATATCCATCTGAAAAAGAATAAGACAAAGGGAATCGCCATCAACGGTGTGCCGATTCGAAAAGCCAGTGAGCTCTTCGGGATCGCTAATTTTATCTTTTTCTCGCCTGAGGATCTTAGTATTATCAAGCAAGGTCCCGGAGAACGGCGTCGTTTCCTTGATATGGAGTTATGTCAACTGGACAAGGTTTATTTGCATCATTTGTCGGCCTATCATCGCATCGTGGCACAGAGAAATCAGCTTCTGAAGGATTTGAGCTTTCGACCCGAGCTTCGGGATACCTTAGATATCTGGGATATTCAGATGGCAGAATATGGAAAAAAGATCATCGAAAGCAGGGAGGCATTCGTCCAATCCCTGGGAAGCATCATTTCTGAAATACATAAGAACTTATCCGGCGGCAAGGAAGAGCTGACTCTTTCCTACGAAAAAAATGTGGAAGCGGGAGAGTTATCTGATGCGCTTCTAAGAAGTCGGGAGCGCGATATTCGGACCAAGACTTCGAATACGGGTCCACACAGGGATGATTTGAGTTTTTCCATCGATGGCATAGATATTCGAAAATTCGGTTCCCAGGGACAGCAGCGGACAGCTGCTCTTTCTCTGAAATTATCTGAGATTGAGCTGGTGAAACAGGTGATTCATGACACACCGATCCTGCTTCTGGATGATGTGTTGTCGGAGCT
>CAVHYN010000113.1:0-1165 GCA_963640245.1 Bulleidia sp.
GTACCCGCAATAGCTGATATCGTAGGAGCCTGTCATCGCTGCACGGAGAAGCTTTCGGAACATACTCTCATCGATGAAGTCATCCGGGTCTATAAAACCGATATACCGTCCCTTTGCCTGCTCAAGGCCGAACTCTCTCGCAGAAGCGCAGCCACCATTCGGCTTATCCAGAAGCCGGATCCTCGAATCCTGCTTTGCCCATTTCAGGACAATCTCCCTCGAGTTATCAGGTGATCCATCATTTACAAACAGGAACTCGACATAAGGAGCCTTCCATGCTGTGACGCTTTCGATGCATTGGTCAAGATAGGCTGCCACGTTATACATCGGAAAAATGACGCTCAGCTCCGGAGGGTTCCCTTCCTTTTTCTCCCATTCCAGAATCTGTTCTTCCTTTTGCTGACGTTTCGTCTTGATCTGAATAAAGGAAGCCGCATCCTTATAGGCCTCCCAGAGCTTAAAGGCACTGATATAGTCCTCCGGGACTACAGCCAGAAGATACTTAGGCTTTAAAGGATACAAGCGATACAAAAGCTGCGGAGAAATCTCGTCCGCACAGAGCGCCCAGCTAGTATCCAGGCCTGGAAGCGCATCCAGATCCGTGAAAGAAATCTCTGTATCGCAGGGAAGTAGCTGCAGCTTTTGCTCTCTTTTAAGCTTCGCCTGCAGCTTCTTTTCATCGTTGTCTATCTCACAATTTACTATATAGAGCTCTTTCAGTCCGGCCTGTACAATCAGGCTCCTGAGTCGCTTATAACTATACTTCTTTCCGAGAAGAAGGACGGCCGACCGAATCTCCGTATGGGTATTAAAAAAACAAATCATCTCATTCATCGCACTATCTCCTGATTCCTGTCCTTTCTCCATAAGCCTGCAGGCGTCTTCGAAGCTTTCGAAGCGTCAAAAGAATCGTATAACTCAGGCCATGATCCAGGATACACTGTATCCCACCCCGGACGATGTTATACTTCTTATTTCTCCAGCGGGCGTACCGCCGGATGACATCATCCCGGGTCATATAATCAGACAGTGCCAGGTAATCATTTCCCAGAATGCAGGCGATGAAACCCGACTCATAGGCTTTGTCTGAAGATAGTTGCTCCAAATAATAATTCAGATCTGTTTCTTTCAAATTCTGATAAATCTTATGCAGCCCTTCCAGCAA
>CAVHYN010000113.1:1175-3837 GCA_963640245.1 Bulleidia sp.
CTCCGATATACCGGAGATTCGTCACGCCGACGCTCCACTTGCTGAAGTCTACAATCAGGCGAATCACATAGGCGCGTTCCACCTCTGTAAAATCGTACGTTTCCTGTATCTCAAGCAGCTGCCTGAAGATCGGGATCATATCCAGACGGGTTACGCTGCTGCCTGCTGTCGTGGCCCCCCCCGGTTGATCCGGTAGAAGAAGCTGGCCTCCGGCATGGCGATACAGGTATTTGCCTCATGTACCACCTGGAAATGTCCCGGCACATCCTCCCATTTTAGACCCTTCGGAAAGGCGAAATTCTGTCCTCGCAAAAAGGCAGTCCGATAGATTTTTGTGCAGGCGCTCACCTCCAGAGCATAGAGCTCCGGTGTCTTTCTCGCATTTGTCTCGATCCGGGATCTGCCGCCCTTCACCTGGAAGATCCGATCGTACCGGAGCTTATCCATCCAGGGAGTGATCCGATGGTTCGCTTCATCATAGATCCACGGAAGTGTAAAAACCAGATCGGGGGCTTCGTCCGCTTCCTCCACCAGTCTCGCAAAAGTCTCCACATATCCGCTATTCAGCCAGTCATCACTGTCCAGAAAGCTCAGATACGGAGTATCCGCATAACGCATCCCGACATTTCTCGCTTCTCCCAGCCCCTGATTCTCCTGACGGATATAGGTGATGAGATCCGGATATCTTTCCTTATATTCCAGGCATACCTCCTCGGTACCGTCTGTAGATCCGTCATTAACAATCACAACCTTGTGGTTCATCAAGGACTGATTGATCAGACTCTGCAGGCATTGGCCGATATAGGCTTCTACATTATACGCCGGCACGATGATCGTTAGTAATGATGCCATCATGTTCCTCCCTCATGTTTTCTTATGAAAATAACTCCCAAATCACTTTCATACGCCCTCAGCAGCTAGTGCTTCGGGCTGTACTGAATAGTTAAAACTAATACTTCCCACATGTAAAAACGGCTGAAAGCCTTATTTCATGCGGAAAAACAACATAATAAAAGCGTAGCCAACACCTATCTGTGATATAATTGAGTTGCAGACAAAATCATTCACAACATAGGGGGCTACGCTATGAATACTATATCACAATCAGAGATTTTGCTTCAAGATGCGAACAGCGAAGTAAGCCATTTTCTTCAGAAATTTCATGTAGCTGAGATCCTGAAGCAATGTAACGGATATAAGCAAAAAGGATTTTCCGTGATCCAACTGTTCACTTATCTTTTAGCACTCATGTTCCAACCATTAAGCACCTACATGTCCATGCGTGTCGGTGCCTATAAAGAACCCTTTTCAAAGAACACGATCCGGCGTTTCTGCAACAACGCCTCGATCAACTGGCATAAGTTTCTCCGCATCCTTTCGCAAAAGGTTGTCGAAGAATTCATGCGCCCGGCCACTTCCGAAAAGCGTGAGGAGTTCTTCATCTTTGATGATACCCCTTTCCACAAGTCCGGAAAGAAAACAGAATTGGTCAGCAAATATTTCAATCATGTCATCATGAAGTATGAAATCGGCTACCGCATCCTGACACTGCTCTGGACGGATGGATACTCCAACGTTCCAGTCGACTTTGCACCGTTGTCCTCTGGAAATGAGAAACTTATCGTTTCCCCTGCAAAGCCTGCAGATGGAAGGACACTTGCTGGAAAAATCCGAAAGCAGGCCTGCATGAAGGCTCCGGAACTGATCCTTATGATGCTCTCACGGGCAGTCTCGGCTGGTCACAGGGCGAAATATGTGCTCTTTGATAGCTGGTTTTCCACACCGAAAGGCATCATGGACATCAAGCACCACCTAGGCATGGATGTCATTGCCATGGTGAAGAAATCCGGCAAGGTTTATTATGAGTTCAACAGCGAACAACACGATGTCAAGGAGATCTTCTCCCGCTGCAAAAAGCGCAGGGGGCGTTCCAAATATCTTCTTTCTGTAGAGATCAATCTGCTGCGGAAAGGAAAGGGCGTTATCCTAGAGAGAATGCCGGCAAAACTTGTCTATGTCCGCAACAAGGCAAACAAGAAAGACTGGATCGCCATCATCTCTACAGATACGTCGCTCAGTGAGGAAGAAATCATCCGCCGGTATGGTTATCGATGGAACATTGAGGTCTATTTCAAGACCTGCAAGCAGTACCTCAAATATACCGGGGAATGCCAGAGTACTTCCTTTGATTCCCTTACTGCGCATCTTGCCATTGCCAACGTGCGGTATATGATGCTCAGTATGTTCCAACGGGCAAACACGGATCAACGCTCGCTGGGCGAACTCTTCTGCTTGTATGTACAAGAGGTAGCAGAAATCACCTTCGATCATTCCATGAAGCTGATCATGATTGCATTGCTGTCTACAGTGAAAAACTTCTTCGGTCTTACCGAGGAGCAGATGTCGGTGTTTATTCAGGAATTTATCGGCAACCTCCCTGCCTATCTTCGCACGCCTCTGGAGGCATGTGCGGAGCAACTGGCGGCTTAAATGTAATTTTGTCGTTTAGAGCCTTATTTCAAAAGGCTTTACACCATTTTGGGTGTGGGAAGTATTAGTTAAAATAATTTCTCGTTATATACCCCGTCTGCGATCAGCTTCTTGAAGGAATCTACCACAGACTGCTTGTCTTCCTTGTAAGTGACGCCGAACCACTTGTCCT
>CAVHYN010000114.1:0-3510 GCA_963640245.1 Bulleidia sp.
TCCGGGTACTGGAACACCAGACCTACCTTGCTGCGAAGCTTACGCATATCGTAGCCGTCCGCGTATATGTCCTCGCCGTTGAAATAAATATGGCCGGAGGTGGCTTTCACCAGGCCATTCAAATGCTGTACCAGCGTGGATTTTCCCGAACCGGTATGGCCGATAAGGCCGATAAACTGACCGTCCGGTATCTCCAGATTTACGTCCTTCAACGCATGAATTTCATAGGCTGTGGAAGGACTGTAGGTATATTGTACATGCTCTAATTTAAGTGACATAAGGCTTCCACCAGTTCCTCTCTTGTCAGTATGCCGTCGGGCAGGTCAAGCCCCGCCTTTTTCAGCTCCCATGAAAGCTGCGTTGCCTGGGGCACATCCAGGCGATAGGATTTCAAGGTTTCCACCTGAGAGAAAATCTCCTTTGGCGTTCCGGTCATAACGATTTTTCCATCGTCCATAACGATAACCTTATCCGCGTAAATAACTTCTTCCATATAATGGGTAATCAGAATAACCGTGATATCCTCCACCTGATTCAAGGCACGGACTGTCCGGATAACCTCCTTCCGGCCATTTGGATCCAGCATGGCAGTAGGTTCATCCAGCACAATGCACTCCGGATGCATGGCTACCACGCCGGCAATGGCCACCCGCTGCTTCTGGCCACCGGACAATTTACTCGGAGAATGGTGACGATATTTCAGCATTCCTACTGCCTTCAGACTCTCCTCCACCCGTTCCCAGATTTCTTCTGTGGGCACACCCATATTTTCTGGTCCAAAGCCCACATCCTCTTCCACAATCGTTCCGATGATCTGATTGTCCGGATTCTGAAATACCATACCGGCTCTCTGGCGCACATCCCAGACCTGTTCCTCGTCCTTTGTGTCAATGCCATCCACCCAGAGAGTTCCTTCGCTCGGCACCAGAAGAGCATTGATATGCTTCGCCAACGTAGACTTTCCGGATCCATTGTGTCCCAAAATGGCCACAAAGTCGCCTTTCTCGACTTGAAAATTCACGCCATTCACTGCCTTGATCAGCTCTCGTTCCCGGCCTTCTTCATCATATTTTCTGTATTCATAAACCAAATCTTCGGCTTTTATCATCGTATCTTTCTTATCCATCTTTTTCATTTATTCCACAAAATTTTCATCATTCTATCTGACGTAAAGCCTAACTCTTTCATAACCGTTCCGTTCCTGAGCGGTTACGCTCTTTCTATGGGCACGGCACTGCTCTTAATTGTATAATAAGACTATCGAATTTGCAAGAAAAAGTATGTCCCCTTTCTTTTTCCGCCTTACGCGGCATGTCTGTCACTCTTTTTCATAGATGCCTCAAATTCATGCAGCTTCTGTCGCTGCTCCGCAGTCAGTGTGACGGGAACCTGAATCTGGATGGTGACATACTGATCACCGTGGACATTCGGGTTCTGCATAGAGACAATTCCTTTGCCGCGAAGCCTTATCTTCTTGCCGGACTGGGTGCCTGCAGGAACCTTACATACCACATTGCCATAGAGGGTCGGGAAGCTGGCTTCCCCGCCGAAAACTGCCGTAGTAAATGGGATTTCTGCCGTGGTATACACGTCCATGCCCTTCCGTTCATAGCCCGCTTTGGGTGCAATATGTACCTTCAGAAGTAAATCGCCGTTTTCTCCCCCTCCGATGCCCGGATTGCCCTTACCCCGGAGCCGTACACTCTTGTCATCGTCGATACCAGCCGGAATATGAACGCTTAAGGACTGGACATTATTCCTTCCGTCCGCCGTCTGAATGTGAATCATCTTTTCGCACCCAAAGGCTGCCTCATCGAAGCTGACTGTAATGTCTGCGTGTAAATCCTCGCCCTTGTAAGTTGCCTGCTGCCGGTAGCCGCTATGACCGCCGAAGCCTCCATGGAACATATTTCCGAAAATATCTCCAAACATATCATCCATATCGTTGCCTTCGAAATGAAACTCCTGATATCCACTGCCGTCACCGGTGTAGAAGCTGCCGCTGCGGAAACCGCCCTGCCCACCGAAGCCGCTAAAACCAGAACCGCCTGCGTCCGCTCTCGCGTTACCTGCCCCATCAAAGGCTGCAAAGCCAAACTGGTCGTATAATTTCTTCTTCTCTTTGTCACTCAGGACATTGTAAGCCTCTGTGATCTCCTTAAATTTCTGCTCGGCCTCTTTGTTTCCCGGATTTGTATCCGGGTGATATTTTTTTGCCAGCTTTCGGTAAGCACGCTTAATCTCATTCTCATCTGCCTGCTTTCCGATGCCAAGTACATCGTAGTAATCTCGTTTCATCACGCACGCTCACCTCCCACTCTATGCGTTCGTTTACAAAAATCCAAAAAGCAGGGGATGTGACCAAGCCACATCCCCTGTTCTTTTTTGCCTCTCGAAAAGGCTTCTGACTTAGCCTTCAATGTCGATATAGCTCTTCTTTTCTACCTTCGGCTGCTCCTCTTTCTTCGGAACCATCACCTTCAGAACACCATTTTCAAATTTGGCCTTGATATCCTCCTGGGTGATATCCTCACCTACATAGAAGCTTCGGCTGGTTGTTCCGCTGTAACGCTCCTTGCGGATATACTTACCATTCTTTTTTTCCTCTGTCTTACTCTCTGTAGAGGCGGTAATGGTCATGTAGCCATCCTTCAGTTCAGCCTTCACATCCTCTTTCTTCACGCCCGGAAGCTCAATTTCAAGCTCATATCCATGCTCTGTCTCCTTGACATCTGTCTTCATCAGAGCTGCTGCTTCCTTTCCGTAAAGCTTACGTCCGGTTGTATACGGAAATGCAAAATCGTTTACAAATTCATCTAATAAGTTCTCTCCAAAAATGCTCGGTACTAACATAAATCATTCCTCCTATTATTCTAATATTTCCCTTCAGTTAAGCTGGAGGTTTTGCAAGGTTCTTTATTTTCTTTCTTCTCCCTTGCTCTGATTCTGTTATAGCACCTTTATTAGCACTCGTCAAGTGCGAGTGCTAATATTTAGAAATTGTTTAGAATTATAATATTTTCATAATAATTTAAATATTTTCCAAATATTATCAGACGATTTTACAGCATTACCCGTTCTCGATCCGGATGTTCCCCGGACCAGCCAATCTGGGGCAGGGTCATCAGCCTATGCATATCGTCATCCTCCATATTAAAACCAAAGACGTCCAGGTTCTGGTGCATACGTTCGCCGGAGGAGGATTTCGGCAGTGGCAGTACGCCGCACTGAAGTGCGAAGCGGATGCAAATCTGTGCCACGGATACCTGATACTTCTCTGCCAGTTCGATGAGAAGCGGCTCCTGAAGCACCCTTGCCCGGCCGATGGGACTCCAGGCCTCCACCCGAATTCCCAGGCGCTGGCAGAAATCTACTGCAGCCTTCTGCATATAGCCCGGGTGAAATTCCAGCTGATTGACCATGGGAATGATGCCGGTGCGCTCCATCAGATTATTTAGGTGATGGGGCAGAAAATTGCTGACACCGATAGCGCGGACTTTTTTTGACTTA
>CAVHYN010000115.1:0-3446 GCA_963640245.1 Bulleidia sp.
ACTGGCGGAAAATCGGCCGCAAAAGCGAGTGCAGGAAAGACTCCGAGAGTACATACACGTCTATTTATAGAATCTCTGCCCACGAATGGCTTCTCTCACTTCCCCCTTGCCGTCAGCCACAAAAATTTCGTATTGGTGACAAGGTAGCGTTTAAACAGGCGTTTCGGATCCTGCATCAGCCGGTACAGCCACTCCAGGCTGCATTTTTGCATCCACATGGGCGCCCGCTTGATATTGCCTGCGAAATAGTCAAATCCGGCTCCCACGCCTATCATCAGGCTGTCGACACGCCCCTTATGTTCATACATCCATCTCTCCTGCTTGGGCGCCCCGAGTCCCACCCAGACAAAATCCGCCCGGGCTTCATTTATCCGCTCTACGACCGCCTTATCTTCCTCTTCTGTCAGTTTTCGAAACGGCGGCGACTCCAGACCCACGATAGTAAGATGGTACCTTTCCTCAACTTTTTCTTTTAGAAGCTTCAATGTCTCCGGCGTACTTCCGTAGAAGTAATGCCGGTATCCATACTGCTCCGAACATTCGAAGATCTCCCGCATCAAATCCGGTCCCGTCACCCGATCTGCTCCTGAAAATCCCCGTTTTCTGCAAACGACGGAAAGCGGTTTGCCGTCCGGCAATGCCAGGGCAGCGCTGTTCTGGATCTTTTTGTACTCCGCATCCTCATAGCTCATCACCGTTGTATGCACATTGGAAACACAGATATAATTCCCCCGCAGGGTATCTTTGTTTTCCCGGATGTAGGCAAGTGCCCGGGGCATATCGATGGCCGCTATATTTACGCCCAGGATGGGGCAGGTGGGTATGGTCTGGTTGGACATGGTAAGTTCTCCTATTTCTTCGACTAATGATGCAGCTGTTCACTATTTTTACCTAAGAACCTGACACTGACAGCACTTCACGGATGCTCCACGACAGTTACATTATCTCATTATAAAGATCTCTGTATTTCTTTACAAAGAATTCCGGCTGCAGCTCTTTCTGCGCCTGCCGCGCTGTTTCATCGTAAATGCAGAGATTCCGAAGGCTCTTCTCGATGCATTCTGCCAGGGATTTTTGTCTTCGCTTTCAATCCCGTCCACGTACATAATCTTCATATGCATATCCTCTGTTCCTGTTCCCTAACCAGCTTCAAAATCTTCTCCGCGCTGCTTTCCCAGGTAAATTCTCTCCGGATACGCTCTGCAGCCCGTTCTCCGATGTCCTTGGGAATGCCTCCGGCAATGATCTCCTGCATCTCTTTCTCGGAATCACACAGATAACCGGATATACCATTTTTCACGATCTGCTCCGGTCCCGGTGCTCTGCGAGCCACGACCGGACAGCCCTGGTACATGGCCTCCAGAATGCTCATTCCGAAAATCTCGTGCGTATTGAAGTTTACATAACAATCACATGCCGCATAATACCGATACATCTCTTTATTCGGAATCCGGTCAAAATAGAAAACTCGATCTGCATCTTTGCTATTTCGAATCCGCTCTTCCAGTTCCTCCCGAAGACTGCCGTCTCCGATCATGGCTAGTGTATATTCGTCTCCCAGGCTTTCCAGAAGCTCCAGGGCTGCAAATGGTCGCTTATAGCTTTCAAGACGTCCTACAAAAAGCAAGAGTTTTTTATCTATAGGAAGCCCAAGCTCTCTGCGCAGCGCATCCTTTCCGGTTTCCGTCGTCTGAATTACCGAGGTGTCCAGTCCTACCGGAACCACCTGCACACCCGGTACACTGCTTTTTTCCAGTGTCCGTCTGACCGCTTCGGTTTTCCCGATCGTCAGCATCTTCCGAAACATCCGGATATTTCGCCCGGATATCAGATCCATCAGCTGCTTTTTCAGTCCATTTTCCGTATCACTGTATACGGTTCCGAGATAATGATAGCAAAAAATCCCATGTTTCCTGCAAAACCGCGCCACGGCCGGTGCATACATCTGATTGTCACTGTCCAGATGCACCACATCAATCTTCCGCTCTGTCAGGAAATCCAGGTTATAAAAACCGTGTACTCCAAAAGCCTTGCACGCTTTATGCAAAATGGTAATTCCATCCTCCGGACTTTCCTCCCAGTCTGGCTTTCCGCTCTTGTCCGGATATACAATCGTCACCTGTATCCCAGATTTTTTCAGTGCCCTGGCCAGTCCCAGCTCCTGACTATTGTAGAAACCCAGCTTTCCGGAACCACCGCAATATAACTCTAAAATCGCCCAGTTCATTTATTTTCCAACTTTCTCCAAATAACTGTCCAGTCTATCCAAATCGATGATGTCGGAAAGAGACTGGATCTTAAAGGCTGCGAAATGCCGCTGCAAAAAGCCCACCAGTACGTTGCTGGAGCGCTGCAGCTTTTTGGGTTCAAAGGACAGTCCGTACTTCTGTTCCAGCATCCTTCGAATCTCTTCCGTCTCCTTCAGATACGGGATATAAATCCGGTACTTCAGCTTCTTATTCTTCGTCTGGGACTTGATATTGACCCGGTGTCCCGGCATATAGCGCAGATTCTGGAAATGATAAAAGACCAACGGAAACTTCTTTCCCGTCTTTTCTTCCTCCATCATAAGCTTTCCATCTTCCGCACTGCAGAACCGATACTGCTCCAGATTCCAGGGAGCTACACCACCTCCCAGGTGCTGAAGCTCGCGTACACCCGGAAACTTCTCCGGCCAGCCGTTCAGATATTTCTGATCACCCATCCGATCCAGCTCCGGAATGTCGAAGCACCACTCCATGCACTTCTCTTTCCACCAGGTCAGCACACGCCGCCCATTTTCTGTCTGCCGAAAATAATTAAACTGCACACAATAACGTCCATTGCGCTCTTCCAGCTTTCGACCGTAATCATTGTCCTTAAACCGGTGAGGCACAATTACCACATCCGCCTTTTCCTTTTCTATCTCCCGGAACAGCAATGCCGGATCCGCATAAAAATACAGATCCGAGTCCAGATACGTACAGCTCTCCACCGGATAATGATCCAGTACATATTCGATAATCACAGACGTACAGGTCCAGCAGTACTCTGCCCTGGAACGCTCCTTTTTCAGCTTCAGAAGCTCCTCTGTCTCAAAATCTGAATGGTGCAGCACTATCAGATGGGGAAGAGACATTTCATCCAGAATTTCCTTTGCTTTGTCATCAAAGCAGAATACATATAAAGTAAACTCATCCGATACCTTGCTCAGGGAGCGGTAGAGCGCCAAGCCTTTGTCCAGGTAGTAGCTGTCAAATAGGGTACAGAAATTCATCATACTTTTCTTATCTCCCCAGTATAATTCTAATATACGGTATTATCACACTATAGCAGGCTGACAAAAATCCAAAATGTTTCTTTACAAAATGGAACCATTCTTTTGTAGGTAATCCCTTCCTATTCTCTTTTAACCGTATACGTTCTTTTCGATTCAGAGAAGTATCTCTCCACGTTTTTTTTATTGG
>CAVHYN010000116.1:0-3313 GCA_963640245.1 Bulleidia sp.
GTCATTATCTCATATGGTGAGGAGTTTGTGGAACGGTGGGTTATTCATCGCTTACCCTACATGGGCGAAACCAAGATGATGACCCTTGCACAGATCCAGGCCATCTATGACGCCCAGCAGGTGGTATACACCCAGACCGAGGCAGAGGCGACCGATACAATCAATTCCCTGTATGACGCCTACTGCGCGAGAACTCATACCTACACTGTGACCGAGCTGGATACATATACCAGACCGGGTTCTACAGACTCCAATGGCAATGTGCTTGACGAGATTCGCCTGCCGCACGCAGGATATCGGAAGGACGTGCAGGACGCAACCACAGTTGGCAGCTATGTGGAAGTCGTAAAGAATGGCGGCACCATGGTGGCGGGTGGAAAGAATGACCAGGATGGAAATACAGAAGAGGTCAATGTGACCAACGAGCCCTGGTACAACCAGATCTTCATCAATAAGACAGACCTGGAAACCAATTCCCAGATTCTTTATGATACCGCCTTTGATATCTACGAGTATTACCAGTACAAGGTGACACTTTCCCAGGCAACACAGAAGTTGTATCCGGCCAAGTATCTGACCCAGTATATGGCAGATGTGGGTGGAAAGCTGCTTCCGGGAAATATCAAGTCCGCGAAGCCGGCAGTCACAAGAAAACAACCAAGCACAGCTGCACGACCAGAATCAGCGGCATCCCGATGACAAAATACCAATGCTTTGTCTTATGACGAAAAAGCTGCATGCCAAGGATGGATCCGATGCTTCCTCCGAGAAGGGCGGAGAGAAACAGGGTTTTTTCCGGAATACGCCACTTGTGATGGCGGGCTTTTGACTTATCGATGCCCATCAGAGAAAAGGAGAACAGGTTTACAAGGAGCAGATAAAGAATTACAGGTTCAGAAAATTTCATAAGGGACCTCCTGCAAAAACCGCTGAATCAGCGGCTTCCAGTTGACAAGAACAAACGGGTTTCATATAATAGTATCATTAACCATTTATGCGTAAAGAAAAAAGGAGCGTTATATTTTACTATGGGTACTTACCTAACCATTATGGTAGTCTGTCTGTTGTTGTCAAGCTTTTTTTCCGCCACAGAGACGGCATTTGCAGCGATGAATATCACAAAGCTGAAGACGCTGGCAGAAAAGGGCAACCAGAATGCAGCCCTGGTCTGCAAACTGGACGAGCAGTATGACCGGATGATCTCAACGGTTCTGATTGGCAATAATATTGTCAATATCTGTATGGCTTCCGTTGGAACCCTGCTGTTTACGATGAAATTCGGTGACCTTGGAGCAACTATTTCTACCATCGTGGTGACGATTGTAGTTCTGATTTTTGGAGAAATTTCTCCCAAGAGCATTGCAAATAACTGCGCCGAGCAGCTGGCCATGGCGACAGCACCGGTGGTACAGGTGCTTCTCTGGATTTTCCTGCCGCTGAATGTCCTGTTTTCCGGCTGGCAGAAGCTTTTGACAAAGGTATTTCATCTGGAGGCAAGTTCGAAGATGTCCCAGGAGGAGCTCTTAACCCTGGTCAATGAGGTACAGGAAGAGGGAACCATCGACGAGGATGAAGGCGGCCTGCTTCGAAATGCTATCGAGTTTTCGGATCAGGAGGCAAGGGATATTCTGATTCACCGAACCGATCTGGCGGCTCTTCCGATTACCGCAACCAAGAAAGAAATCGCGGAGATGTTTACGGAGACGAAGTATTCCCGGCTTTTGATTTATCGAGATACCATCGATGATATCCTGGGCATCATTCACAGAAAGGACTTTTATGTCGGCTGTGGGATCAGTGAGAAAGAAGTGAAGGATTTGATTTCACCGGCCATCTTTGTTTTGGAGAGTGAGCCGATCCGGATGATTCTGAAAAAACAGCAAAAAGCCAAGACTCATGTCGCTGTGGTTGTGGATGAGTACGGCGGAACCTGTGGTATCGTGACGATGGAGGATATCCTGGAGGAGCTGGTAGGCGATATCTGGGACGAGCATGAGGAAGCGGAGGTGCTGCTGCGCCGGATTGCACCGGATACTTATCTGGTCGATGCATCGATGGATTTCGAGGAATTTGCAGACTACTTTAAATTGAAGGAAGAATCTGAGATGGTGTCAGTCAGCGGCTGGGTGATGGAACAGTTTGGCCGGGTGCCGGAACTGGGCGATCGTTTCAGCTATGAGGATCTGGTGATTGAGGTGACGAAAGTCGGAAACCATCATGTGGATGAAATCCGCGTGAAACAAGAAAACGTGGAGGCTGAGAAGACTCCAAAGGAATAAAAGATAAAAGGAAAGGGATAAGGTAACTGGGAATGAGTACCTGCACCTTATGTCCCCGCAACTGCCGCGTCGACCGGGAAAATGGTCGGCGCGGTTTTTGCGGAGTGACCGGAACAAAAATTCGGTGTGCCAGAGCGGCGCTGCATCAGTGGGAGGAACCCTGTATCTCAGGAAAACAGGGGTCAGGAGCTGTTTTCTTCAGTGGCTGTCCGCTGCGCTGTATTTACTGTCAGAACCGGGAGATCGCCGGGGCGAAGGCGGGAATGGATATTACAGTAGAGAGGCTTTCTGAAATTTTTCTGGAGCTTCAGGAAAAGGGGGCGGCCAATATCAATCTGGTGACCCCGACACATTATACAAAGGAGATTCTTTGTGCGCTGAAAATAGCAAAAGAACAGGGACTCTTCCTTCCTATTGTCTACAATTGCAGCGGTTATGAGAAGGTCAGTACTCTGAAGCTTCTGGAAGGAAGCATCGACATCTATCTGGCCGATTTCAAATATATGGAGGAAGACCTTGCTGCTCTTTGTTCACATGCTCCGGATTATCCGGAGGCTGCAAAAAAGGCTTTGGCCGAAATGGTGCGGCAGACAGGAGAGCCGGTTTTCGATAAAGCGGGGATGATGAAGAAGGGCGTGATTGTCCGGCATCTTTTGCTGCCGAATCATGTAAAGAATGGAAAAAAGGTAGTGAAATATGTCTATGAGACCTATGGGGATCAGGTTTATTTAAGTTTGATGAATCAGTACACACCTCTTGACGGGATGGAAGCCTGGCCGGAGCTGAACCGGAGAGTTACGAAGCGGGAATACACCCGCCTTCTGGATTATGCCCTTGCCTTAGGTGTCCGGCAGGCATTTTTTCAGGAGGGAGAGACGGCGAAGGAGAGCTTTATTCCGGCCTTTAATTGTGAGGGAGTGTGATAGGATATACAACTAATAATATAGGAAATGAACTGCCAGAATAAGAATATCCCCTGCTGGGAATACGCACATTTGTCTACTCCTCGCAGGGGAGCTATGTTAAACTAATAT
>CAVHYN010000117.1:0-3239 GCA_963640245.1 Bulleidia sp.
ATGCAGGAGTACTATCATAAGCCGGTGATTCTGCTTTTGGACGAATACGATGTACCCGTGGCAAAGGCGAGCGCGAACGGATATTACGAGCAGATGCTCGAAGTCGTTAAAACCATGATGAGCACCGCACTTAAGGATAACAGCTGCCTGCGTTTTGCAGTTATCACAGGCTGTCTGAAAATCGCGAAGGAGAGCATTTTTACAGGAACCAATAACCTGGTTTCGGATACCATCGGAACCTCCGGGCTGAATGAGCATTTTGGATTTACACAGCGGGATGTGGACAGAGTACTCGAGGATGCAGGGGCAGTCAGTCGGGCAGAAGAAATGAAGGTCTGGTATGATGGGTATCGCTTCGGAGATTTTGATGTCTATTGCCCCTGGGATGTGATGAATTATCTGCGGGATTTGCAGCAGAATCCGGAAGCAAAACCAGCCAGCTACTGGAAAAACACCAGTGACAATGCGGTGATCCGCTCTTTTATTGATTATGCAGGAGGGGCTATTACCAAGAAACTGGAGACCCTGCTTTCCGGTGGCTTTATTCTGCAGCATATTGACGAAAATCTGACCTATGATTACCTTCATGCATCGGAGGATAATCTTTGGAGTGTTCTATATCTGACCGGATATCTGACCGTGACAAAAAAAGAAGAATTGCCGGATTCGTTGCCGGATGGCTTGACAGCCCTTCGGATACCAAATGAGGAAATCCGGGAAATTTTTGAGACGACCATTCGAAAATGGTTTGACGACAGCACAAAAACGTGGAACAGGAAAGCGTTGTTTGATTCTGTCTGGCGAGGTGACAGTGAGACAGCCACGGAAGAAATCAATAAACTGCTGCGCAGAACCATCAGCTATCACGATTACAGGGAGGATTTCTATCATGCCTTTCTGGCCGGTATCTTTACCGGCGCAGGCTACGCTGTGGAATCCAATAAGGAACATGGAGAAGGACGCAGCGACGTGGTAGTCTCTGATTATGGGGATGGCCGGGTTGCCATATTTGAAATCAAGTATTCGGACAGTGCAGAGAAATTGGAAGCAGATTGCACGAAAGCGCTCAGACAGATGGATGAGCGGATGTATGCAGCAGAATATGAGGAGCAGTTTCCGACAGAGCAGATAGTATGTTATGGAATTTCCTTTTATAAGAAGCGTTGTTTAGTGAAAAAGAAAGAGTAAGATGAGGTGATTGAGATGGCGAAACAGTCGTGTATTCACATTTACTGCGGTGACGGAAAGGGAAAATCTACCGCAGTTACAGGCCTTGCCGTGCGTGCAGCCGGCAGTGGAAAGAAGGTTATCTTTACCCAGTTTATGAAGGATGGCACATCCTCCGAGCTGAAGGTTCTGAAGACCCTTCCTGGTGTAACTGTTCTGACCTGTGAGAAGCGTCTTGGCTTTGTCTGGAATATGAACGAGGAGCAGAAAAAAGAGGCGGCGGCAGCCTACCAGGAGGTTTTTGACCGGGCGACCGAGCTGGCGGTCAAGGAAGACGCCTTCCTTCTTGTCATGGATGAGTTTATGTCCTGCTATAATTACGGGATGCTGAATCACGAGAAGGCACTTTCCTTTTTAAAGAACCGTCCGGAGGGGCTCGAAGTGGCTTTGACAGGCCGCGATCCGGCCGAGGAGCTCATTGAACTGGCCGACTATGTCTCCGAGGTTCGAAAAGTCAAGCATCCTTTTGATCAGGGGATCCATGCACGAAAGGGAATTGAACTGTAAAAAAATGGAAAAGATAGAAGCTTGACAGGGTCTAAGGTTCGTGCTAATGTGAGTGAAATAGCGGATAGCCGCAAAACAAGTGAAAAGGATGAGGAGCGAAAAGATGCAGGAATTAAAACCGATCAAAGAAGGTAAGGTACGCGAGATTTATGACAATGGCGACAGTCTGATTATGGTAGCGACAGACCGTATCAGCTGCTTCGATGTGATTCTTCACAACCAGGTGACGAATAAGGGCGCAGTGCTGACCCAGATGTCCAAGTTCTGGTTTGATCTGACCGAGGATATTCTTCCGAATCATATGATTTCCGTGGATACCAAGGATATGCCGGAGTATTTCCAGCAGGATCAGTTCAAGGGCAAGTCCATGATGTGCAGAAAGCTTGAGATGCTTCCCATCGAATGTATCGTCCGCGGCTATATCACAGGCAGCGGCTGGAAGAGCTACAAGGAGAACGGAACCGTCTGCGGCATCACCCTGCCGGAAGGCCTGAAGGAATCTGACAAGCTGCCGGAGCCGATCTATACACCGTCTACCAAGGCAGAGATTGGCGACCATGACGAGAATATTTCCTTCGAGCAGAGCATCGCTCATCTGGAAAAATACTTCCCGGGCAAGGGAGAGGAGTATGCTAAGGCGCTCCGCGACAATACCATCGCCCTCTATAAGAAATGCGCCGAGTACGCACTGAGCAAGGGTATCATCATCGCAGATACGAAGTTCGAGTTCGGTCTCGACGAGAACGGTAATCTGGTCATCGGTGACGAGATGCTGACCCCGGACAGCTCCCGCTTCTGGCCTGCAGACGGCTACGAGCCGGGACACGGCCAGCCCTCCTTCGACAAGCAGTTCGCCCGCGACTGGCTGACCTCCAACCCGGGCAATGACTGGACCCTGCCCCAGGAGATCGTCGATAAGACCATCGAGAAATACGAGCAGGCCTATGAGATGCTGACGGGGAAGAAGCTGGAAGTATAAGAGCGAGCAGGTAATCGATCATGAAATATCATTTGCCAGATCGGGTTGTAAGGGAGCTCTATTCCTTTGCCCAAAACTTACCTTTGAGCTTGCATGGAAGGCACTGCAGGAGGTCATGAGAAAGCATGGTGTGGAGGCAGCATTTAGCGGCTCACCGCGTGAAATTCTGCAGCTTGGTTACAAAATCGGATTTATCGGTGATTCGGAAGTATGGCTGCTTATGTTGAAAAAACGAAATATGTCAGTTCACTTGTACAATGAAGAGGAAGTGGACGAGATGCTAATCTTGATACGCGACAGCTTTCTCCAAGCATTTACAGCTCTTAAAGATACACTGGAAAAGAAACTGGATGAGGCAGAAGGCGGTTGGGCTTAAGACCGCCAGAAAGCTTCAGACAAAAGATGGAGATTTGCTCCAGGCAGACGATCGCTTCGCGATCGTCTGCCTGGGGCTTTTTTTCTTGACGCGATACCCCCCCATGGTATCCTAAGGGGTAGAAAATGAGGGGGAGAGAGATAGATGCAT
>CAVHYN010000118.1:0-3156 GCA_963640245.1 Bulleidia sp.
GCTTCACCAGCTGCGAGACCCCCGTCGAAACCAGTACAAGCCCTGGTTTAAGCCGCCTGAAACGCTGTGAACGGCAGCTGTTTTGCCCTCTTCGGGTAATCTGTCCTTGTAGTATAGTCTGAAATTCGGCAAAAATCAAGCTTTTTAGAGAAGTTTGAGTTATTATTTTACTTATGCGAAGAGAACTGGTAAAATAAGGCGAGTAATAAAAGGGAGGAACTTTATCATGAATGAAAGCAAAGCCCAGGGCTTCCGCCTTGGCATACGGGACGGCATTCCCATCGGCCTCGGTTACCTGGCTGTGGCCTTTTCCCTCGGCATCACTGCAAGGAATGCAGGACTCAATGCCTTTCAGGGATTTCTGATCAGTATCTTAAATAATGCGTCCGCGGGCGAATACGCCGGCATCACGGTCATCGCCGCCAATGCTTCTTACGCAGAAATCGCCATTGTCACTCTGATTACCAACGCCCGCTATCTTCTGATGAGCTGTGCCATGAGCCAGCGGCTGGAGCCCGGGCTTTCTCTGGGACACCGTCTTTTCATGGGCTTCGATATCACCGACGAGCTCTTTGGCATCGCCATTGCTAGACCCGGATATCTGAATCCCTACTACACCTACGGCGCCATGCTCATGGCCATGCCCGGCTGGTCCATCGGCACTTCTCTTGGTATCATCGCAGGCAATATCTTACCGGAGCGCGTGGTCAGTGCCTTGAGCGTAGCTCTCTTCGGCATGTTCCTGGCCGTGATCATTCCGCCCGCCCGAAAAAATAAGGTGGTGGCTGTTCTGGTGGCTCTGTCCTTTGCCGCCAGCTTCGCCTGCTCTGTGCTGCCTCTGGTCAGCACCCTGTCCGACGGCACCCGCACCATCATCCTGACCGTCGTAATCTCCGCCGGAGCCGCAATTCTGTTCCCGGTCACCAAGGAAAATGCAGCCGACGAGCCTGCCAAGAAAGGAGTTTCCAACTCATGACTCAAAATATTTACATCTACATCCTGATTATGGCCGCAGTCTCTTACGCCATCCGCGTACTGCCGCTGACCTTGATTCGAAAGCCGCTGGAAAATCAGTTTCTCCAGTCCTTTCTCTACTACGTACCTTACGTAACTCTGGCCGTCATGACCTTCCCAGCTATCATCCATGCCACCCAGTCTCCCGTAGCCGGAGCCCTGGCTCTCATCATCGGCATCGCTGCCGCTTGGATGGGTGCAGGCTTGCTGCCTGTGGCAGTGATTTGCTGTGCCGTAGTCTTTGTGTCGGAATTCTTCTTATAAGTATTTCTTCTTATCCTTAAAAGAGCCGGGACAGCATGATGCTGTCCCGGCTCTTTTCTGCTTATATTCTATTTGCCACTTACTCGATGCTGATTCCGGCCTTCTCCAGAATCGTCGGTACGTTCTTCTCTGCGCCGATGGCCATGATATGTACGCCGTCGCAGATACCCTCGTCCTTGATCTTTGCGATCATCTCGGCAGCCATCTCGATACCAAGCTTTGTAGGCAGTCCCTTGACGCCCTTCTCCTTGCCCTCTGCTGCCGCAACGGAAAGACGGTCGATCATATCCTGGGGTACCGCGATACCCGGTACATTCTCATTCATGTATTTCGCCATGCCTGCTGCCTTCAGCGGGATGATACCGGCCATGATGTGGGTATGGATGTTCGCCTTGTCCACCTCATCCATGAAACGCTTCAGGCCTTCGATATCAAAGATACCCTGGGTCTGAATGTACTGGGCGCCTGCGTCTACCTTCTGACGCAGCTTGTTGATCTGCAGCGGAAGCGGATCGTATACCGGAGTTACCGCAGCTCCCTTATAGAAGGTGGGTGCGTTATCCAAATCGTTGCCACCGCAGTCCTTGCCGGTAGCTTCCATATAGGTGAGCATATGCAGGATACCTACAGAATCCAGATCGTAGACTGGCTTGGACTCCTTGCAGTCGCCTACGGTCGGATGGTCTCCGGTCAGAGCAAGCATGGTGTCGATGCCAAAGGCTGCTGCGGAGAGCATATCACCCATGATACCCATACGGCTTCTGTCACGTCCCGTGACCTGTACGATGGGCTCCAGCCCCGCTTCCTTCAGCTTGATGCAAAGTCCTAAGGAAGAAGCCTTGAGACAGGCTGACTGCATATCGGTTACGTTCACGCCGTGAACCTTGCCCTTCAAAAGCTCTGCTACCGCAAGCTGCTCTGCAAAATCATATCCCTTCGGGGGAGCCATCTCAACGGTTACACCAAATTTACCGCCTTCCAGCGCTTTCTCTAACATTCCCATTATTTATTCCCCCTGATATTAATTGTTCTCGGATAAGATACCTTCGCGTATCCCTTGTCCGGTCTTCTCTTTGCCAGGAGATCCAGTCTGCCCAGAGACTCCAGACGCTTGTAAATCATAATCCATGCGCAGTCGTTGTCCGGATTGACCTCGCACTTGCCATTCTTCTGTCCGCCACAGGGTCCATTTACCAGAGACTTGGCGCAGCGGGAAATGGGACAGATGCCGCCGGTGGTTCCAAGCACGCAGTCTCCGCAAAGATGACAGGCTTCCTCAAAGAGACCGAAACGAACTGCCTCTCCTAAGAACATGGTGTTATTGGACGGATAAACCGGTGCGGATGGACTATGTGTCGCTGCCACCTGCACACCATCTCCGCAAGACATACAGACAACAGCGTCCGGTCCTGCTGCATTCAGCTTTTTCATCGCTGTCTTCACACCCATATTCATACAGCAGTAATCTGCCATATTCGTGGCTACTACAGTCTTTCCCTTGGACTCCAAATATGCTTTCAGTTCTGCTACTTCTTTCTCACCGCCGGTCGCGCATGCGGTTGCGCAGCTTCCACAACCCAGAATCGCAATCTTTTGTGCGTCTCCGAGCATCGCCATCAACTCATCGATGGGCTTTTTCTGTGTGATAATCATGATATCCTCTCCTTAAAATTCGGGTGTCTGTCCCCGGGTGGCTTTCCTTGTTAAAAGTCACTTCTGCCCGAAGAACCTAGTGTATCGTTTCATAAATAGCTGACTGCATCACGCAGAGTGCAGATTCGAGTGTGCAGTTCAAAAAACGTAGGCGTAGAGGGCTACGCTCAGGCTTTTTGGACTGTGCAATCGGATTTGTAGGCAAGTGAATAGGCTAGTTATTTT
>CAVHYN010000119.1:0-3146 GCA_963640245.1 Bulleidia sp.
GTAACTATTCAGAACCCCATTCGCAAAATCGCCTCTGCGAGGCTTTACTTTTGCTGTGCCGCATTTTTCAAAATTTGCAATCTGCGGCAGAACATCTCATAGTACTCCGGCAATGCCGCAAAGCAGGCTTTTTCCACCTCTTTTTTCTGGCAGAGACCGATGCGTCTGACTGCTTCCACGGCAGCCTCCTTCTGCGTCTTATGCTCTCGGTGGAACAGCGTCTGACAATTTGCTCCCTCTTCCGCATCATAAACATAAAATGCCCGGTTGAAGTCCATCAGTTTATGAAGCCTGACCGGTTTGTTGGTTTTATTTCTCACCAGCACGCCCCAGTTTCCCCCGTGCCGATCCGTATTGCCTGTCAGGTAATCAAGGATGTTCATCATATAATAATTGTGACGGTCGAGCCCCAGGACATATTTCTTTGTATCCCGTCCGTGATTGACGGAATAGATCGTAAAGGCCTCCATCGAGACAATGGAATATTCCTTCGAGGTAATATTCTCACTGACCGTTACCATTTCTCCGTCAAAATAATCTTTTTCATACAGCACCTGATCCGCATCAAAGCAGCGACAGATCTGACTCGCCAGCAGCTCCCGCTCGACTGCTTCCGTGCTACCGTCCTTCAGCAGCCGGAAACCATTATCTACTCTCTGCCAGGCTTTCGGAAAGCAGCCATTTGTGGCCAGATCCTGCGCCAGCTGTTCATTGTTTACCGTATATTGCTTTCCCCGCAGGGCGATATCCATAAAGGTATTCGAAAGGTGGTTGTCGTAGAGATTCACCTGAGCGAAGGTCACCTGTTCTCCCAGCTTCCGCACCCAGAATACGTCTGTCAACGATACACAGCGGTAGGACAGGGCGATCTGTGCCCGCTCGCGATCGGTGATCGCCTGCGGTACACCGATGCTGTTCAGAATCTCCTTTGCGTATTGCCTGTCTAAGGTCAGAACCCGCGTAGAACACCAGTAATAAAAATTTGTGACATTATTTACCAGAGTATCGATGTCCGATTCTTCCTCGAGATACAGGTTGTACGGCAAGAAGGAGCGATAGTAGATCTTACAGCGCCCGGAGGTGTCGATTCTCGCCACCCGCCTGTCCATATGCATGATCTCATAGGTTTCTACGCTCATAGGGGGCTCTCCCTTTTACATGTTCTTCTGATTCAGCTGCGCCTGAATCAGATTCAGCCGGAACTCATACTCCTGCCGGTCTTTCTCTACGATCGTCGCCAGAATCAGACCCGCAAAGAAGGAAATAATCGCTGCCATGGCGATAAAGCCGCTGACGATCAGGGTTGGGAAGTTCGGCACCAGACCGGTCTGGCAGAAGTGAACGAAGATCGGGATAAAGAGAATCGCCGCGATTACAACTAAAATAGCTGCCAGTCCGCCAAAAAAGCCCATCGGCCGATAGTTCTTATACAGGCGAAAGATCGTGCGAAGGACGCGCATTCCGTCGGAGTAGGTATTGAGCTTCGACTCACTGCCCTCCGGGCGATCCCGGTATTCGATGATCAGGTTCTCGATCTGCATATTCTTCTCGACGGCATGGATACTCATCTCCGTCTCGATCTCGAAGCCCTTGGAGAGAACCGGGAAGCTCTTTGCAAAAAGGTAGCTGAAAGCCCGGTATCCGGTCATGATATCGCGGATATTTGTCTTGAAGAGATGATTGATCGAGCCGCGCACCAGGCTGTTTCCGAAGTTGTGGAAGGGGCGCTTGTTCTCCTCAAAATAGGTCGAAGACAGACGGTCGCCGACCACCATATCCGTATTGCGCTCCAGCACCATACCTGCCATCTGCCGTCCGTACTCCGCCGGATAGGTATCGTCTCCGTCTACCATGATATAGCACCGGGCATCGATCTCCCGGAACATCCGGCGGATGACATTGCCCTTGCCCTGCTGGTATTCGTGGCGAACGACCGCGCCGGCCTTCTCGGCCAGTTCAGCTGTATTGTCCTTTGAATTGTTGTCATATACGTAGATGACAGCCTCCGGAAGCTCCCGCTTCCAGTCTGACACTACTTTTTCGATCGTCTTGCTCTCATTGTAGCAAGGGATCAGGATTGCGATTTTGTCCATTTTATTTTACCTCATTTTAATTTCCCGACAATATGACCATATTAACATTACAGGGTGGGAATGGCAAGTCAATCTTGAGTGGGTCAGTTATTCTGACTAAAAGTCGATTTTTGTTGTGGTAAACTATCACTGTATCTCATCATGCCAAAAGCTGTCAGATACAGATACAATGGGATCAGATAAAACTGCGCCATTCCATATCTCGGCCAGTAATAATAAGGTGAAGCAATCAGCAATGTAGCAATAATTCCCAAAGAGGGAGCAAGTGCTAATATAGTCTTTACATCTCCGGAGAGGATGGCAAGGAGCACGGCAAACAGAACCAGCCAATTTACCAATGCCAGCGGAATCACTGTTCCGCTATTTGGAAATAGCTTGTAAAGCACATTATCCGGAAGGTTATTCTGATCTACCTGCTTAATTTCAGCATCCAGTCCGTAATATTTTAAATCATTGAAATTTCCTCTGGAGAGATTTGCTCCATCGTTGCAGAATTCCCACCGATTCGGAGCCCAATAGCCAAAGGTCATCATAGCCCAGCCTCCGATGTATTGCCCCGGATTTTTCAAGCCCATAGAAATATAGGTTTTAAAGAACTCATCCATATGGCTGTTCAGATATCCTTCGTTAAAATGCTCATTCCACTTAAACAAATCTACAACACAAGGACGATAAGTCTCCGGATAAAGCTCTATCGGAAGAAGGTTATTCATAAACTCCTTATCTGTTTCCGACATCACACCTTTCGGTGAAGATGCTACCCGCGCCATCTGATTCAATGGGATTCCGACGCTTTCCGCTGCAGATGATGCATTGATCTGAAAATAGGAATAAATCGGTCCCGTTACCACAAAATAAATGCATAATACAAGTGCAGAGCTTAGAAACAGTTTGAAGAATACTTTTTTTACCTGTTCTCTGTGCAGGAAAAATTCCAGGCATAAAACGAGCAGGAAAAAGAGGAGTGCATAAGCACCATCATTTCTCAAAAAGCATACCAAAAGTGTCGTTACGATACCGAAGCAAAAATATCTCTTTTCCGCTTTTTTATCC
>CAVHYN010000120.1:0-3124 GCA_963640245.1 Bulleidia sp.
TGCTAAGTGATATCTGCTTTGGACCGAAGAATCAGGGACTTTCCAAAGAAGAGGCGGAAGTTCGCGCCAGAGAGGCTATGCGGATGGTCGGCCTTTCTGAGGAATATGAGAAGCAGTCGCCTTTTGAACTCTCCGGGGGACAGAAACGCCGGGTAGCCATTGCAGGTGTGCTTGCCATGGAGCCGGAGATTCTGATACTGGATGAACCTACGGCAGGCTTGGATCCACAGGGAAGGGACGAGATTCTGGATCAGATAAGCCTGCTTCACAAAGAAAAGGGCATCACCATTGTGCTGGTTTCCCACAGCATGGAGGATGTGGCTAAATACGTAGAGCGCATCATCGTTATGAATCAGGGAGAAGTGCTGCATGACGGGGCGCCCAGAGAGGTATTTCGCCACTATAAGGAGCTTGAAAGCGTGGGACTGGCGGCGCCTCAGGTGACTTATATCTTACATACGCTGAAGGAAAAGGGATTTGATGTGGATGAGGATGCTACGACCATAGAAGAAGCAAGGGATACGATTCTTGGCGTATTCCGGGATAAGGGAAAGAAACATGATTAGAGATATTACGCTGGGACAGTATTACCCGGCAGATTCCATTTTGCATAAATTAGATCCTCGCGTGAAGCTGGTAACGACGATTGTTTTCCTGATCGCGCTCTTTGTGGCCAATGACTGGATAGGTTATCTGGTGGCTACAATTTTTCTGGTCGCAGTAATTCGATTGTCGAAGGTACCTTTTCATTTTATGGTAAAAGGTCTGAAAGCGATCTTTTTTATCCTGCTGATTACGATGATTTTTAATTTGTTCCTGACACCCGGTGATGTTGTGCTGGTGCAGTTTTGGAAGCTAAAGATTACTGACAAGGGGCTGCATACCGCAATATTTATGGCGATACGCCTGATTTATCTGATTCTTGGTTCTTCTGTTATGACTTTGACTACGACACCGAACGACCTGACAGATGGATTGGAAAAGCTGATGAGCCCATTGAAAAAGCTGCATGTTCCGGTTCATGAGGTGGCGATGATGATGTCGATTGCCCTGCGCTTTATTCCGATTTTACTGGAAGAAACAGATAAAATCATGAAGGCGCAGATAGCCCGGGGAGCGGATTTTGAAAATGGAAATCTGATCCAGAAGGCGAAGAATCTGGTGCCGTTGTTAGTTCCGCTATTTATTTCGGCATTCCGCCGTGCCAATGATCTGGCGATGGCTATGGAGGCGAGATGTTACCGCGGCGGTGAGGGAAGAACAAAAATGAAACCGTTGATTTATGCCAGCCGTGATTATTACGCCTATGGTGTGGTGGCACTCTTTCTGGCGGTGATCATCGCAGTGAGAGTGGTATTATGAAACGTGTGATGCTGATCGTAGCCTATGATGGCACGAATTACTGCGGCTGGCAGGCACAGAACAATGGAGATACCATAGAAGGGGAGCTGAACAGGGCTCTTTCTTCTTTGTTAAAAGCAGAAATCGAGGTCATCGGTGCGAGCCGGACGGATTCCGGGGTTCATGCTCTCGGAAACGTGGCAGTTTTCGATACAGAGGCACGGATGCCGGCAGAAAAGATTGCCTATGCTTTGAACAGCCGTCTGCCAGAGGATATCCGGGTACAGCGTTCGCTGCAGGTAAAAGACGATTTTCACCCGAGAAAAACCAGCTGTATCAAAACCTATGAATACAGGATTTTGAATCGCGAGATGGAGCTGCCCGGAGAGCGTCTGAACAGCCATTTTTTTCGAAAAAAATTAAATGTAGATAAGATGCAGGAAGCCTGCCGATATTTGGTAGGAGAGCACGATTTTAAGAGCTTCTGCAGTATCCACACGCAGGCACTAACCACAGTCCGTACGATTTATAGTTTGAATGTGACGGAAGAAGGGGAACTTATCCGGATTCGTGTAACCGGGAATGGTTTTCTGTATAATATGGTACGCATCATTGCAGGGACATTGATTCAGGTGGGACTTGGCACAACCGAACCTTCTGAGATAGCAGCAATACTGGCATCCTGCGATCGTCAGGCCGCAGGTCCTACAGCGCCGGCAAGAGGCTTAACTCTCGTAAAAATGGTTTATCCGGAATATCCGGAGCTTTTTTAGCATGGAACAGCAAAAAAACAGTTGACAGGTCAAGTGGGATATCATATAATAAGCAAATGTGACATGGTGTGAAAATGTCTGAGCCAAAGCCCCGGTAATGACATATTTCCATAGAAGTTTCAATTTATTTTCAGGAGGAAAACCAATGAAAAGTTACATGGCTAGTCCGGCAACAATTGAGAGAAAATGGTATGTAGTTGATGCTACAGGATATACATTAGGACGTTTGGCTTCAGAAGTAGCAAAGGTTCTGAGAGGTAAGAACAAAGCAATCTTTACTCCGCACATTGACACCGGAGATTATGTAATCGTTGTAAATGCAGATAAGATCAAAGTGACCGGCAAGAAGCTGGATCAGAAGATTTACTATCATCACTCTGATTACGTAGGTGGCATGAAAGAGACCACTCTGCGTGAGATGATGAATAAGAAGCCGGAGAAGGTTATCGAGCTCGCTGTAAAGGGCATGCTTCCGAAGGGACCGCTGGGAAGACAGATGTATACAAAGCTTCACGTATACGCTGGTCCGGAGCACAATCATGAGGCTCAGAAGCCGGAAGTGCTTACATTTTAATTGAGAAAAGGTTAAAGGAGGAAATTTACAGTGGCTAAGTCAAAATTCTACGGAACTGGCAGAAGAAAGAAATCCATCGCAAGAGTATACCTGGTACCGGGTACTGGAAATATTACTATCAATAAGAGAAGCATCGACGAGTATCTTGGTCTCGAGACCCTGAAGGTTGTTGTTCGTCAGCCGCTCGTTGCAACTGAGACAGCAGACAAGTTCGACGTTCTGGTAAATGTTCGCGGAGGCGGATATACAGGACAGGCTGGTGCTATCCGTCATGGTATTGCAAGAGCCCTGCTTCAGGCAGACCCGGACTACAGACCGGTTCTCAAGAAGGCTGGATACCTGACTCGCGACCCGAGAATGAAAGAGAGAAAGAAGTACGGTCTCAAAGCCGCTCGTCGCGCACCTCAGTTCTCCAAGAGATAATTGGACGCGATTT
>CAVHYN010000121.1:0-3048 GCA_963640245.1 Bulleidia sp.
GTACAGATGATTCAGACAACATCCGAGCAGAACTGCATTCAGGTAAAGATACCAGCGAATTATGAAGGTAATTTGACGGTAAAATTTGAACCGCCGATACTTTGGAAAGTTTCGGAAGGAGTTTCCTTAATTTGCGTTATCGTGTTGGGCGGGTTCCTTATTGTTAAAAGATCTAGGAAGGGATCGAATTGGATTAATCAAAGATTGAAATTACAGAAATATGGTAACAAACAATGAAGAAAGAAAAACCGAAGGTCGCACTGATTACCTTCCATTTTGTCAATAATTTCGGCGGAGCCCTGCAGGCCTATGCCTTGCAGGAGGCTTTAGAAAAGAACTGTGATGTCGAGGCAGAGATCATCGATTATCGAAACGGTTTTATTGAATTTACCGATTTCGTACGCTTATTTCCGGTGACGAAGAACCGGGGAGAGATAAAAAGCGGTCTTCGAACGATGAAGGCAAGGACTGGAAGGATTTGTAAATTTAGAAACTTTCGTGAGAAGAAAATGCATTGCACGGAAAAACCATATCATCATTTTCAGCTGAAGCTGCATGCACCGCAGGCGGATGCCTATATCTGCGGCAGTGATCAGATCTGGAATCCGTTTTTGACGATGGGAGTCAAGGGAGCGTACTATCTTGATTTTGTCGATGCATCGAAAAAACGGATCGCCTATGCGCCAAGCTTCGGAAAAAGTCAGCTGCATCCGATGTTCACGAAGAAGGTGAAAAAGCATTTGGAATCCATGGACGCGATCTCGGTGCGGGAGACGACAGGGATTCAAATCGTCGAGAAAATTTTGGGCGAGAAGCCGGAGAAGCTCATCGATCCGACTTTTCTTCTGACCAGGGAAGAGTGGGAAGAGGCGGCTGCTGACGGGAAGGAAAGAGAGCCCTATATGCTTCTCTACATCATGCAGTCGGACAAGGAAATGTATGAATACGCACGACGGCTCAAAGAACAGCTTGGCCTCCGTGTCGTAGAGATATCGAGGTACGGATACAATCCTGGCTTTATCGATGAGACCCTGGTGGATGTCGGACCGGCGGAGTTCTTGGGACTTATCAAAAATGCGGCCTATGTTTGTACAAATTCCTATCATGGCTTCATTTTTTCACTGATGTTTGAGAAGTCATTTTCGCTGGTGCCCTGCAAGCGTTTTCGGACGCGTATCTATAACCTGGCAGATATGCTTTCGATTCAGCTGGAGATCGAGGAGAGTCAAGAGGTGACAGAGACGATCTACGATCCCGTTCAGGTCAAAGCGAAGATCGAGCAGGAGAGAAAAAAAGCCCTGAACTGGCTGAAAAGAGAGCTGTATAGTAATAATGAATAGGATATTGTGATGATTGAGATATTAGAAAAAGAAGCGTGCTGCGGCTGCAGCGCCTGTCAAAATGCCTGCCCGGTGGGGTGTATCCGGATGCAGATGGATGAGGAGGGCTTTTCCTTTCCGAAGGTGAAAAAGGAGGACTGCATAGGCTGCGGTGCCTGCGACAGAGCCTGTCCCATGACGGAGACAAAAGAAAAGCGGGAAGAAGAAAGAGAGCTTTATGAGTCACCGAAAGCCATCGGAGGCTGGCTGAAAGATGAGAAACTCCGCTTTGACAGCTCTTCGGGAGGAGCCTTTAGCCTCTTTGCAAAGGCGATTCTAGCGAAGGGGGGCATCGTATACGGTGCCGCGATGGATGAAAAGCTGCAGGTGCATCATATCGGAGTGGAAACGGAGGAAGAGCTTTCCAGACTTCGGGGCTCCAAGTATGTGCAAAGTGAGATCGGTGACTGCTATCGTAGAATTCGAGAGCAGCTGAAACAGGGACGTCTCGTCCTCTTCTCCGGTACACCCTGCCAGGCGGCCGGGCTTTCCAGCTTCCTTGGAGGAAAAACCTATCCGAATCTCTATACCATCGATTTTATCTGTCACGGAGTTCCATCACCGAAGGTCTTTGCAGACTATATCAAATGGTTTTCGAAAAAGCTGGGAGAGCCCATCACCTATTTCCGATTCCGAATGAAGGATAGACAGTGGAATCCAACCGGTTTACAATTGGGTACGGGTACGGGTACGGGTACGGGTACGGGTACGGGACTGTTCGTGCGTCATTTTCCGGGCTTTATGGACCCCTATATGAATGGCTTCCTGGATGATACCTACCTGCGCTTATCCTGCTATCAATGCAGGTTTAAGACCCTGCCGAAGGATTATGCAGACATTACCATTGCAGATTTCTGGGGTGTGAACCGTACCTATCCGGAGTTATATGACGGAAAAGGAACTTCTCTGGTACTGTTCCACAATTCCCATGGTATGGAATTATTTGAAGAGAATCAAGAGGCCTTTCACTATCAGGAGGTGGATTTTGAAAAATCCATTCGAAGAAACCAAAGCCTGATAAGGTCGGTGAAGAAAAATGCTCGAAGAGAGCGCTTTTTCCGGGACTATCAGAAGAAGCCCTTTGAAAAGCTCATGCTTCGCTATATGAGTCCCTTCAGCTGGGGCTTTCACAAGGCCTGTACCATCGGCTGGGGAATGCTGGAACGTATGGTAAAAAAGATCCTGACACCCTTTTTAAAGCTTCTCGGACAGACCTGGGATGAAAAAGCCTGGAATGCCTTTTTCCAATTTGTGAAATTCGCGATGGTGGGAGTCAGCAATGTGCTGGTTTCTTATTCCATCAATGTGGCAACCTTGCTTCTGCAGCGAGCTCTGGTTCCGGACTTTCCCTATGACTATATCGCAGCAAATATCACAGCCTTTGTTTTAAGCGTGCTCTGGAGCTTTTACTGGAACAGCCGGAAGGTTTTCTCTGTAGGAAAGACGAAAAGCAGCGTCCTAAAGTCTCTGCTTCGAAGCTATCTGTCCTATTCCTTCAGCGGAATCATTCTGAACAACCTTCTCGGAACCTTCTGGATACAGATCGTGGGAGTCTCCAAGTTCGTGGCGCCGCTTTTGAATCTGCCCATCACAGTACCGACGAATTTCGTGATCTTGAAAAAATGGGCATTTAAGGAGAAGAAGGATGCGTAAATGTTGTGAGAGCTGT
>CAVHYN010000122.1:0-2844 GCA_963640245.1 Bulleidia sp.
TAAGTTCTTCTGTCTGGTAATCCTCTTTATCGAAATTCATTTTTCCCTTTCTATGTTTCTTTCTATGCCGCAGCTTATCTGCGGCAGCGTGAGGAGAATTTCGCGCAGGCGAATTCTCCGATACGATCCGCACCTATGAAACCTTCTTTTTCCCCAGGCTCTCATGGATCTCCGGCAGATACTTCTCTACATCCATGAAAAGTACAGCGATGATCAGCACTACGCTGAGGATAGCCCCCAGCCAGCCGTAATCAAAGCGAATGGCGTTGACCACCGTCTCAGACTGTACAGTTCCCGGTGTGCCTACATATCCCACTGCTGCCAGGATCCATGCTGTCAGAGCAGAGCCAAAGCCGATACCGATCTTAGAACCGATGGACTGAGAGGAAGCCATGATGCCCTCAGAACGGGTACCGAACTTCCACTCGCCGTAGTCGGCTGCGTCAGCCACAAAGGCATAGATACCGGCAAACATAGGGCCGATACCGATAGAACGAAGGATGGTGCCCAGAATCAACAGGGTGGTATTGGTCCCTGCCAGGCCGATGATCACGAAGCCCACAACCATCAGGACACCGCCGCCTGTCATAAAGCTGCGCTTGGAAAATCTGTTTACAAAAGCCGGCATGAAGAAGAGAATGATCAGACCGGGCAGCTGTCCCACACTCATCAGGGTAGTCATAAACATGGGATCTTCCAGTACCACATTGCAATAGTAGATCTGTGCAGCGATGGCATTGGCATTGACCAGAAGTATCAATGCACCGATGATCAAAGAAAGCCAGAAATACTTATTCTTTAAAGCCACCGGCAGCTGCTCTTTTAAGGGAATATCCTGTTTCTTTTCCTGGGACTGATTCTCTGCCATCTCTGTGCAGAACAGGCCGGGGATCAGGATCAGCACACCGGCGATCACACCCAGAATAATACTGGTCACGAACCAGCCAAGGTTTAACTGCATAGCGGTAATAGCGGTGCCTACTACCAATCCTGCCAGATTGTTGATGATGGAGGAGATGGTGGAGGTGGTATTTCTGTCCTTAAAATCTCTGGTCATGCAGGCCAGCAATGCGGAATGAGCCACGCCGAAAATGGTATAGACCACACAGTTTAAAAAAATGTAAGTCAGATAGGCGTAGACCAGTTTCATGGCACCGCTCCATCCTTCCGGCACATGAAGGATCAGGATGATGCCGATGCACATAAGAGGTGCACTGATGATCAGCCAGGGTCTTGCCTTGCCCAGCTTAGTATGGGTCTTATCCAGGATGCCGCCCATCATCAGATCCGTGATGCCGTCCAGCAGACGGCAGATGACAAACATGGTGCCTACTGCCGCGGCCGCAATGCCTGCGGTATCTGTGTAATAGGCTGTCAAAAAAGTGGCCAGTAACGTGCTCATTACATTGCCGCCCCCTGCGCCGCAGCCATAAGCAATCTTTTTCCACAAAGGAATCCTTGTCTTTTCTTTCATATGCTTATCCCCATTCTGCAGATGCAATTTTGCACTTTTTTGCTGTCCCGGACAGACGGCATCTGCTCCGCCTGCTTCTGTCAGAAAACCTGTCAGAAAAAAAATCTTTTTCGTTTATTCCTGTAAACGCCGTAAGAAACTTATTTCCGGGCCCTGTGCTGTTTGCTGTAAGATAAGCATATCTGTTTTTTCTTTTTCTCTCTTTACATTTCTTATCCCGATTATTGCCAAAATTTGCACTGCGGTCGTTCCCCGCACGATCACAGATACACCGACTTGCGCAGAATATTTTCCGTGTAAGGAACCGGGATCCGTCACCTAGCCGCAGTTATACAGAAACAGGAGATATAAAAGCCTATTTTTCTTTATTTTGATTGCTTTTTCTATATTGATAAGGTGTGGTATCGTACACCTCCCGAAACGCATGGATCAAGGCTCGTGCATCCGTAAAGCCGTTGTTCATGGCCACCTCCAGAATGGAATGGTCCGTCTGCAGTATCTCCTCCTTCGCATTCCTGACCCTGACCCGCATCAGGTATTCCTTAAAGGTCATTCCCGTATTCTGCCGGAAGAATCTGGAAAAATAGGATGTGGTAAAATAAAATTTTTTAGCCGTGGCCTGTTGACGGATCGGTTCCCTGTAATTCGCATTGATGTAGAGCATCACGCCCCGCAGCCGCTCCATATTTTTTTCGTTATTGATGGGAAAGATCTCATCTCGATCCCGCAGGGCATCTCTGCACAGGAAGTACAGCAGCTCATACATTTTTCCCATCAGATGAAACTGCTCGTAATAGGGAAGCTTTTGCAGATCGTACCCGGTATCGCCATACCCGGAAAAATGTTCCATGATCTCCCGGATCCTGTCTCCGGTTTTCCCGGTTTCCTTTACTTCTGTGAGAAAATATTTTTCCGGAAGATAAGGAATCACGCCCTTTAAGAATTCATAGTTTACTACCAATACCACCGCCACCGGTGAATTGTCATGGGGAACATCGATATCGGAGATGACCTTGTGCACGCTTTCGGAATTGGTGATCAGCAGCTTTCCCGGCTCCTCCGTATAAACCTTACCGTCGATATAATGCACCGCATGTCCTATAAAGGTATAGCAAAACTCCACCTCACTGTGCCAATGCTCCAGAATATCCCGCTGGTGTCCCTGCTGGTTCACGATCTCCTCGTAATTCACACAATGGATCAGAAAAGGGAGTTTTCCGCTGTAATTAACCACCTGATAGGCATTTTCTCTCTCCGGATTAACGCCGTTTCCACAGTATTCCGCTTTTTCGGTCTTTTTATCCACCCTGTGCCCCCCTTTCTATGTTTGCTTCGCATACGCAGTATGATTACTGTACAGGTGCCGGCCG
>CAVHYN010000123.1:0-2546 GCA_963640245.1 Bulleidia sp.
GATGCGAATATTCAATAACAACTCTGCCGGTAGGTTCAATCACATACCAGATTCCCTTTCCCTCTATCCATCAAAATTCACTCCAAAAAATCTTTTCTTCCCACATTTTATTATAGATCTTCTACAAGCATAATAACAGATGTGATGTACATTATTTTGTACACATCACTTCGATATACGCAAAAAGAACCGGCACAGAAAGGATTTCCCCCTCCTGCACCGGTCTCCTGCTTATCTATCCTGCTGAGCAGCCTCATTTTCCTGTCTCTGTTCCCGCTCATGCTGTTGCCTTTCTTTTTCTTCCTCTCCCAGTACCGTCTGCACGATTTTCTGTGCCGTCAGCCACTCCTGCATCTCTGCCTTGGACTTGGCATACTCCGCGTAATTTTTCTTCTTTCGTTCCAGGGTCACTGCATATTCTGCATTCAGTTCGCTGATTCTTGGTAACTTGCTGTCCTGTCCGTGCTGCTGCTTGTACGCATCAAATGCCTTCTTCGCAGCACTGCGAAGCGTCAGCACATCTCTGTGTTCTTCATAGAATTTTCGGCTATAGCCGGAGTCCTTGTATGCCTGGAACACATCCTGGGACTTGCGGTAATTGAGCAAGTGCTTTTTCATGATCTGGATTTCTTGGAGTCTTACTTCATCCGACTTGATGAAAGTGAGTAACTGCTCTCGCTGCTCCAGTATTCCATCTGCCTTTTCTGTCAGTTCCTCATAGCTTTTGATGCCGTGCTCTTCCATAAACATGAGCGCCTTCGCCATCTGCTTCAGATTAAAGACCTTTGCCCATCTGGCATAGCCCGTGCCCTTGCCCTCCTGCATTTTCGCACGAACGTCAATCAGGAAGGAAAACTCGGGCTTATCATGCAGCTGCTTTTTTCTTGCATTTGTACGGACTTTTCCAGCAAACTTGCTTGTATGCTCTGCTGTTCCTGCCATCACTGCACAGAGTTCATCCACCGCATAGCCCTTTCCCAGAGAACGGAATCTTGCAAACCGACTATGACCTTTTCCACGAAGTGCAGGCTGTCTGCCGTCCTTATACTCGTACCCTTCTTCCTGTAGGAATCCGACCAGCTCCTGGAAGTTCTTTGGCTTCCGCTCTAATGCTGCATCAATCGCCTCGCAGATCTCATCCCGTTGGGATTTCTTCTGCGGATACTCGGTGCGCTTCTGTCGTTCCCGGTACGGTTTCCGGATAATGACGGACAGCTGATGTTCCAGGCAAATCAGGTCACTAAGCTTCGCCAGGGCAAGACCGGACAAATGAAAGTCCCGGAATTTTTTCGTACAGTCCAATGACGTGGAATTGAAAATGATGTGGTTATGAATATGTGCCCGGTCGATGTGTGTCGCGACAATAAAGGCATGTTTTCCCTTGGTGAATCGCATGGCCGTCTCATAGCCGACTTTATTGGCTTCCTCCGGTGTGATTTCTCCGGGTTTAAAGGACTGCCGGATCTGATAGGCAATCACGTCATGAGCCTGTGTCCTACCGGTGATATGCTCGTATTGCCGCTTAGAAAGCAAAAATTCCTCGTCACAGGTTTTTGCATCGCAGGCATAGGAGCTGATATATTTTCCATCCTCTGTCTTGGCTGCATTTTCGGAATAATCGGTGCGGTCCGCAAGGCACTGCGCTACCGTTTTTCCCTTGTTGATATGCAGCGCAATAAGTCTCGTTGCCGCCATTTTCATTTCCTCCATCAAATCTAATCACATGAAGCATCCTACATTGTCACTTCCTCCACCCGATCACACAGGCTCTCTACCAGATCCACGATCATCCCAGCTCCGAAGGTCAATGCACAAAGTCCCATTTCGATCAGTGTCAGCAGGAACACATCGCTCCATCTTGCTTTCACCACGCAGTAAATGCCGCAGCCAAGGACAAAGAAAATGACCGGCGATATCACCCACATGGAGAGCTGTAGCAGGATGGAGGCAATAAACCATACAAACCGCAGGATAAATACAACCGGGAACAACAGTATCTTCAAAATCATTTTTGTCAGCATCTTCATCACCTCTTCTTTTTCTTTGTAGCTTCATTTTACCGTATCGACTATGGGACCGCCACGATGTCAACCCCTGAGTGACTGAAAGTTTTATGTAGCGGCACAGACATTAGCATCCGTGCCGTAAGCTTTCAAAATGCCACGCGTTTGCGCAGTTATCGGATACCCGCCAGCCGCTTTAGTACCTGCCTCTGTATCTCGCGGATTTCATCCAGCCTCATCTGCAAATCCCGGATATCCTCCGCATAGATACTGCCAGTCTCGTTGGCGCGTTTCGCATACTGGTTCAGGTTATTGCTGCACCGGCCAAGGAGAGAGGATACCCGCGTGACATCCGACAAATCCAGATTCACGCAGTACCCATCCATCGCCATCTTGCGAAGATAGGCACCCATATTTCGAATGCCAAGCTCTGCTTTCTTCTGCTTGATGCGTTCCAATTCCTGCGGTGTGACGCGGAAATGAAGCATCTCTGTCTTCTGCCTCACAATGTCACCTCCTCGTCTCCTCTGTGCTCCGCCGGTG
>CAVHYN010000124.1:0-2520 GCA_963640245.1 Bulleidia sp.
GCACTAAACTGCTACAATGACTCCGCCGTCACTGGCATAGAGGCTGCTGACGCCCGCGGTATCCAGGATAAGGAAATCCTTAACCTGCACACGCTTAGCGATCTCATCTTTTAAAAACTGTGCACGCTCCGGACAATTGCAATGGGTGATCGCCACAATCTTTTCAATAGGATTGATCATTTCTTCCGCTACATAGTCTGCCATCCGCTTCAGAGCACGATTCATGCCGCGAGCCTGATCCTTCTGGCAAATCGAGCCGATGGGCGTCGATCCCATCACCGGCTTGATATTCAGGGCATTGGCCACAAAGGCCTTCAGGTTGCTCAGCCGTCCGTTTTTTCGAAGGGCTTCCAGCGATTCCAGCACAAAATAGGTATGCTGCTCTTCGATAAAGGCATCTACTTTTTCTATGATCTCCTCGAAGGGAATGCCAGCCTTCTCATATTCTTCGATCTTCATTGCAATCAGGGTCTGTCCGATGGAGGCCGATTTGGAGTTGAATACATGAATTTTCTTTTCCCCCTTCTCCTCCAGATAGAGCTTTTTCCCAAGCTCTGCGCTGTTATAAGAACCGCTCAGCTCCGCGGAGAGAGTCACAGCATAGACATGATCTGCTTCACAGGTATATGCTTCCATATATCTCTGCGGGGAAGGACAGGAAGATTTCGGACAATTCGGGCTGGCTGCTACACGCTTCAAAAAGTCTGCCTGATCAAAGGTCTCGTCATCCACAATCTGATAGCCGTCGATATCCAGGGTCAGGGGTACATTTTCATAGTGACCGCCCTTTTTAAGTTCCTCCGGCAGTTCGCCGCAGCTGTCTACAATAATTTTATAACTCATCACGCGATGCTCCTCTGTTGTTTTCTTAAAGCAAATACTTTTATGTAATAGGAAATTCCGAAGGAATCCCCTATTACATAAAAAACATTATCGCACTGCGGCGGAGATGTAGTATGTCGCTAAAGCGACCCGCCGCAGGCGGAGAATCCTGCGTGGCAGGATTCTTTCTTATGTAGTTTTGAATACTACATAAGATAATAGCACAACAGCATGAGCTTTTCAACACATTTCTTACAAGGAATAGAAAGCCTGAATCAGACGTACCAGACTCTCCTGATCCGCTGTTCCCATCAGTTCCCTGCTGGAATGCATCGCAAGAAGAGGAATTCCGATATCTACGGTTCGAACCGGCAACAGGGAGGAGGCAATCGAACCTAAGGTGCTGCCGCCTGCACTGTCCGAACGATTGACAAACTTCTGATAGGGAATCTCCTCGCTGTCACAGATCTGCTGTACGATGGCCACAGCCTCACTGTCGGTCGCATAAGACTGACTGCAGGCCTCCTTGATGCAGACTCCTTTTCCAAGCAAATCCTGGTTGGTCGGATCATGCTTTTCTGTATGATTCGGATGAATTCCATGCGCCACATCAACCGAGAGCAGGATGCTGTCACTGTAGCTTTCCAGGAAGGCTTCCCGGTCGCCATTCAAGGCCAGAAGCACCCGTTCCAGCACGACAGAAAGGAGCGTAGAACCAGCGCCCTGCTTGGTCCGGCTGCCAATCTCCTCATGGTCAAAGTAGGCTGCCACGTTGATTCCCCGATCCCGCATTCCGCCAGTCAAAGCTGTCGTAATCGCCTGTACACTGGTCAGATTGTCAAGGCGTGGAGAAGAGATAAATTCTTCCGAAAGTCCCAGGTAATCGCCGGTGTCCGTATTATAGAGTCCCAGCTCATATTCGAGGATATCCTCCTTCTTTACCTGAAGCTGCATCGCCAGACGGCTTAAAAAATCCTCTGAATCCTCCAGGCCGAAGACCGGCAGCATATCCTTTTGCCGGTTCAGTTCCACGCCCTTATTCACCTCACGGTTCATATGAATGGCCAGGTTCGGGATGGTCAGAAAGGGCTTTTTGAAATCCACCAGACGCATCTGCGGGCGGAAAATATCATCACTTCGAAGTGCCACCCTTCCGGAAGCCGACAATGGGCGATCCAGCCAGGTATTTAAAATAGCGCCTCCATAGACCTCCACATTTAGCTGGCGATAGCCGGCCTTTGTCAGATCCGGTGCCGGCTTGATTCGAAGACCCGGAAAATCCGTATGTGCCGCTGCCATGCGGAAGGCATCCCCGGTACGGTAGTTCTTTCCGATAGAAAAGGCCACCAGACTCGTCCCATGCTGTGCCAGATAATACCGTCCTCCCCTTTCTAATTTCCAGTTTTTTCCAAGCAGTAATTTCTTAAAGCCTGCTTCCTGGAACTGCCGCTCCACGGCTGCCGTCACATGGAAGGGCGAGGTTCCCTCTTCTGTAAGCTGTAAAAGCTTTTCTGTATGTTCGATCGCATGCATCGGTCGCTTCCTCCTTTGTTTCCCCACATTTTCAAATTTGGTTACAGTGTCAAAAGCCTGAGCCCACGACATGCTCGCATGTCGGTGGGGGAATGGCTTTATGACACGCCCCTCAATGAGGGTGAAGTGGGGCGAAAGCCCCGCGAAAACCCGAATTGAGGAAGG
>CAVHYN010000125.1:0-2398 GCA_963640245.1 Bulleidia sp.
AATGTGCCGCTAATTCTGCATGGTGTTCCCGGAACTTCTACTGTACTGGCTTTGCCAGTGTATCATTTCATAAATAACTGGCCGAATCAAGCAGAATGCAGATTCTGATAAAAGAGCTGTCCAACAGCTCACATTCTGATTCTAGGGTTCGCGAAGCGGTTCCGATGATTTTATTACGATAGCGTAGCCAGTAACGTAGAAGTTCCAAAATGTCGTACAAAACAAGCAGACCCTTTGGAATTTTCTGAGTGCGCGAGCATAGCGTCTCCCCGGAGGGCCTGTCTGAGCGTGCAATGCACGCGAGTTTAGCCCGCAGGGGAGACAATAGGCGGCGGAGCGCACGAAGTAAAAAATTCCACCAGGGGATGCGGTTCTGTATGGCATTTCGGAACTTCGGAACTTAGGTGATTAATGTCAGATGAAATCGCCTTGATTAAGTCGGATTTGGAACTCAGTACCGCAGCGCAGAATTTTTTACGTCTGTGATCAGCATATGTCCCGGAGCATGGGTGATGCAGAAGTCGGGTTTGGCCTGCATGACGGCATCCTGTGGGGTGACACCGCAGCACCAGAAGACAGGGATCTCGCCCGGATTTATGGTATCTGCAACGCCGAAGTCGGGTTTCTGAACATCAGAAATTCCGATGAGGGACGGGTCACCGATATGGATGGGAGATCCGTGTACGTTTGGCATACTGGAAGTGATGATGGAAGAACGGATTGCATCCTTGGGAGACATGGGACGCATGCTTACCACGGTGTTTCCATGAAAGATGCCTGCAGGTTTACAGGTAATATTACTGATGTACATGGGAACCGCGTGTTGTTCGGTCTGATGGCGCATTTCGATCCCGGCTTCAATTAAGTCAGCTTCAAAGGAGTAGCTGCAGCCGATGAGAAAGCTTACAAGGTCATCCCGCCAGAATTGTTCTACGCTGGTATATTCCCCGGTTTTTACACCGTGTTCATAGACCCAGTAGCGGGGAATGTCGGTGGCAATATCGCAGCCGTCGGCAATCAGTGGGAGGTTGCGGCTTCCGGCATCGGATACTTCCAGGATAGGGCAGGCCTTGGGATTGCGCTGTGCATACAGAAGAAAATCGTAGGCCAGCTCTTTGGGAAGCACCACAAGGTTTGCCTGGGCATAGCCGTCACACATACCGGCGGTATAGCTGGTAATCTCACCTGCGCGGATGAGCGCACGGACATCTTTTGGGGACATGGAAGCCAGTTTTGCAGTATCGAAATTTGCCATAGACATTCTCTCCTTTGCTTATCACCAGATTTTGGGTGCTATGGTATGCGAAAAAAATTTTTCTGTCAATGGCGTTTTACCAAAAACTAAGATTGTTTGGCAAAGGATGAAGAAACTTAAGCCTGACAGGCATTTTGATAAAAAGTAATGAATGCCGTCATTGCTTTGCTAAGATATCGGTTTTTCTTGTAATTGATGCAGACCTGTCGTTTGTTTAATGGCGAATCCAGCCGGTAAAAATAGAGCTGATCGGTCGGAAATTCGTAGTGCATGACGGAATCACGCAGAAATGTGGCGCCCATTTGCGCTTTGGCAAGATGATACAGCGTAGTCATCTGATCTAAGTGCATGCGGATATTCGGTGTGAAACCGGCATTGCGGCAGATAGACAGGCAGCGGCTGTAGAGGTCATTGCCTTCCCGAAGAAATAAAAAGGGAAGATCCGAAAAAAGGGAGAGGGGCACATAACGGTTGCTGATGAGATGCTGATCCTCCCGGATTTCGGAGAAGGTGAAGCGGCTGGAAACGAGCTGTTCATTGATCTTCCAGGAGGCAGGAACTGCAAGAAGGATTTCTTCCTCGCAAAGTGTGTTTTTTTGTATAAGGTCTGTATTAAACGGAGTACTGTCAAAGATCAGATCCAGCTTTCCCTCAAGCAGCATGGTTTCCAGTTCCATACTGGAGGTTTCTATGAGATCCAGCTGGATCCCGGGATAGGCGAGGGTAAACTGATGGATCAGGGGAGAAATCATATAGGCACAGAAAAAAGTCGTTCCTCCAATTCGCAGGGAACCTTTCTTTAGATCAGAACGATCCTCAAAATAATCGTGCATATTGTTCTCAATGGCCATGATCTGCTCCACATTCTGCATATAGTAGATACCGGCATCGGTCAGCTGAATGGGATTGGTGCTGCGGTCAAACAGGGGCTCCTGCAATTCGGTTTCCAGTCGTTTGATGATGGCACTCAGTGCTGGCTGGGAAATAAAAAGCGCTTTCGCAGCTTTAGAAAAACTCTTTTCTTTATAAACCTCGTAGGCATAACGCATCTCTTTTTTCATAATTTGAATTTCCTTTCGTAAGATACCCCCACATTTCACCTATATTATAACATAATTTATATATGTGTTATATAAAAATACA
>CAVHYN010000126.1:0-2271 GCA_963640245.1 Bulleidia sp.
CCGGTACGTCCAGCAGGCAGTTACAGCCAAGCATCGAAGCCAGCACACCGTTGGAATTCAGTCCTTCCGGCAGATGGAAGATGCCATCCTTCCAATAAGCTCGCACAAACCGCCTGCCGGGACTGGGTTTACCAAAGGCATCCGCCAGCATGCCTGTTACTCGCGCAAGCTCCAACGACGGCCTTTGCATCATTTTTGCCAGCATGGGACGAAGCAAAAGCTCTGTGATAACAAGGGCGCTGAAGGGATTGCCGGAAAGGCTCATGATAGGGATGCCCTCATAGTCTGAAAATAAGGTCGGCATCCCGGGCTTCACCTTTATGCCCCAGAATACGCGCTTCGCGCCAATCCTGGCCAGGGACTCGTGCATAATATCCTTTTTCCCCACCGAAACCGCACCGGTAGTCACGATCAAATCCGCCTCTTTTGCGGCCTTTTTCAGTGCCTCCGCCATCTGCTCCGGTTCGTCCGGGACAGAGTGAACCTCGGTCAGCTCTGCTCCGAGTTCCTTAAGCCTGGCAGCTAAAAGCTTCTGGTTGATATCGTAAATTTTACCGGGAGAGAGAGGCTCTCCCGGCTGAACGACCTCGTTTCCGGTCGTCAGGACAGCGACCCGGGGGCGGCGGTATACGGATACCTCCGGAATCCCCATGCCGGCCAGCACACCGGCCTCCACGAAGCCAAGCTCACGACCGGCTTTTAAAAGCACCTGGCCGACCTTGAAATCCTCTCCCTTGAAGCAATAGTTGCCCCACTGGCGCTCAGCCTTATAGATTCGCACGCTCTCCTCTCCGTAGTCCGTATCCTCCTGACGGACGCAGCAGTCGCAGCCCGGCGGAATGGCCGCTCCGGTCATGATACGGACAGCCTGACCACTCTGCACCTCTTCCTCTGAATAATCCCCTGCGTCGATTTCCCGAACAACCGTCAGCATGACCGGCTGGTCTTCCGAGGCTTCCTTTAGATCCGCCGCCTTACAGGCATAACCGTCCACCGGTGAGCGGTGAAAGGGTGGATTGTCAAAGACCGTTTTTACGTTCTCTGCAAGTACCCGGCCTGAAATGTCTGCGATTTGGATCTGTTCCTTCTCCTCTATCACGGGCGTGTGCTTCAGCACAAGCTCCAGCGCCGCCTCTGCTATAATTCCTCCCATACGTCACGCCCCCTTAGTTGCCTTTTCCGAAGCCGCAATTGGGATAATGACAGGTCTTGCAGCCCAGGCAGAAGCCGCCATTTCCCATATGTGCGAGTTCTGTCTTCCTCACCTCCACACCGGCCGCGATGCGGGGCAAAACCAGATCAAATACGGTAGCCTTCGCATACATGACGCAGCCCGGCAGACCCATAATAGGCGTTCCATCCTCCAGATAGGCCAGCAGGAACATCGCACCCGGCAGCACCGGTGCGCCGTAGGATACGATACGTGCTCCTGTATTCTTGATGGCACCCGGAGTACGGTCATCGGGATCCACGCTCATGCCGCCGGAGCAAAGAATCAGATCGGCACCCTCTTCCTTCAGTTTTAGAATGGAATTGGTGATTTTTTCCATATTGTCATCGCAGAGAATATGTCCGCTGACTTCGATGCCGTATTCTTTCAGCTTATCGACTATGACCGGAGTGAAGGTGTCCTGGATACGTCCATAGTATACCTCATTTCCGGTCGTGACGATACCGGCCTTCATCGGCTTATAAGGTGTCAGCGAAACCAGTGGCGCCTCTCCTGCGGTCTCTTTTACCCGTTCCATCTTCTCCTTCGCGATAACCAGCGGGATTACGCGGGTGCCAAGCAGGCGATCGCCCTTTTTCACCGGTGTATTGTTATGGCGGGTGGCGATCATGATCTCATCGATTTCATTGATGGCATCCAGTCTTGGCACATCTACCCGGAACAGACCGTCGCAGTCGGCTACCAGCTCGATCTTGCCCTCTTTTACATCGGTGGGATGCATATTTTCGTTTTGACAGACATTGCAAAGAATCTCTGCAGCCTCATTTTCATGCAGGGTATTCTCGTCCTTCTCCCAGACATACAGGTGATCCTTGCCCAAAGACAGCAGCACCGGAATATCCTCCTCGGTGACAATATGCCCCTTTCTGAAGGCTGTGTCCTTGACTACGTCCTTGACGATCCGTGTGATGTCATGGCAGAGCACATGCCCCACTGCGTCGGTCGTATTGATGCATTTCATATTCGATTCCTCCCAAACCCCATCTCTCCGCAGCTATCTGCTGCGGAATTTATATTGTCTATAGTGTATCACAATGGGG
>CAVHYN010000127.1:0-2105 GCA_963640245.1 Bulleidia sp.
TTTATTAATTCATGCCATGACCAATGACTCCGACAGCCATTCCTCGACCTGTTTCACAGATACCTTAACAGCCCTGGCAATCTTCTCTACAGGCAGTCCCATATGAGATAATTCTGTTGCTGTCTCCTTGGCTTTCCGGAGTTCGCCAATACCAACACCCTTCTGCATTCCTTGTTGCATTCCTTGTCGCATTCCTCGTGCAACACCCTTTTCTTCTGCCTTCTGAAAATCTGCTGCCATAAAGTCTCTCAATGCATCATACATACCGGGTTCCTCCTTTCGCATTTTGTCAAATGCCGCTCTATTCGCTGCCAGTGCCACCTGCAAAACTGACTCAATTAATTCTCTTTCACTTCTACCATAGCGAGTTTCTTCAATGTTCGCAAGCAATTTTTTCGCATCCACTGACTGTAACCGATTCGTCAGGCTCTGCAACCAGATGGCGTCCCTCTCTGATAATTCATCACTGACAATTAGCTGTGCCGGGAACAGTCCTGCTTGTTCGATGTAGTAAATACCGGGATGATCCTCTCTTACCTCGTAGTTCTCCCGCAACCACTTCAGCAGCTTTTCCGGCTTGTCAGCCCGAACCAATGTTACCAGCACATCTTCCGCCGGAATTTCGTTCACCTTCTTTGCCGCGGCCTTGTATAGGCAGGCGTATCCCATGGTCTTGAAAAACGTGTCAATGCTGAGCTCGTCTCCCGGGGACTTGTACTCGAAGATGTTGTGGCGACGAAAGTTCTTGCCGATGACTTCCTCGATCACCAAATCCCAAGCGGATGTGGAAGCTGGAAATTTTGACGCCTGACCGTGTAAGAAAAGAGATCAGAGCGGCTAAAGAGCCGGCTTTGGAGTATCTTCTCGATCTGAAGGGACTACGAAAAAATCGCGCATCATAAGAAAAAGCCTCATAGGATTTCCTATGGGGCTTTTTGCATCCTGAGAGATAGGGTTAATCTCAATCCACTTCAAATCGAATGCTGTCCAGACCATATTTACCAGCGTCGATGTCCGGATATACGCCAGTTGTGTTTGCTTCATACTCAAACGAAATCAGCGTATTCCCGCCGAAATATTTCGAGTCGGACGGTTGCATTGTTGCGGTAAAAATGTATGGATTGATTACACCTTCAGTATCTTCTTCACTGATAAAGAGCACATCTCCTGTCAGTGTAATGATTCCGCTATCTGGATCCTGTTCTATCGTATCGATAAAAGCATCCGGATAGGCCATACCGTAGTCTCCGCCCAAGAAATAGAAGGTGTCGCCATCTTCGTACAGCATATAATCATCAGTCGAAAAATCAAATGAATCCAGTTCCAATCCGAATCCGCCTTTTAGATACTCGGAAAGTTCTTCTCGACTTACAACGTAACCGGTTCCTTCTTTGTAAACACCTCTTTTCAAGTAGCTGTCTGGTGTTATGTATGTTGTACACAGCAGAGTTTCTACATCGTACCTTGAAAGCTCTGAGAAGATTTGTTCTTTATCCTTGCCAATTCCAAAGTAGAGGCAGTTCTTGAAAACGCATTCTAGCTCTTTCTTTGCATCATCTGTGAGAACGTACTTTGCTACAATATCCGCCTCGCTTGCCGACTCTGTGCTTTCTTCTGCCTCCTCGCTCGTTACTTCCACTCGCGCCGTAGTCGTTTCCACTTGTGATGCTTCTGTACTCTCTGATACATTCTTTTGTGAGCATCCGGCCAGCGCGAGTACCACCATAGCCATAGAAGCAAGCACCGTCTTGTTGATTCCCTTCATATCTCTATACCACCTCCGAAATTTAGTATTTTTTGATTTCCGCCAATCCTTTGTAAAAACAAAAGCGTTTTTTCCTTTAGGAAGGAGAAAACCTATGGATCGAGAAATCTATGATAACTACGATATCTACCATTGGTACCTGTCACCGTTAATGGATATCATACTGTCAACCCCTACCATATATTTTCGGTCAAAACCTATGTTGAATCATACAGGAATGTGAAGATTTTTCAACTTACACAAAGAAAAGTAGCAAGAGCGGCAGGCGGAGGTGCGGGAAGTCCTTTGAGGAGGATGGAAACAGCTTCCAGAGGTCACGCTTAGTGCGCTCCACAGGGGC
>CAVHYN010000128.1:0-2102 GCA_963640245.1 Bulleidia sp.
CCTTCCTCAATTCGGGTTTTCGCGGGGCTTTCGCCCCACTTCACCCTCATTGAGGGGCGTGTCATAAAGCCATTCCCCCACCGACATGCGAGCATGTCGTGGGCTCAGGCTTTTGACACTGTAACCAAATTTTTGAGAATGCTGACCGCATATTAGAGAAATGATATCATAAAATGAATGAAAAATCATGCGAAAAAATAAAATTTACAGATATTTAAGAATTAACCAAAGGATATCCACTTTGTATTTTTTTAGATACTTTTTCTTGACTTTTTTTTCACAAGATGGGATAATAGTTGATGTGGGTGAGCAAGGCCTGTGTGCAGAATGGCAGCTACATACAGTAACGCCCTTTATAGAACAAAAAAGAAAGAGGTCGAGTGAAAGATGGCAAAGATTGATTTAACTCAGTATGGTATCACAGGAACCACGGAGATTGTACACAATCCTTCTTACGAGATGCTTTTCGAAGAGGAGACAAAGCCGGGTCTGGAAGGCTTTGAAGTAGGCCAGGAGAGCGAGCTTGGCGCAGTGAACGTTATGACAGGTATTTATACCGGACGTTCTCCCAAAGATAAATTTATCGTAATGGATGAGAATTCCAAGGACACTGTATGGTGGACATCCGAGGAGTATCCGAACGACAACCATCCGGCAACTGCTGAAGCATGGGCTGCAGTAAAGGATCTTGCTAAGAAAGAGCTGTCTGATAAGAAACTGTATGTAGTAGATGCATTTTGCGGTGCAAACAAGGATACACGCATGGCTATCCGTTTCATCGTGGAAGTAGCTTGGCAGGCACATTTCGTAACCAATATGTTCATCAAGCCGACAGCAGAAGAGCTTGAGAACTTTGAGCCGGACTTCGTTGTATACAACGCATCCAAGGCTAAGGTAGAGAACTACAAGGAGCTGGGTCTGAATTCTGAGACGGCAGTTATGTTCAACATCACCAGCCGCGAGCAGGTTATCGTAAATACCTGGTACGGCGGAGAGATGAAGAAGGGTATGTTCTCCATGATGAACTACTATCTGCCGCTGAAGGGCATTGCTTCCATGCACTGCTCCGCAAACACAGATATGGAAGGAAAGAATACCGCAATCTTCTTCGGACTTTCCGGAACAGGTAAGACCACCCTTTCTACAGACCCGAAGCGTCTTCTGATCGGCGATGATGAGCACGGCTGGGACGACAACGGTGTATTCAACTTCGAGGGCGGCTGCTATGCAAAGGTTATCAACCTGGACAAGGAGTCTGAGCCGGATATCTACAATGCGATCAAGAGAAATGCACTTCTCGAGAATGTAACCCTGGACAAAGACGGAAAGGTTGATTTCGCAGATAAGAGCGTTACAGAGAATACTCGCGTATCTTACCCGATCGATCACATCGAGAAGATTGCACAGAATGTAAATGTAATTTCTTCCGGCCCGGACGCTAAGAATGTGATCTTCCTGTCCGCAGACGCATTCGGCGTACTTCCGCCGGTATCCGTTCTGACACCGGAGCAGACTGAGTACTACTTCCTGTCCGGATTTACTGCAAAGCTTGCAGGAACCGAGCGTGGAATCACAGAGCCGACACCGACCTTCTCTGCTTGCTTCGGTCAGGCATTCCTGGAGCTGCATCCGACCAAGTACGCACAGGAGCTGGTAAAGAAGATGCAGAAGAGCGGTGCGATGGCATACCTGGTAAATACAGGATGGAACGGTACAGGAAAGCGTATTTCCATCAAGGATACCCGTGGAATCATCGATGCGATCCTGAATGGCGATATCCAGAACGCTGAGACGAAGAAGATTCCGTACTTCAACTTTGAGGTACCGACAGCTCTTCCAGGAGTTGATACCGGAATCCTTGACCCGCGTGACACCTATGCAGATGCTGCAGAGTGGGATGCAAAGGCAAAGGATCTGGCACAGCGTTTCGTTAAGAACTTCGCAAAATATGAGAGCAACGAGGCAGGTAAGGCACTGGTTGCAGCAGGTCCCCAGCTCTAATATTGGTTACAGTGTCAAAAGCCTGAGCCCACGACATGCTCGCATGTCGGTGGGGGAATGGCTTTATGACACGCCCCTCAATGAGGGTGAAGTGGGGCGAA